>NZ_JADMOD010000001.1:0-435885 GCF_015558525.1 Anaeromassilibacillus sp. D41t1_190614_C2 | reverse complement strand
CCCGCCTCTCTCAGCTTCCCACTTCCTGCCAGCTTCCTGGCGGGCCGTGCGTCAAGGCTCAGCCTTGAAGGGCCTTCAAAATTAAACAACGTTTTGAAATGTTTCCGTAATGCCTGACCTTGGATTAGATCAGTCTTCCAACCAATCGTTTCTCCATAGAAAGGAGGTGATCCAGCCGCACCTTCCGATACGGCTACCTTGTTACGACTTCACCCCAGTCGCCAATCCTACCTTCGGCAGCGTCCCCCTTGCGGTTAGACTACTGACTTCGGGTATTACCGGCTCCCATGGTGTGACGGGCGGTGTGTACAAGGCCCGGGAACGTATTCACCGCGGCATGATGATCCGCGATTACTAGCAATTCCAACTTCACGTAGGCGGGTTGCAGCCTACGATCCGAACTGGGACCGCTTTTAGAGTTTTGCTCCACTTCGCAGTTTTGCTTCTCTCTGTTAACGGCCATTGTAGTACGTGTGTAGCCCAGGTCATAAGGGGCATGATGATTTGACGTCGTCCCCACCTTCCTCCGTTTTGTCAACGGCAGTCCTATTAGAGTGCTCTTGCGTAGCAACTAATAGCAGGGGTTGCGCTCGTTGCGGGACTTAACCCAACATCTCACGACACGAGCTGACGACAACCATGCACCACCTGTCTCTGCTTTCCCCGAAGGGCACCTAACGTATCTCTACCTCGTTAGCAGGATGTCAAGACCTGGTAAGGTTCTTCGCGTTGCTTCGAATTAAACCACATACTCCACTGCTTGTGCGGGCCCCCGTCAATTCCTTTGAGTTTCAACCTTGCGGCCGTACTCCCCAGGTGGATTACTTATTGTGTTAACTCCGGCACGGATGGGGTCAGACCACCCACACCTAGTAATCATCGTTTACGGCATGGACTACCAGGGTATCTAATCCTGTTTGCTACCCATGCTTTCGTGCCTCAGCGTCAGTTAAGGCCCAGCAGGCCGCCTTCGCCACTGGTGTTCCTCCCGATCTCTACGCATTTCACCGCTACACCGGGAATTCCGCCTGCCTCTACCTCACTCAAGACCCACAGTTTCAATAGCAGTTCCAGGGTTAAGCCCTGGGATTTCACTACTGACTTGCAGATCCGCCTACGCACCCTTTACACCCAGTAAATCCGGACAACGCTCGCTCCCTACGTATTACCGCGGCTGCTGGCACGTAGTTAGCCGGAGCTTCCTCCTCAGGTACCGTCATTATCTTCCCTGAGGACAGAAGTTTACAATCCGAAGACCTTCTTCCTTCACGCGGCGTTGCTGCATCAGGGTTTCCCCCATTGTGCAATATCCCCCACTGCTGCCTCCCGTAGGAGTCTGGGCCGTGTCTCAGTCCCAATGTGGCCGATCAACCTCTCAGTCCGGCTACCGATCGTCGCCTTGGTGGGCCTTTATCCCGCCAACTAGCTAATCGGACGCGAGTCCATCTTTCAGCGGATTGCTCCTTTGATCGCTGTACCATGCGATACTACGATGTTATGCGGTATTAGCATCCTTTTCAGAATGTTATTCCCCTCTGAAAGGCAGGTTACTCACGCGTTACTCACCCGTCCGCCACTAACTTGAGGGAGCAAGCTCCCTCTCGTCCGTTCGACTTGCATGTGTTAGGCACGCCGCCAGCGTTCGTCCTGAGCCAGGATCAAACTCTCTAAAAATTGTATTTAATCGCCCCAGAGGAGCGTTTAAATCTTTAGAGTTTTTGAAAAGCTCTATCTCGATACACTAACGTGTATTCCAGTTTGTTGAGTCTGGATTCTCATTCGTCCGAAAGTTCCGTTCACATCCTTCCGGATGTTCCCGTCTCTCTCAAAGTCATTACGGGTCCTTCATTTCGTAACGTTGTTTAATTTTCAAGGTCCTTCGCCTCTTCGATCAAGTTCAGAGGTGATGTTTAACATCATATCACATTCGCTTTATGGTGTCAAGCATTTTTTCTGTCTCTCTCGACGGCTTCACTATAATATCACACTCGTTCCCCAATGTCAACGCTTTTTTTACATTTATTTTATGTCTGTCCCTTTCTACCAATTATATTGCGGTTTTCCTGTCAATTTGGTATACTTAAAAGTAATATGTCCTATTTACCTTTCGATTATACCCCAAAATCCAAAAAGAATCGAGCGAAATAATATGCCTATTAAAATACAAGCGGAATTGCCCGCTATTAAAGTATTAGAGGGAGAAAACATCTTTGTCATGACGCATGAACGCGCCAATATGCAGGATATCCGTCCACTCAAGATTGTCATTCTCAACTTGATGCCGATCAAACCCGTAACCGAAACGCAATTGCTGCGCGTTTTGAGCAACACGCCGTTACAGGTTGATGTCGAATTGATGCAGATGGCCTCCCATGTTTCGAAGAACACCTCTGCTTCCCATCTCAATACCTTTTATAAAACCTTTAAGGATTTGAAAAACGAGAAATTCGACGGCATGATTATCACAGGCGCACCCGTTGAAAACATGCCGTTCGAAGAGGTGGACTACTGGCCGGAGCTCTGTGAGATTATGGATTGGAGCCGGAAGAACGTCTACTCCACCCTACATATCTGTTGGGGCGCGCAGGCCGGGCTTTACTATCACTATGGAATCCCCAAATATCAATTGCCACAAAAATTGAGCGGCGTTTATCTGCACCGTGTGTTGGACCCACACCATCCATTGGTTCGTGGGTTCGACGACAGCTTTTATGTCCCGCATTCCCGAAATACGGAAATTCGTCGGGACGACATCAAACAGCACGATGAACTGATGATCCTGTCCACCTCCAGCGCGGCCGGTGTCCATCTGGTGGCCAAAAAGGACGGGCGCCAATTTTTTGTCACCGGGCACGGCGAATACGATCGCGACACCCTGGCCAACGAATATTTCCGCGATGTGCGCAAAGGATTAAAGCCACACATTCCAGAAAACTACTTTCCGAATGACGATCCCAGCTTGCAGCCGCGTTTTACTTGGCGCAGCCATGCGCATCTGCTCTTTGCCAATTGGCTGAACTACTATGTTTATCAGCAGACCCCTTATGACTTAAAGGATTTGCGAGAGGTATAAAGGATGATCTTTTCTCTAAAGGATGGCAGACCCGCCGAATTGCGGGAAGCGGTTCCTTCCGATGCGGAAGATATGATCGACTATCTCCGTTGTATCGGAGGAGAGAGCGACTTTTTGACCTTCGGCAAAGACACATTTTCCATGTCTGCCGCCGAGGAGGAAGCCTACATTAAAAGTTTCCAATCCTCCAACCGTATTTTGCTGGTCGTATATGTGCATGGACAGCTGGCCGCCATGGGGAATCTCACCGCAGCGGAAGCGCTGCGCCTCTGCCATACGAGTGAACTGTCCATCTCGGCAAGGAAGTCCTATTGGGGGACGGGAATCGCCCAGGCATTGATGGAGCAGCTCTTGCAATTTGCCCGGAATTCCAAACAAATTCAAGTGATCGGCCTGACGGTCAATGCCGAAAATGTGCGTGCAATCCGTTTGTATCAGCGCTATGGCTTTCAAGAGGTCGGGTGTTATCCCCGCTTTTTCCATTTAGAGGACGGCCGTTTTGTAGATGCAAAATGGATGAACCTCTATTTATAACCTTCAGAAAATCTTAATAAGTCCTTCTTGGTTTCTTAAGAAGTCGACAAGTGAATCTTAAAGGAAAGATCGCCCCTGTTCGGTAGAATAAAGACCGAACAGGGGCGATCTTTTTCGTTTCTGTTTAAAATATGTATTTCTGTACGATTGGACACAGGGGAACGGCACGCTTCTCTGTTGTCTTTCCCAAAGGAGGCTTTACAAATGAACACCTTTCATCGGACAACGGTCGCTCCATCCCCCGATGATCTCACAAATTTGTCTCAACACCTGCACACCAGTCAAACACCTCTGGAGTGTTCGGAGCGCAGAAAGAAACTGGCCATTTTGTTTGGCGGCTGTTCCACAGAATATAGTGTTTCTCTACAATCCGCCTATTCCGTGATTACCCATATAGATTCGTCTGCTTATGCATGCATATGGATTGGCCTTCATCCGCATACCGGCCAATGGTTTTGGTACCGCGGGGACCCAGAGCGCATTCTAAACGATAGCTGGTTTTCGGAGGACTTCTGCATCCCGATCTTTCCCTCCACAGATCAGTCCATCCACGGATTTCATTATATGGACAACGGCATTCTACAGACGGTTTCTTTGGACGCAGCGCTCCCCATCCTCCACGGGAAAAACGGAGAGGACGGAACCGTACAGGGGCTTTTGGAATTGGCCGGTATCTCGGTCGTCGGATGCGATCTCTTGAGTTCCGCTGTATGTATGAACAAAGAAATGGCCCATCGCCTGGTGGCGGCGGAAGGGATCGCCGTTCCCCTGTCCTTTTTGGTCCGGCCCCCGTTCAACAGGGAATCGCTTCAACAAGCCGCAGAAACGCTGGGCTATCCCCTGTTTGTAAAACCCGTCCGATCGGGCTCCTCCTTTGGCATCACCAAAGTACACGCCGTTGAGGAACTGTTTCCCGCCATCGAACATGCATTTTTGCACGATTCGGCGGTCCTCCTAGAAGAAACCATCCCGGGGTTTGAAGTGGGATGCGCCATCCTGGGGACGGACCATCTAACCGTCGGCGCTGTGGATGAAATTGAGCTTTCCGGCGGCTTCTTCAACTATACGGAAAAATACACGTTAAAGCACGCAAAAATCCATGTTCCCGCCCGCATATCGGACCATAAGACAGAAGAGATTCAGTCGGTCGCCAAAAAGATTTTCCGCATTTTGGGATGCAATGGATTCGCCAGGGTGGACTTGTTCTTGACGCCGGAGGGCCGCATTTACTTCAATGAGGTCAACACCATTCCCGGATTTACCTCCCACAGCCGCTATCCCAATATGCTGAAAGAAATCGGCCTCTCCTTCACAGAGATCATCCAACGTCTATTGGAAACGGGGGTATCCATATGAAACCGGTTCTTCTCAGGCAGGAGAATATTTCTCACGGCGACCTTCTTCTGGTTGCTCCCGGACATCCCCTGCCCCCATTTCCAGTGCTCCCGGAGATGACCCCAGCGCTTCCCGATCAACCGGACATTCTTTTGCAGTCCCATGCCGCACAGTCTCTGCAACGTCTAATCGCCACCCTCGACGGTTGGAAACAGGTGACCGCTGTCAGCGGTTTCCGCACCCAGGAAGAACAGGAGGAAATCTGGAGGGATACGCAGGCAAAGGAGGGGCTGGCATTCACCCAGAAGTATGTCGCCCTCCCCGGACACAGTGAACATCAGACCGGGCTCGCCATTGATCTGGCGGCACAAAGTGCCCGGATTGATTTTATCTGTCCGGACTTTCCGCACACAGGCATCTTCCAAAAGTTCCGGCAACTGGCTCCGCAGTTTGGATTTATAGAACGGTATCTCAGCGGCAAGGAATCCTTGACAGGCATCGCGGCGGAGCCATGGCACTTCCGCTTCGTCGGTGTTCCCCATTCGGTTGTGATCACAGAGAAGCATTGGGTTTTGGAAGAGTATCTTTCCTTTTTAAAAAACGCCACCGCTCCCGGTCATCCGTTTTCGTATCGCTTGCGTGGGATTGACTTTGAACTGTTCTATGTTCCCATGGAAAAGCAGGCAGAAACAACGGTGGAAATCCCGGACTCGATGTCCTATTCCCTCTCCGGCACCAACGCGGGCGGCATCGTTCTGACCCTTTGGAGAAGTCCCCATGAAGGCTAAAAATTACGCAGGTGTGGACCTGTTCCGGATTCCCGCCGCCCTGATGGTTGCGGCAATCCACATCGCCCCCTTTTCGACTTGGAACCGCGTGGGGGACGTCCTGTTCACCTACTGTCTCGGCCGTATAGCGGTTCCCTTTTTCCTGATGACAACCGGCTTCTTTGTATTGGCGCCGTATGCGAAGAGCGGATTTCGGGACAAGCGCCGCCTCGTCCGATTCTTAAGACAAAACACGCTGCTCTATCTGGCTGCCACCCTCTTCTATTTCCCGATCAATTGGTATGCAGGGAACCTTCCCAAAAACGTACTGGAATTTTTTAAAGCCCTTCTATTTGATGGGACGTTTTACCATCTGTGGTACTTTCCGGCGGTAATCCTCGGGTGCCTCCTTGTGGCGATCCTCGCCAAGCGGTCCATGCGGGCTGGGTGGATCTACGCAGGGATTGCTTATCTGATTGGCCTTGCCGGTGACAGCTATTATGGGCTAATCCAGCAGATTCCCGCACTTAAAGCGTGTTATGACGGCATCTTCTCCATCAGCAATTATACGCGCAACGGTATTTTTTTCGCACCCATCTATCTATTGCTCGGCATGGCCATTGCCAATCCCAGAAACCGCTGTTCCAAAACCGCTTGCCGGTGGGGGCTTCCGATCTCTGTCGTTTTCTTGCTGATCGAAGGGTATTTGACCGATCTTCTGCACCTGCAACGGCACAACAGCATGTATCTTTCTCTGTTGCCAGTCCTGTATTTTCTGTTCCAAATGTTGCTGCGGATACCCGGACAAGCACCCCGTTGGGTGCACGGCGGTTGCACCCTGTTCTATCTGATCCATCCGGCTGTGATCGTTCTTGTGCGCGGAGCTGCCAAAATCACCGGCACAACTAAGCTGTTTGTTGAAAACTCAATGATACACTATTCGGCTGTCTGCGTTGTATCGCTTGGGCTGGTGGCAGCCGTCTTATTTTTGAAGGAAAGGAGGAACGCGGTATGTGCCAAAAAGGTAGGGCCTGGATCGAGCTGAGCCGGGAAAACTTGGCCCATAATGTCCGAGAACTTCAGCGGATTCTTCCAAAGCATACCGCCATGATGCCAGCGATCAAGGCGAACGCCTATGGCCATGGCGCGGCCCTCGTCGGCAAAGCGTTACAGGATATGGGGATCTCCGATTTTTGTGTTGCCACCGTGCAGGAAGGGATCGAACTCCGGCTGGCCGGCATTACGGGACAGATCCTCGTATTGGGCTATACCCATCCCTCCCAATTCAATGAACTGGCCCATTACAACCTCGTCCAAACGGTCATCGACTATCCCTATGCCCAGGTTTTAAACGACTATGGAAAGGCACTTCCGGTACATGTGGGCATCGACACCGGTATGCGGCGTTTGGGGGAACGCAGCGATGCAATCGAAAAAATCCGCGCCATTTGGAGCTTTCCCCATTTGAAAATCACCGGCGTCTACTCCCATCTGTGCGTGTCCGACGGGACAACAGCGGAGGAGCGCGCCTTTACCCAGCTGCAAATCAAGCGGTTTCGGTCCGTGGTGGATGTGCTCCATAAAAGCGGCATATACGGGTTTAAAACACATATCCAGAGCAGCTACGGAATTTTGAACGATTATGAACCTTCCTTCGATTATGCGCGGACCGGCATTGCACTCTATGGAGTCCTAAGCCGTCCGAACGATCGTGTGCGCGCAGCCGCCGACCTGCGGCCGGTTCTCTCCTTAAAAGCCAGGGTAGAATGCGTCAAAACATTGTCTCCCGGTGAAGCCGCCGGATACGGCCGGGCATTTACGGCTGCTTCCGAGCGGACCATTGCCGTTGTTTCCATCGGTTACGCGGATGGGATTCCACGCAATGGCTCCCAGACCAGATATGCGCTTCTCCATGGGCAAAAGGTCCCCATCGTTGGACGCATCTGTATGGATCAACTTTTCATCGATGTCACCGGCATTCCAAATGTGGCGCCGGGGGATGAAGCCGTCCTGATCGGAAGCTCCGGCATCCAACAGATTTCCGCCAGCGACTTGGCTGAGCAGTCCGGCACGATTTCCAATGAAATCCTCAGCCGACTGGGAAGCCGCCTGGAGCGCATCGAGGTCCGTGCTTGACCTCTGTCCCAAAACAGAAAAGCAGTGCGCTGCCCTCTCCTTGGGCATGGCACTGCTTTTTCTTTGGAAGCCCAACACACTCCTCTTCTGTTTCAAACGAAAATGCTGTCCCCTAAACCAATTTTCTTCGAAGTTCCTGCAAAATCACCTTTTCCCTCCGGGAGACCTGCACCTGCGTCATTCCCAGCGCCTGCGCGGTTTCGGTCTGCGTCCGATGCTTATAATACCGGAAATAGATGATGTTTTGGTCGCGCGGAGGCAATTCCTTTACCACCTGTTTCAAAGAGAGCAGCTCCGCGATCTTCTCATCCTCCCCCTCGACGCTGATATCCATCTGTCCGCCCCCATCCTCTTCGGAAGCGGTCAAGGAGAGGGGCATCTGCGCTGCACCGAGCGCTTGCGCCGCTTCCGCCGGTTCCACCCCTAAAAGCTCTGCAAGCTCTCCGACGGTCGGAGAACGCCCCTCCTTTTCTGCAAATTCCGCCGCCTTTCGGGAGGCGCGAATGGAAAGCTCTTTCAGAGAGCGGCCCACTTTTACAGCGCCGCCGTCCCGGAAAAGACGGCGCATCTCGCCCAGGATAACCGGCACTGCATACGTGGAAAATTTGAGGCCGCGGCTCTCGTCAAAATGGTCCACCGCTTTGACCAGACCTAAACATCCCGCCTGGAAAAGGTCGTCATACTCCATCCCGCGCCCCTTAAACCGTTTGGCGCAGGCATGTACTAAGCCAATGTTTTCCTGTATCGATTGATCCCTATCCATTCTTCATCACACGCCGCGCAAGGTTCTTCTGCATGGTGACGGTGGTTCCAGACCCCAGTTTCGAAGTGACGCGAAGCTTGTCCATAAAGCTCTCCATCACAGCAAAGCCCAAACCTGCGCGTTCTTCCCCGGCCGTAGTAAAGAGCGGCTGCATAGCCTGTTCCACATCTGCAATGCCGCACCCCTTGTCGCGGATTTTGATCTGCAAGGTTCCATGGCCATCGTATTTTGCCGTTATGTAGATCATCCCAATCGTATCCCGGTAGGCATGTACAATGCAATTTGTGACCGCTTCCGAAACAGCGGTTTTGATGTCGCTCAACTCGTCGATCGTGGGGTCCAATTGCGCGGCAAATGCGGCGACAACCGCCCTTCCAAATGCTTCATTGTTGGAATTGCTTGGAAATGAAATGCGCATCTCATTCTTCGCCTTCAACTTCCTTCACCTCCTTTACAACGCTACAGAGATCCCGCAGGCCGGAGAGGGACACGATCTTCTCCAATTTGGGCGGGAGATTGGCAATGGTCACGTTGCCACCCCACGTCTGCATCAATTTATACCGTCCCATAATCAATCCAATCCCGGAGCTGTCCATAAATTGCACACCGGAAAAATCCAGTTTTAACACGCTTGGCCTTGTCCGCATTGCCGTTCCATCGATCTCCTCCCGCAATTCCCTTGCCACATGGTGGTCGATCTCCCCGCTGAGCAAAGCCGTAAGACAGCCGTCTTTTAAAATCAGCCTGACACCCATTCGATTGCCTCCTATGTATCCATTCTTGATATCTTGGACCATTCAAAAAGGATTCCCACTTTTTGCCTTTTTATACGAAGGAAAAACTTTTTTCAGAAAGGCGTTCTATGCTTCTTCTTCGTAGGTATACAAAAAGACCCTTTATCTATAAAGATAAAGGGTCTTTGCTAAAATTTTACTCGAAATCTGCGGGCAAGCCGACTTTTTCCCGCAACCGCTTTCGGGCAATCGGGCGAATCTCTCCCGCGAGGAACAGCGAACCACAAATCACCAGCGCACCGTTTTCCTTTAAAAGGGTAAGCGCCTTGTCCAAAGCCGCGGATACACCCTCCACAGGGTATGCTGGCGTCCCACGTACACGCCAGATGGCCGCCAGCTCTTCGGCGGGCATGGCGCGCGGATTGTCGGGTGTGACCGTCACCACCTGTTCGAAGAGCCCGTCCAAATTTTCAGCCGCCGTGTGGACATCCTTATCCGCCAACATGCCGATCAGCCCCACCAAGGAGCGCCCCGCCAAATGGTTCCGAAGTGTCTCTGCAAGCGCATGCGTTCCGTCTGGATTGTGGGCGCCGTCCAGGAAAACTAAAGGATTTTCGCTCAGCAGTTCCATACGGGCGGGGAAACGGACCGCAGCGAAACCCTCCATGAGCGCTTGGTCGGGGATCGAATAGCCGTGTTCCTGTACAACCGAAAGGGCAGCCAAAGCGGTGGCGGCATTTTTCACCTGGTATTCTCCCAAAAGGGGCAAGTGCAAGGAGAGCCCCTCATAGCGCAGTTCCGTCCCATGCAGCCCGCTGGAAACCACCGAGAGTACGGAAGGCGCGGCCTCCACAAGCCGGTTATGTTGCTTCATCGCTGCGCGCCGGATCACCTCCATTGCGCCGGGCAATTGATCGCCATAAGCCACCGTCACCCCATACGGCTTGATAATCCCCGCTTTTTCCGCAGCGATCTGCTCCACTGTATCACCCAGTACGCTGGTGTGGTCCAGGGAGATGGACGTGATAACGGACACCAGCGGCGTTCCGATCACATTTGTCGCGTCATTTCGCCCCCCCAGCCCCACTTCCAAAACGACAAAATCGCATTGCTGGCGTGCAAACCACAGGAAGCCAAGTGCGGTGGTAAAGTCAAACTCCGTGAGGGCTTCCCCGTTTTCAATCAAGCCCTGTGCAACCGGAAGCACCCCCTCTGTAATCTCGACAAGCGATTCCCTTGGGATTTTTTCAGCATCCACTCGGATGCGCTCACAAAAATCGCTGAGAAATGGGGACGTGAAAAGGCCCGTCCGGTATCCTGCTTTTTGCAATACGGATGCAATCATCGCGCAGGTGGAGCCCTTCCCGTTTGTACCTGCCACATGAATATATTTCAAACGATCCTGGGGATTCCCCAGCTGTGCCAAGAGTTTCCGGACGCGCTCCACCCCGGGCGAACCGCCAAAACGTGGAAACGCGTGAATCCTCTCCAAGGTTTGTTCATAGGTCATTGTACCCCCACTTTCCTTCCAAAAAAATTCAGGAAAACGCCCAAATATCCTTCGATTCCTTTCCATCCACAACGAATGGTCTCAAACCAGCGCAGTCGAAAGCCATCGGATTCCGGCGGCATTCCCTTCCTGCTTATCATGCAGTATTGCAGAAAGAGGCATACTTCCGCTTTGGAAAGCATGCCTCTCTCGTTTCCTGCAAAAATCTTATTTCGACAGCGCATCGATGCTGGACTGAATCAACGCGATGTGCTCTTTCAATTTCGCTGCATTCTGGCGAACGCCCTCCACGACGTTCTCCGGGGCCTTCGAAAGGAATTTCTCGTTGCTCAGCTTTTGCTGTGTCGTCGCATACTGCTTCTGTGCCGACTCCAATTCCTTCGTCAAGCGGGCAAGCTCTGCTTTCTTATCCACCAGTTCGTCCATCGGGATATATGCCTTCGCGCCGCTGGTGACAATGTTCACCGCGCCTTCGATCTCGAATGCGGGTCCAATTTCCACCCCGTTGGCAAAGGCCAAACGCTCGATGATCGGAGCGCCCTCCTGGAACACCTTTTCCGCCGCAGTCGCAATGTACAGATGCGTCTTTCTCGACGGGGGCACGTTCATCTCCGAACGGCGGTTGCGCACTGCGCGGATGACATCCATAATGCCCTGCATATCGGAGGCGGCCTGCTGGAAGCAATGCGCTTCTTCATAGACCGGCCACTTGGAGACCATAATGGACTCGCCCTCATGCGGCAGCGACTGCCAGATCTCCTCCGTGATATACGGCATAAACGGATGCAACAGCTGGAGCGTTCCCGTCATCACCCAAACCAGCACCTGGCGCGCTGCTTGGGCGGCCGACTCGTCGCTGGACTGCAAACGGATCTTTGCAATCTCAATATACCAGTCGCACAGCTCGTCCCAGAGGAAATCGTACAGCTTCTGTACGGCAATGCCGATTTCAAAATGCTCAAGGTTATCCGTGACTTCTTTGACAACCTGATTAAACTGGTTGACAATCCACTTGTCTTCCAATGCCAGCTTTTCAGGCAGCTGGTTGGGGACATCGCGGCCATCGATATTCATCAGAATGAAACGCGATGCGTTCCAGATCTTATTCGCAAAATTCCGGCTGGCTTCCACCTTCTCCTGCGAGAAACGCAGGTCGTTCCCGGGGCTGTTTCCCGTCACCAACGTAAAGCGCAGCGCATCCGCACCATACTGTGCGATCACTTCCAGCGGGTCAATGCCGTTGCCGAGCGATTTGCTCATCTTGCGCCCCTGGGCATCACGGATCAGGCCGTGGATAAAGACCGTCTTAAAGGGTGGCTCGCCCATATGCTCCATACCGGAGAAGATCATGCGGGCAACCCAGAAGAAGATGATGTCATAGCCCGTCACGAGTGTATCCGTCGGATAGAAATACTTGAGGTCTTCTGTCTGATCCGGCCAGCCGAGCGTCGAGAACGGCCACAGTGCGGAAGAGAACCAAGTATCCAGGGTATCCTCATCCTGGTGCAGCTTTCCGGAGCCGCACTTGGGGCATGTATGCGGCGCATCCATTGCGACAATCGTCTCCCCGCAATCCTCGCAGTACCACGCCGGGATGCGGTGTCCCCACCAGAGCTGGCGGGAAATGCACCAATCCTTGATGTTCTCCATCCAATTGAAATAGATCTTCTCCATGCGCTCCGGAATAAAGCGCACACGTCCGTCGCGGACGCATTCGATTGCCGGCTTTGCCAGCGGTTCCATCTTTACAAACCACTGCTTCGAAACGCGCGGCTCCACCACGGTGTGGCAGCGGTAGCAACTGCCGACATTGTGCTTGATCGGCTCGATACGCACCAGGAAGCCCTGTTCTTCCAGCTCCTTGACGATCTGTTTGCGCGCCTCAAGGCCGGGCATTCCTGCAAACTTCCCGCCGTTTTCATTAATGCTGCCGTCATCGTTCATCACATTGATGATTTCCAGATTGTGGCGCAGGCCGACTTCAAAGTCGTTCGGGTCGTGTGCGGGGGTGATCTTCACCACGCCGGTCCCAAAGTCCTGCTCGACATAGGTATCCGCAATCACCGGGATCTCACGGCCAACCAACGGGAGGATCAGCATCTTGCCAACGATGTCCTTATAGCGCGGGTCGTCCGGATGCACCGCCACGGCGGTGTCGCCCAGCATCGTCTCCGGTCGGGTGGTGGCCAGCTCCAAATACCCACTGCCGTCCTTAAACGGATAGCGGATGTGCCAGAAATTGCCGTCCTTCTCTGCGAATTCCACCTCCGCGTCGGAAATGGAGGTCTTACAATGCGGGCACCAGTTGATGATCCGCTCGCCACGGTAAATCAGGCCCTTATTATATAACCGCACAAACACCTCACGAACCGCCTTGTTGCAGCCCTCGTCCATGGTGAAGCGTTCGCGCTCCCAATCGCAGGAGGAGCCCAGCTTTTTGAGCTGTTCTACAATCCTGCCGCCGTATTTCTCTTTCCACGCCCAGGCGCGTTCCAGGAACTTCTCGCGCCCCAGGTCCTCTTTGGTGAGTCCCTCCTGGCGCATCGCCTCCACGATCTTGGCCTCTGTCGCGATGGAGGCGTGGTCCGTGCCGGGGAGCCAAAGCGCAGAATACCCCTGCATTCTTCTCCAACGAATCAGAATATCCTGAAGGGTTTCATCCATCGCATGTCCCATATGAAGTTGGCCGGTGATATTGGGCGGCGGGATGACGATGGTGTAAGGTTTTTTCTCCGGATCGACCGTTGCATGGAAATAACCGCCGTTCAGCCAGAAATCGTAAATCCGATCCTCCACTTCCTGCGGGTCATAGGTCTTTGCCAATTCCCTGCTCATGCATGTTCCCCCTAATCAACACAATCGCCGCAGGCGCTGAAGCAAGGAGCGCGGCGGCGTTTTTTACAAGATGCTACAAATAAATATATGTTATAGTATGCCATTTGCGCCCCATTTTGTCAATGGGCGCAAAGATCTCAAACCGGCAAGGCCACAGCAGAGCCAGCCTGCGCACTGCTGTCGATCACTGCGGCGATGCAGATGCACAATACGGCATTCTCCGCCTCCGCAATCTCCAGTGCAAAACATTCCCCGCTGGACTCCCAACAGCGTCCGTGCGACATGACCACCCGGCCCTCCGCATCGACCACGTCAAATGAGCGCAGGGCCATATCTCCGCGCAGCCTCCAAGAAATCCCGCGGATGCGGAACGGCGTCTTCAAAGAAGCCAGGTTTTGTAAGATCCGCGCGCGTTCCTTCTCCGCCACCACGATGGTATAGCGGGAAATGCCTGCCAGCCCCATATGGGTGACCCGCGCTGCCTCCACACCGTTGGAGTCGTACAGATACATTTTTCCTCCAAGGGTTTGTGCATCCCCGGAAAGGCGATAGCAGACTCGGCCGCAAGTATCATAGACCGTAAAAAGGCCCGCATTTGCCTCCGTATCCTGTTTCAGATACAAATTCAAAACGCAGCCTCCTCTCGCGTCTCACTTTACCGATTTCTTAGGATAGTATTGTACCATTTTTACGCTTTTATCGCAACTGAAAATGCCATTCGCGCTTTGAAAAGTACGAAAAGCCGGGAACGCTTGTCCCCGGCTTTTATACAATCCCTTATGCGGTCACATTGGTAAGGGTTGGCAACAACCCCTTTGCGGGTAAATGCTCAATATGCTCTGTGGAAAATGCGATATTGGTCGAATGGTCGGCAATACGTTCCAGGTTCATCAGCATATCGTTATAGATGGCGCCGGACTGCGGCGTACAGGTGCCATTGGTGAGACGTTGGATGTGGTTTTCCTTGAGCCGCTCCGTCTCGTCGTCGATGGTCTGTTCGATACGGTTGACCTGGTCCGCCAACTCCTTGTTTCGGCCTCCATCCTCAAAGAGGCGTATGGAGTCATCCAAAACTGTAAGCACAAGATCCTGCATATGTTTCAGTTCCTTGGCCGCTGCTTCACTCAAAGACGCCTTATTGTCGATGATGATCTGTGCCATTTCGCCAATATTGGTACTGTGATCCCCGATCCGTTCAAAATCGCTCACCACATGGAACAGGGCGCCGATCACTTCCCGGTCCGGGTCTTGCAATTCCAATCCGTTGATCTGGACCAAATATTCCGTAATCTTCTGGTTGAGGAAGTTTAAGACCTTTTCATTCTCTCCGACCTCTTCCAGCTTCTCCGTGTCCTTATAAAAGAGGGCTTCCATGCTGTTTAAAAAGTTGGTTCGCGCCAATTTTCCCATGCGTTCCACTTCCTTAAGTACCTGTGCTACGGCAATGGGGGGCGTGTTAAGGATGCGCTGATCCAGGTATTGGAGGCTGAGGTTCTCCCTCTGGCGATCCTCCCCGGGGATAATTTTGCAAGCAAGCTTTACCAAATAGTTGCTCAGCGGCAACAGAATGGATGTCGTCACAATATTAAAGATAATATGTACAATCGAGATCTGCATCATCACGTTGTTCGGCGAAATGCTCTTGATTAGGCTGGTAAACGGTGTCAACAGGGTGATGCAGGTAAAGAGGGTTGCGCCAATGACGTTGAACAACAGATGTACCGTTGCGGTACGCTTTGCCGTCTTCGTTGTACCTGCACTGGCCATGATCGCGGTCACGCAGGTCCCGATGTTCTGGCCATAGATCACATAGATGGCGGAATCCAGGCCAATCGCCCCCGATGCAGCCAACGCCTGCAAAACGCCCACGGACGCAGAGGAGCTTTGAATCAATGCAGTGAACACCAAACCGATCAGCAGGCCCAAAAGCGGGTTCTGCATCTGCACAAACAGATTCCGGAAGAACTCCGATTCGCTCAGCGGTTCCATTGCCGTACTCATTACGGTCATCCCATAGAACAGGATGCCAAAGCCGCAGACGATCTGTCCGATGTGCTTATGGTTGTTCTTTTTACAGAACATGATCATGACAACGCCCAAGAAAATCGCAATTGGTGCGAGGCTGTTGAGCTTGATGGCAATCATAAAGCCGGTCACCGTCGTGCCGATATTGGCGCCCATGATCACGCCAACCGCCTGCGCCAAAGTCATCAAGCCGGCATTTACGAAGCCCACAACCATGACCGTGGTGGCGGAAGAGCTCTGGATCACCGCGGTTACTGCAAAGCCGATCAGGGCCCCCATGTACTTGTTGGTTGTCAGCCGTTCGATCATCGTCTTGAGTCGGGAACCGGCCGCCAATTCCAATCCATCGCCCATCAGTTTCATGCCATACAGAAAGAGTCCCAGTCCACAAAGCAACATCATGAAGTTTTCAATTGTCATTTCAGCAACCTGCCAATCATTAAAATTTAGTTACTAATTTCTATTGGCTATTTGTTAAAGCAAAGTTAACTTTATGTTAAAAATGATAATACATTATCCATCTGTGTTTATGTCGAATTAGAAAAAATAGGCTCTAATTTGAAAAAATTTCCTTGCATCTAAGTAACTCATAAAATTTTAGTAATATGTGCATATTTAAAGTTTGTACATTTTTCGACAATATGTTAAAATAGAAGGGTAATCCCTTGGTGATATTTCCCCAGGGTACCATTTGAATGCAGTCCTAAACATTCCTTTTGGATAGGAGGCTTTTTTCGTGAAACGGCTCCGTCTGCCAAACTTGCGTCCTTGGATACCTGTATTGTTTCTTCCTCTCTCCCTTCTGCTCCTTATGTTTTCCCGTGCCGTTCCATCGTTTGCAGAATGGTATGCCACCGGTCCCTATCGCTGGCTCTCCCACTGGGGAAACCTTCTCTCCTTTTGCATTCCGTATTCTTCCATTGGGGAGATGCTTGTCCTTGCGGCCATTCCGGTTTGCCTCGGCTATTTGATTTATTTCTTTATCCAATGGAGAAAACATAGAGAAAGCCGCAGGGAAACCCTCTGCCGCTTCTTTCGAAATGCGCTCTGCGCCATCAGCCTTCTGGCGTTCCTTTTCACCATCTGTTGTGGGATCAATTACAGCCGCTACACCTTTGCGCAAACCTCCGGCCTGCGTATCCAACCATCCTCGAAAGAGGAATTGCAGGAGCTCTGCCAGTCGTTGGCCGGCGACGTTACTGCATTGCGCCAGCAGGTGCAGACCGACGCAAATGGAATCACAACGCTTGACGCTTCCGTCAATGGCACAGCGAAACAAGCCCGTTCCGCTATGCGGGCGGCTTCCGCCGACTATCCCCTGCTCGACGGCACCTACCTTGGCCCCAAACCAGTCTTTTTTTCCAGGGCCCTATCCGCTTGCCAGATTACGGGCATCTTTTTTCCCTTTACTTTTGAAGCCAATGTCAACATTGACATTCCCGATTACTCTATTCCCTCCACGATGTGCCACGAGCTCGCCCATCTGAGCGGCTTCATGCGGGAAGACGAGGCCAATTTTATCGCTTACCTTGCCTGTGTACATAGCGAAAGCGCGGAGTTCCAATACTCCGGGAAAATGCTGGCCTATATCTATGTATTCAATGCGCTTTTTGCAGAAGATCCGCAGGCGGCGCAGGAGATTTCCGCTTCCTTAGGGGAAGGGGTCCGCATGGATCTCAACGCCAATAACGCCTATTGGGATCAATTTGAAAGCCCAGTCGCAGAAGTGGCCAACCAGGTCAACAATGCTTATTTAAAAGCCAACCGGCAGCAGGATGGCGTCAGAAGCTATGGGCGTGTGGTCGATCTCCTTCTCGCTGAGCATCGGGCAAAACAGGAGGCAACTTCCCTGCAAACATCCTGATTTTCCCCAAAAAGAAACAGGCACCTTCAGCGGTAGACTTTCCGCTGAAGGCGCCTGTTTTTGTTTCATTGCCTAAACTCTGAAATCCATTTCTCCATTCTGCTTCCCGAAGGTTGCTTTCCTTTTCTATTCAGGCCGTTTCTGGGATTCGGAACCGCACTGGTGGTGTATCCGCTTTCAGTACATCAAACCGGTACCCTTCCTTCTGAAGCGCCTCAATGATCGCTGGGATCTGTTCCAACGTCATCTTTTTCGTGCCCGTATTATGGAACAGGATGACCGGACGGCGGAATTGCTTGCTATCATTTACCGCGTGCTGATAGATCTGCTGGGCGGTCGTCCCCCTGGTCGCATCCCCGGAATCAACGTTCCAGTCAAAATAGGTATATCCCCGGCGGTTCATTTCCTCAATAATCGCCTTTGCTGTATCGCGGTTGTAGGAATTGATACTTCCCCCAGCAAATCGATAGAGGGGGGTATCCACCCCGGTTTCTTTCAAAATCAGGTCGTGCATCTTGGCAAAATCCGCTAAATACGCATCGACCGAAGCATAGATTTCCCGATAGTCATGCGAATAACTATGTACGGCAATGGCGTGGCCGCGCTTCACAATTTCGCGCATAGCTTTACGATCCTCTTCGCCTGTTTTTCCAACCAGGAAAAACGTCGCTTTGACCTGATAGCGATCCAGCACATCCAACAGGGGGATGGTCAAATCGGAAGGCCCATCGTCAAAGGTCAGATAGGCGATTTTTTCTTTTGAATCGTCTTCTTTTGGGGAAATCTTTTCGGTATACAGCAGCGGATACGGATCATTCGGTAAGGCTTGTTTTTCAGGAGCGATTTCTACAGCTGGAGCGCTTTCTGCGACGATTTCCGGTTTAGCGGACAATGCCCCTTCTATCGCTACCTGGCCTGCTAAGGTAGAAAGCGATGGGGAATCCACCTTTTGAAGCGCACGAGAAAGTGGAAAGCAAGTCGCTGAAAACAGGGCAAAAAGCAGTAAAATTGTCAAAATTGAAACTACCTTCCCACCGTTTCCTCTGCGAACATATTTCGCTCGTTTCATTCAAATACCTCCCTTGTCTTTGTTTTTCATCCCTCCGCTCCCCCATTATAACAAGATCTGCCACAAAAGGGCAGTTAAAGGTTTGTCATATTGGTTACAAATATCACTCAAGAAAGCCTTTCGTTCTTAACGAAGAAACCCTTGCGAAACAAAAACTGGTAGAATATAATGGTTACAATATCAAAAAGGAGGGTTTTGCCATGATCTTGAACCATACGGTGGAAGCGTTGATGGAACGCCGTTCCATCCGTTCCTACCGCAGTGAACAGGTCAGCGAAGAGGAACTGACCGACATTTTGAAAACGGGGAAATATGCGCCGTCCGCTATGGGCCGTCAGGCCCGTCACTTCACTGTGATTCAAAACAAGGCGCTTCTTGCCGATATCCGTGCCGCCATGCAGGACGCCACAGACGACCCCTTCTATGGAGCGCCGACTGTGATTGTTCTCTCCGCTCCGGCAGACGCCCGCTTTGCCCCGGAGGACACCAGCTGCGCCATCATGAACTTGATGCTGGCCGCGCATTCTTACGGCTTGGGGACGTGCTTCATCGGCTGCGTGCGCGATGTGTTGCGCACCCCTGCCATCCAGTCCCGCTTAAAATTGCCCGAGGGATACATCCCCTATAGCTGTATCACGCTCGGTTATCCAAAGGAGCACGCCGACGCCCCTGCGCCGCGCCGCACAGACGACGTCTCCTATGTCCGTTAGAAACGCCACACAAGAAAACGGCATTTGCTTTTCTGCGTATGAATTCGCAAAAGCAAATGCCGTTTTGTTTTATAGAAACCTTTTAGGAATGCTCTAAAATTTTTTCTGCACAGCGGATTCCATCCACCGCGGCGGAGACAATGCCGCCCGCATAACCGGCGCCCTCGCCGCATGGATACAGCCCCTTCACCACGGGGGATTCCAGCGATTCCCCGCGTAAAATGCGCACCGGGGAGGAACTGCGGCTCTCCACTGCTGTTAAGAGCGCATCCGGATAGGCAAAGCCATGCAAGTACCGCTCCATCTGTACAATTCCCTGCCTCATCGCCTCGGTGAGCTCAGACGGCAGGCAGCCGTCCAGCGCAGAAGGCGTCACCCCTGGCCGGTACGTGGGCTTGACATCTCCCAGCCGTTTGGAGGCCCTATTTTGTAGAAAATCCTCCACGCGCTGTACGGGCGCGGCATACCCGCCACCCCCTAAACGGAATGCTTTCTCCTCCAATTTACGCTGAAAGGTTACCCCTGCCAGCGGCCCATCCGAGCCGAAATCCTCTGGACCGATCCCGACGAGCAGCGCGGCATTGGCATTTTCCCCGTCGCGTGCAAAATTGCTCATTCCATTGGTGACCAACCGGCCCTCTTCGCTGGCAGCTGCAACCACCTGGCCCCCTGGGCACATGCAAAACGTATACACGCCCCGGCCGCTGGGAAGGTGAACCGCTAATTTGTAATCGGCCGCTCCTAAAGCCGGATGCTGCGCAAAGTGGCCGTATTGCGCCCGGTTGATCAGCTCCTGCGGATGTTCAATTCGCGCCCCAACGGAAAACGGCTTGGGCTGCATGGGGATGCCCATCTCTTCCAACATCGAAAAGGTATCGCGGGCGCTGTGCCCCACCGCCAGCACCACATGATGGGTTTCCAACACATACGGATTGCCTTCGGCCGGCTGGATGCGCACTCCTATCACTTGATTTTCTTTGCAGAGCAGTCCGGTCATTTGCGACGCAAACCGCACTTCGCCGCCCAGTTTGCAGATGGTTTCCCGGATATTTTTGACCGTCTGGGGCAGCCGGTCCGTCCCGACATGCGGCTTCGCCATATACAGAATCTCTTCCGGGGCCCCGGCCAGCGCCAATTCCTCCAGCACCTTCCGGGCGCGCGGGTCCTTTGTCCCGGTATTGAGCTTTCCGTCGGAAAAAGTCCCTGCGCCGCCTTCGCCAAACTGCACGTTGCTCTGCGGCTGCAGCTCCCCCGTCTTCCAAAAATGCTCCACCGCTTTTTGCCGTTTTTCCACCGGCTCCCCGCGCTCGATCACGATTGGGCGCTGCCCGGCCTGGGCCAAAATCAACGCGGCAAACAGACCGGCCGGACCAAATCCAACCACCACGGGGCGCATGGGAAGCGGACGGCTGTCCGGCAGCTCATAGCGATAGGGAACCGCTTCTGTAATTTTGCGGTCTCCCCGGATACGCGCCCGGCTGCACTCGCATTCCACCGTACACGTAAAATGGACCTCACTCTTTTTGCGCGCATCCACAGACTTCCTGCACAGCCTTAGATTCCGCACTTCCCCCGGCGACACCCCCAGCCGTTTCGCCGCGAGATTGGACAGGTCCTCCATCGTCCCGTCCAGCGGCAAATGAATATCTGCAATTCGATAGACCATCGTCTTTATTCCTCCGGCATTCCATTCAGTAAAGAGCGCGCACAAGCGCGCCCAGCGGCCATTCCCGTGCTCCACGCCCAGTGGAGGTTATACCCGCCGCAATCTCCATCCACATTCAGCAATTCCCCTGTTAAGTAAACGCCCCTGCATTTTCGCGATTCCATCGTCCGGCAATCGACCTCTGCGAGCGGCACCCCTCCGGCCGTAACCTGTGCGCTGTCCCACGACAGCAGCCCCACCACGGGGAACCGGAAATTCTTCACCGTTCTGCTGACAGTCCCCAACTGTCCCTTGGAAAACTGTCCAGCTGTTTTGGGGAGCTGTGGGAGCGCAACGCGCAAAAGCTCCCGCCCCACGTTCCGGTTCAGCATTCCCCCCAACAGGTCACCGCTAGGGAGCGTGGGGAGGCGCTCGACGGCCTGGTAAAGCAGCGAAGCGATCTGTGATTCCGTATACTCCGGCATCAGATCCAAAGCTACCTCCACTTTTTTATTCTTTTGTTCCAAGCATTGCCCGGCCAAACGGGAAAGCTCAAAAATGCAGATTCCGGAGAGGCCGTGTTCCGTAAACTGAACTTCCCCGCTGGTCTTTTGGAGGGGGGTGCCATCGGCCAGCAAAGTGGCCTCCGCATGGCTCCGCATCCCTTTTAAGGGCTTCGCGCGCTTCGGTTCCGTCCGGATCTGCACCAACGCTGGCCGCAGGGGGACGATGCTGTGCCCCAGCTTTTCCAACAGCTGATACCCGCTCGCATTCGCCCCAAGCTGTGGATAGGCAAGTCCACCTGTGGCAAAGATGACCTTGCGGGCCCGATAAGCTCCTGTTCCCGTTTGAAGAAGGAAGCCTTCCTTCTCCCGGTGTATCCCCGTAACCAGACGTTCGCATTTGACTTCCACCCTTTGACGCTCCAAATGGAGACGCAAAATCTCCAACACAGAAGACGCCTGGAGGGAATAGGGATACAAACGGCCTTCCTCCAACTCCCGGCAGAGCAATCCCATGGAGGCAAACTGCCCGGCCACCTTTTCCGGTGGAAACCGCTTCAGCAGGGCAGCGGCGCGTCCTGTATCTCCGTGGTAATGCGCAGGGGCCACATGGCGGTTGCTCAAATTGCAACGCCCATTGCCCGTCGCCAAGAGTTTCTTCCCGACCCGTGCATTCCCTTCCAATACAAGGACACGCAAACCGCTGTGCCCTGCCTCTGTACTGGCAACCGCGGCCATCAGCCCAGCGGCTCCACCGCCGAGTACCGCTATATCATACGTTTCCACATCGCGTCCCCCCTTATTTTATGAAAGAATGGCGCTCCATCGCCCATGGCGCAGGGAACCATCGCCGTCGCTTTGCTTTAAACGGCGCAAATCTATCTTAGTATAAACCACCTTTGATCACTCTGGCAACCCTTTTCTCCCGTTTTTGAGAGAGCCCCCATAGCCCCGGGGCAAAGAAAAAAAGAGCGGAACAGCAAGTGCCATTCCGCCCCTTTTATTCCCTATGTAGAAAGAGAAATGTACAATTAGTCCGCGAAGTATCTCTTCAGCAGGCCATTGAAGCCAGCGCCATGGCGGGCCTCATCCTTAGCCATCTCATGAACGGTGTCATGGATTGCATCGTAGCCCAGTTCCTTCGCGCGCTTTGCGATCTGCAGCTTGCCTTCGCAAGCGCCCGCCTCAGCCTCTGCACGCATCTCGACGTTCTTCTTGGTGCTGTTGGTAACTACTTCGCCGAGCAGCTCTGCGAACTTCGCAGCATGCTCTGCCTCTTCGAATGCATATCTCTTGAACGCTTCCGCAACCTCCGGATAGCCTTCGCGCTCTGCCTGACGGCTCATTGCCAGATACATGCCAACCTCGGTGCACTCGCCGTTGAAGTTCATTACCAGGCCGTCATAGACTTCCTTGTCTACGCCCTGCGCAACGCCGATCTCATGCTCGCAAGCAAAGGAAGCGCCCTCTTTCTTCTCGATGAACTTCTCTCTCGGCGCTTTGCACTGGGGGCAGAACTCCGGAGCCTGCTCACCTTCATAGACATAACCGCATACAGAACACACAAATTTTTTCATGATAGGTTCCTCCATACAAATTAAAATATTAGGAAAGACTTTCTTGTCTTTTCATGCAATCGGAACAGGTGCCGCGAAAAATCACTTCACAGCTTTCCACAAACAATCCATTTTCCTTAGCCACTTGCTTGCCAATCCGGGCTCCAACAAATTCCCCCGGAATATCAATGACTGCACCGCACTTTGTGCAGATAAAATGCGTATGCGGCCGTATATCGCCGTCGAAGCGTTCCTGGCCGTTTACCACGCCAACGCTATTGATAATCCCATCGTTTTTGAACTGCGCAATGTTGCGATAGACCGTTCCCAGACTCAAGTCGGGATACTGGGGTTTCAATTGCTGATAGACCCATTCCGCTGTGGGATGAATTTTGGCGTTGCGAATGGTCATCAAAATTGCTTCCCGCTTCCGGCTAAAGTTCTGTCGTTTCTCCATTGAGGCATCTGCACCTTCCTTCTGTGCCAGAATGTAACAGATTAATAATTGATAACAATTCCTATTACTGAATATAATCATAGCACAAGGATTTCCATTTGTAAAGGGGCGCTCTAAAATTTTTACAATTTTTTTCCTATTACGACCCGTTGTACCTAGACCGCCGTATCGTTCCCTGTACAAATGCCTGCAAGGACAAAACAGCAGGCAGAAAGCCTGAAAGCCCTGCCTGCTTCGGATAAAACTCACTTCTCCCTCTTTGGCAAAGAGAAGACGTCCAAAAATTGTTTTGCCAAAACACCGTATTCGTGGTGTTCCAAAATGTACGCTTTGCCCCGCGCCCCCATCTTCTGGAGCTGGTCCTGCGGCGTCTCCGCAAGCTGGATGGCCGCCTTTGCAATCGCCGCACTGTTTTCCGGTTCAATGGAAATTCCGCACGAAGCATCCGCCACCATATCGTTGCCCGCGTCTATGGCAAAGATGACCGGCTTCCCCGCCATCATATAGTCCATAAGCTTGTTGGGGCTCACGCCAAAGCGGAACAGCGGCTGCCGCTGCAATCCCACATACAGGGCGTCAAACTGCGCCAAAAGCTCCGGCACTGCATCGCGCTTGACCGCCGGCAACAGTTCTACATTTTCTTCGAGGTGGAGGTCCTTGACCTTCTGAATCAGGCGGTCGCGTTCCGGGCCCTGCCCCACCAGGATGAGTTTGATCTTCTTTCCTTGAAGAGCTTTCCCTGCCTCCACAAAGCTGTCCAACCCATTGGCAATCCCGTGGGCGCCGGTATAGCCGATCAGGAACCAACCGTCGCGGTGGTACTGTCCAAGTTTGTCCGCATAAACCGGAGGATTGGCAGGCTCTTTCTCCCAATCCTCTTT
The DNA here is from genome assembly GCF_015558525.1 of Anaeromassilibacillus sp. D41t1_190614_C2. NCBI lineage: Bacteria > Bacillati > Bacillota > Clostridia > Eubacteriales > Acutalibacteraceae > Anaeromassilibacillus > Anaeromassilibacillus sp. D41t1_190614_C2. The sequence goes on along the minus strand of NZ_JADMOD010000001.1, from coordinate 411,488 downwards.
TACGATCCCGTTGGGGATATACACAAACTTTCCGCCGGCAAGGCCATGCTCCTTCATATGGCCTTCCGCGCACGGCAGCAGGGACACCACATAGTCGCTATGTTTATAGCAGTAATTCTCCGCCATCTGCATCAGAACAATATAGGGATGGTGCGGGCTCATCCCGCCGAGCTCGATAGGGCTGAGTGGCCAAAGGTCGTGCACCTCGTAGATCAGCAGGGCGCCGGACTCCTTCGCGATCTTGCGGGCGGGATAAATATCCAGCGGATATGTCGAGGATGCGATCACCGCATCGGGCTTGCCCTGCGCCGCGATCTGTTTGCGGTACTTTTTCAGCCCATGGAGGAAGGAGAGCATATTTTTTATGCGCCCCAAGCCGTTCCCCTGGTAGGAAGGCCCCGCAATCCAAAAATACCGGATGCCGTCGTGCATCTCCTCCATGGTCGCTTGCCCGCGCATATCGGGATTCTTCGTGCGCAGATGGGAATAGGAACTCGCCACAATGGTGACATTGTGCCCGGCCTCCACCCAGCGCTTCGCCATAAAATACGGCCGGTATTCCATGCCGTGTTTATCGGAACCGGCATAATGGTTGATATAGACGATATTCAAATGAAACTCACTCCGTCTCTCTTTTCAATGCCTCTGCGATTTTCTGGCTGGCCTTCCCATCGCCAAACGGCAGCTTCCCGCGCGCCGCTGGGTCGGGCACTGTGTGCAGCGCCTTTTGCAAAATATCCTCCGTGGTCAGATCTGCGAGCACATTCCAGTTTCCGTCCAGCGTCTCCACCCATTCCGTCTCCTTGCGCAGGGTGATGCACGGGACCTCCATAAACCAGGCTTCCTTTTGCAGGCCGCCGGAATCGGTCAATACCTGGCAGGCGTTGGAGGTCAACAGGAGCATCTCCAAATAGCCGACCGGGTCGATCAGCTGAATGTTGTGGAACCCTTCCTGGGCAATCGCCTGTTCCGCCAGCTTGCGTGTGCGCGGATGGATCGGGATCAGCACCCGCTGGGGAAGCTGCTCAAATGCCCGGAAAATGCGAACAATCGCTTCCAGGCCGCCGTCCGTGGTCTCTGCGCGGTGCAGCGTGGCCAGGCGGTACTGCTTGGGCGCAATGCCAAGCGCTTCAAAGATCGCTGTCTTTTGTGGGTTGCGGCGCGCCACCTCGAGGAAGTGCAGCACCGAATCCAACATCACGTCTCCTGTGAGCTGAACCCCCTGCACGATACCCTCTTTTTTCAAATTGTCCACAGCGGTCTGCGTGGGGCAGAACAGCCAGTGGGAAATATGGTCGGTCAATACGCGGTTCTGCTCTTCCGGCATCCGCATGTTGTACGAACGCAAGCCCGCTTCCACATGGGCCACCGGGATGTGCAGCTTAGAAGCCGCCAGCGCTCCCGCGATTGTGGAATTGGTGTCGCCATACACCAAAAGCACATCCGGCTTTTCCGCAAGCAGGACGTCTTCGATCTTCATCAGCATTTCGCCGGTCTGGTGGCCGTGTGTGCCGGAACCGACACCCAAATTGTAAGCAGGCTTCGGGATTCCGAGCTCTTCGAAAAACACATCGGACATGTTGGCGTCATAGTGCTGGCCGGTGTGCACGATCTTTTCTTCACACACGCCCTTTAAGGCCTCCGAAACCACCGCCGCTTTGATAAACTGCGGGCGTGCGCCGACTACCGTGATTACTTTCATGGTTTACCCCCTGTGCCAACGCACGTCGGAATCCTGCATATCCAGCGTGGAAAACTCCAGATCGTCGAATTTGACCGGCTGGCCGGTCTTTTGGGATTTATAGGCAGCCAGGATGATCTTCATCGCCTTGATTGCCTCCGTGCCGCTCACCAACGGGTCCACCCCATTTTCAATGGCGTGGATGTAATTGGCGTACAGGGGCGTATGGCCGCTGCCGTAGACGTCCTTCGGGTCCGTGCCATTGATCTTTGCCACTTCGTCGTCCTGCGGGGCAGGCGTTTCAAAGTTCCAAGTCTGCACGCGGTTGACCGCAAGGCCGCCGATGACCGCCGTGCCGGTCCCACCGAAGATGGAAAGCGTTTCCTCCAAATTTTTCGGATACACGCAGGCGGTCCCTTCCACGATGCCGATCGCCCCGTTCTTGAAGCGGATCAGGATCGCGCCGAAGTCCTCCGCCTGGATGTCGCGCAGGAAATTGCCGGTCATCGCCATGACCGTATCCGGCTCCCCGCCGAGGCTCCACTGGAGCAAATCGATGTTGTGAATGCACTGGTTCATCAGCGTGCCGCCGTCCTGCGCCCAGGTACCGCGCCACGGGGCCTGCTCATAGTACGGCATTGTGCGGTTCCAAAGGATGCGCGCTGTGCCGTTGACCAGCTTTCCAAAACGGCCGTCCTCCAACGCCTTGTGCAGCTGCTGGATCGGTGCGTTAAAGCGGTTCTGATGGCATACGCCCAAGGTGACCTTGTGCGCCTTTGCCTCCGCGATCATCTTTTCTGCATCAGCGGTGGAGAGCGCCATAGGCTTTTCCACCAACACATGCTTTCCGTGCTGGATGCAGTAGAGGGCGATCTCCGCATGGTATCCGCTCTCCGTCGCAATCGCACAGCAGTCGATCTCCATCTCTTCCAGCATCTTTTTATAGTCCGCATAGACGGCAGGGCGCACGCCCATCAATTCCTCGTACTGAGCTGCCTTCTGTTCCGCGCGCTCCGTCACCGGGTCGCAGACGGCAACCAATTCACAGATGTCTTTATTTTCAGCCGAAGCAACAATATGATTTTTCGAAATACGGCCGCAGCCGATGAGGGCAAAGCGAAGTTTATTCATTTGATACCATCCTCTCGTATTCGCAGTAGTTACAACGGAAATTTTGCATAGAACGCTTCTAAAAGCCTCTAAACACATGTTGGAAAAAATTCCCCCGTCGCGAAAACGGGGGAATTTTGCCAATCGTCAAACCTTACAGCAGCTCAATGTTGGAGCGGTCCTTCACATCCTTCATCGCATTGCGGGTGTCAAAAATTTCCTTGCTGCACTTCTGAATGCGGTCGTAATCGAAGCACGCATGCGCGGTGCAAATAATCACGATGTCCGCCGCTTTCAGCATATCGTCCGTGAGCTCCTTGGCGCCCGTATGCACAACGCCCTTGTGCTTATACTCCGGGATATACGGATCATAGAACGTCGTAACAGCGCCCTGCTCGTTCAGGCGGTCGATCACATTCAGCGCCGGGCTCTCGCGATAGTCGTCGATGTCCGACTTATAAGCCACGCCAAGGACCAGCACTTTTGCGCCGTTCATGGCGATCTTATTCTTGTTGAGGACCTTCATCGCACGATCCACTACATACTCCGGCATGCCGGTGTTGATTTCACCGGACGTCTCGATCAGACGGGTGTGATAGTCGTATTCACGCGCCTTCCAAGCCAGATAGAACGGATCGAGCGGGATGCAGTGCCCGCCGAGGCCCGGGCCCGGATAGAACGCCTGGAAGCCGTACGGCTTTGTCTTTGCCGCGTCGATCACTTCCCAGACATTGATTCCCATGCGGTTGCAGATGATCGCCATCTCATTGGCCAGGCCGATGTTAATATTGCGGTAGGTATTCTCCAGCAGTTTCTCCATCTCCGCTACCGCCGGGGAAGAAACCTCGTAGACGCCGCCCTCCAGGACATTGCGGTACAAAGTAGCCGCCACCTCTGTGGAATCCGGTCCCACGCCGCCGATGACCTTCGGCGTATTCTTCGTCTTATACTGCTTATTGCCGGGATCAACGCGCTCCGGCGAGAAGGCCAGATAGAAGTCCTCCGTGCATTTCAAACCGGTGGCCTCCAAAATGGGCTTCAAGAGCTCTTCCGTCGTACCGGGATAGGTGGTGGATTCCAAAATGACCACCATGCCCGGATGCAAATATTTTGCAACAGACTCGGTGGAACCCTTTACATAGCTGATGTCCGGCTGCTGGTACTTGTCCAACGGGGTCGGAACACAGATGGCAACCGCGTCCACATCTTTGATAAACGCGAAATCGGATGTGGCGGAAAGCTTCCCGGACTCCACAACCTCTTTGAAAACATCGTCCACGATGTCTCCAATGTAGTTATGTCCTGCATTGACCAAATCTACCTTCTTGCTTTGTACGTCAAAGCCAATGGTCTTGTAGCCGGACTTGGCGAACTCCGTCGCAAGAGGCAGGCCCACATAGCCCAGGCCCACAATACCGACCACTGCGGTCTTGTTTGCAATTTTATCCAGCAGCTGCTTTTTTACATCAGACATCTTTCATACCTACCTTATTTTAAATTCTTTCTATTATCAAAGGCTTTTGATCGTATCACAGATAAAGTCGACCTGCTCCTCCGTCAGATAGCCGTGCATCGGCAGGCTGAACACGCGTTCACACAGCGCCTCGCAGACCGGCAGATCGCCTTTCTGATATCCAAGGGATTCATAAACCTTTTGCAGATGCAGCGGGATGGGATAATAGATCATCGTCGGGATTTCCTTCTCCTTTAACCCTGCCATGATTGCATCGCGGTGCGCTCCATCCTTTGCCTGCGCCGTATAATACCCACAGCTGGAGAAGTATCCATCCAAAACCTTCTGCGGCTCCACCACGCCCTCCAGCTTCTCGGAGTAGCGCGCGGCCATCCGGTTGCGCACCTCGATTTCGCCGTCCAAGGCGCGGAGTTTCGGAAGCAGAATCGCTGCCTGCATGGTATCCAGACGAGCGTTCAATCCGAGGCGCACATTTTCATATTTGTAGGAGCCCTTTCCATGGACGCGGATGGAAACCAGCTTCTGATACATCTCTTCGTCGTCGGTAAAGATCGCTCCGCCGTCGCCATAGCAGCCCAGCACCTTGGCCGGAAAAAAGCTCGTCGCGGAGACGTCGCCGAAGCAGCATGCGCGCTTCCCGTCGATCGCGCCGCCAAAGCCCTGCGCGGCGTCCTCCATCACCAGAAGGTGGTGTTCCCGGCAGATCTCTTCAATCTTGGGAAACTCCGCCGGTTGGCCAAAGAGGTCCACTGGGATGACCGCCTTTGGCGTGAGCTTTCCCTCCCGGAGCACGCGCTCAATCTGCTCGCTCAGGGAATTGGGGTCCATGTTGAACGTATGCGGATCAATATCGCAGAACACCGGCGTCGCCCCGGTCAGGCTGACCACTTCCGCCGTAGCGAAGAAGGTAAAGCCCGGCACAAACACCGCGTCGCCCTCGTGGATGCCCCAAGCCATCAGCGGCATCAGCAGGGCGTCCGTCCCGCTGGAAACCGTTACGCAGTATTTCCGGCCGGTATAGGCGCAGAGCGCCTTTTCCAACTCTTCCACCTGCGGCCCGGAAATGAAGTGACAGCCTTCGATCACCGAAGCGATCCCCGCGTCAATCTCTTTTTTTAAATGCGCATATTGCGCTTCCAAATCGTTAAAAACAATCTTCTGCATTTATTCGGTTACCTCCTCAAGGCCGTCCGGACCTTGGCGATACTTTCTGCCGCACTTGGGGCAACGGAGCGCTTCATCCAGCGTTTCCCCACATTCGCAGGCCCATCCGCGCTGTCTGGCCGGGACGCCCATCATGATGGCATGATCGGGCACATCCTTTGTGACCACGCTTCCGGCTGCAATAAACGCATGCCGGCCGATGCGGTGTCCGCACACGATGGTTGCATTTGCACCGATGCTGGCGCCTTCGCATACCGGCGTCTTGAGATAGAACTGATGTCCCGCCTGCGGATACTTGCAGCGCGGCCGCTGCACATTGGTAAAAACCATGGACGGCCCGCAGAACACATAGTCGCCCAGCTCCACCCCGTCGTATACGGAGACATTGTTCTGAATCTTGCAAAAGTTCCCGATCTTCACCCCAGGCGCAACAAAGACGTTCTGCCCCACTGAGCAATGTTCTCCGATGGAGGCGTCCTGGCTGATGTGGCAGAAGTGCCAGATCTTTGTCCCTTCCCCGATCTGGACGTTCTCGTCCACACATGCGCTCGGGTGAACAAAAAATGTGTCGTTTGCGGTATTCTCCACGAACAAGCCCCATTCCTTTTCAGCAGAAAGAACCCGCCGTTTTTTCCTATTTTACCCGATTCTTCCCGCCTTTTATTCCCTAACATTATATCTCGAAGGCCCTTTTTAGTCAATCTTTCGCCATGCAATTAGTGTTGACAATAGGTATCAATCGTATTATGATTTACACGTAATTATTAGTAAAACCGTATATTGGGCGTAAAATATGCAGTGTGGCGCTGTGGTTCCCCGTAAATTTGCAGGAAAATCCACAGCGGACTGCACGTCAGACAGCATGCCCATATTTTGTGAGAAAAAGAGGCAATCGATTCATGAGTGATTTTCAGAGAAGGGACGACTTTATCCCCTATAATGTACCGGACATCACCGACGCAGAAATCAACGAGGTCGTGGAAACGTTGAAATCCGGCTGGGTCGCCAAAGGCCCCCGCACCAACCGGTTTGAGCAGGAATTCGCCGGTTATCTCGGCGCAAAACACGCTGTCGCCATGAACTCCTGCACGGCGGCGCTTCACATTGCGTTGCTTGCAAAGGGGATTGGCCCCGGCGACGAGGTCATCACCACCCCGATGACGTTCGCCTCCACCGCAAGCACCATCATCCATACAGGAGCAACGCCTGTATTTGCCGACATCGACTACCGAACCGGCTGCATCGACCCGGATGAGATCGAGAAAAAGATTACCTCCCGGACAAAGGCCATCGTTCCCGTCCATTACAGCGGCCAAGTCTGCGACCTGGACCGCATCTATGCGATTGCGGACAAGCACGGCCTGTTTGTGAGCGAAGATGCGGCGCATGCGCTGTGGAGCCGCTACAAGGGCCGTCTGATCGGCAACAAACTGCAGGGCGCGGCCTCCTACAGTTTTTATGCCACGAAAAACCTCTGCACGGGCGACGGCGGTATGCTGGTCACCGACGACGACGAGATCGACGCGCGCGCACGGATCCTCTCCGGCCAGGGGATGAGCCACAACGCCTGGAACCGCTATGCAAAGGGCGGCTCCTGGAAATACGATATTGCAGAACCCGGCTTCAAGTACAACATGTTTGATATTCAGGCGGCCCTGGGTCTGGTCCAGCTCTCCCGTTTGGAGGAAATGCAGGCCGCCCGCCTGAAGATTGCCGCCAAATATCAGGAGGCGTTCGGGAAGATCGACGCATTGGACCCGCCGTTTGTCCCGGATTATACCACCCACTGCTGGCACCTCTATGTGCTCCGCATTGTACCGGAGTTGCTGACCATCGACCGCGACCAATTCATCGTGGAACTCAACGAGCGCAACGTCGGCACAAGCGTGCATTTTATCCCGGTACACAACATGTCGGCTTATCAGAAGCGTTTCGGCTTTGTGGACAGCGACTTCCCGATGGCGCAGAAGCATTTCGAACGGATCATCTCCCTCCCGCTCTATCCCACCATGACGGACGAGCAGGTGGATTATGTTATCGCAGCTGTAACGGACATTGTAGAAACCTATCACAAATAAACCTGAGCAAACTGACAGAAGCCATGTGGAGAATATCCACATGGCTTCTGTTTATATCTTGGAGTCTTCAATCCTCTGTAGAAAAAGCTGATGAACGGCCGGATTCCCGGTCAATTCGGGATGGAACGCAACCCCGATTTGATTCCCATACCGCACGCCAGCGGCTTTGCCATCGATCTCCACCAGGACTTCCACGCCCGCGCCCATCGCTTCGATGGAGGGCGCGCGGATAAACACCAGCGGAAACGGGCCGATTCCCTTTATATCCGCCGTTTGGGAAAAGCTCCCGAGCTGCCTCCCATAGGAATTCCGCTGCACCGTGACCGGCAGCGTTCCAAAATAGGTATGTGCATCGTTGGCAATCTTCTCCGCCAAGAGAATCAGGCCAGCGCAGGTGCCCAGGACTGGAAGCCCCTGGGCAATCCGCATTCGCAAATCTTCCAAAAGGCCCAATTCCCGCAGGAGTTTGCCCATCGTCGTGCTCTCTCCGCCTGGAAGGATCAGGCCGTCAAAGGGCTGTTCCAGATCCCGCTTTTGGCGGATTTCAAACGGCTCGGCATCCAATTTTTGCAGCATGGCGATATGCTCCGCAAACGCCCCCTGCACTGCCAACACGCCAATCCGCATGGGTTACCGTCCCCTCTCCGCCATCAACACTTCGATCTCCTGCTCATTGATTCCGACCATGGCCTCCCCCAAGTCTTCGGAGAGCTTTGCCAGCTGGTCCGCATCCTGATAATTTGCCACCGCCTTGACAATGGCCGCTGCCCGCTTGGACGGATTGCCGGATTTAAAAATCCCAGACCCTACAAACACGCCTTCCGCGCCGAGCTGCATCATTAGCGCGGCATCCGCCGGGGTCGCCACGCCGCCCGCTGCAAAATTGACGACCGGGAGTTTGCCGTGGCTATGGACAAACTGGACCTGTTCATAGGGGACTTGCAGCTCCTTGGCCGCTTCAAAGAGTTCCTCTTCGCGCATCGAAGTTAAGCGGGCGATCTCTGCGTTCATCCGACGCATGTGGCGGACCGCCTGCACAATGTCGCCGGTTCCGGGCTCGCCCTTTGTGCGGATCATGGACGCTCCTTCTGCAATCCGGCGGAGCGCCTCCCCCAAGTCCCTGGCGCCACAGACAAAGGGCACTTGGAATTTCGTCTTATCGATGTGATAGACATCGTCCGCCGGGGATAAGACTTCACTTTCATCGATATAGTCGATCTCAATCGCCTGCAATATCTGCGCTTCTGCAAAATGTCCAATCCGGCATTTGGCCATGACGGGGATGGACACCGCTCCCTGGATGCCTTTGATCATCTTTGGGTCGCTCATGCGGGAGACGCCGCCGGCCGCGCGGATATCCGCCGGGATGCGCTCCAGAGCCATCACCGCGCAAGCCCCTGCCGCTTCTGCAATCTTCGCTTGCTCCGGCGTTGTGACATCCATAATCACCCCGCCTTTGAGCATTTGGGCAAGCTGTTTGTTCAATTCGTAACGGTCGTTCTGCATATGACTTCCTCCTATTTCATACATCGCATAGAGAAGCACACACGCTGTTGCGAGGGCTTCCCCGTTGGAGGAAATATGTTTGCAACCATATTTCCCGATGACCCGGCGCCAAAACTCCATCCGATGGAACAAGGGCTTTCCCATGTTGTTTTTCATTATAATTACATCTGTATCTTTCACAATATCCAATTTGTGCAATTTTAACCAGGTCAATTTGGCGATAAAAAGAAGAGGGTCACTGTCAATCAACAGCAACCCTCTTCCAGAAAAGCGGTTTAGAATTAACCGATAATGGCTTCGCCGTCTACCGTACCGGTCAAGCCTGCGGCATTGGCCTCGTCCGTATCAATATGCACCGCCAAGCCAGCCGTCTTGCTGACGCGCGCAATCACATCGCCGAAGATCAACGAGCGGCCATTGTAGTCCAGCTTGATCTGGATCGCCTGGCCATCGGTCACCCCAAAGACCTTTGCGTCGTCCGGCGTAAAGTGGGCATGGCGCTTTGCAACGATGACGCCCTTATCGACGGTGATTTCGCCCTTCGGCCCGATGATCTTGCAGCCCGGCGTGCCCTCCAGATCGGCGGACATGCGCAGCGGCGCATCGATGCCCAGAGTACGGGTCTCCGTCTTGGAGATCTCGATCTGCGTCTCCGGACGGACCGGTCCGAGGATGGACATCTTCAGCGAACCCTTGGGGCCAACCACTTCCACTTTCTCTACGCAGGCAAACTGGCCCGGCTGGGACAGATCCTTCTTCGGTGTGAGAGCATAACCTTCTCCAAACAGAATATCCAAATGCTCCTGCGTCAAATGCACATGACGCGCGGAAGTTTCTACCATAATTTTCATAGCATCCATCTCCTAAATCTTATTAAATAAGCAGCTTGCCTTTTAAAGCAATGGGTTATGGCTTTATTGTACCGCAGGACGCAAGAAAATTCAACGGAATTCCCTTCTTTTCCTGGGGAATATTTCGTGCTATAATAATTTGAAACATACGAAATGGAGTGGAAATCCATCACAGAGGGAGGAAAAGCATGTACCAGACGTGGGATGAGTTGGAGGCCGCCTGCATGGGATGCCAAAAATGCGGTTTGTGTTCCGGGCGGACCAACCTGGTGTTTGGCGTTGGAAACAAAAAAGCAAAAATCCTGTTCATCGGTGAAGGGCCGGGCGAACAGGAGGACCTAAAGGGGGAACCGTTCGTCGGACGCAGTGGACAGCTTCTGGACAAGATGCTTGACGCCGTGGACTTGAACCGCCAAAAGAACATCTATATTGCGAACATCGTGAAATGCCGTCCCCCACAAAACCGCGATCCCCTCCCGGAAGAGCAGGAAACCTGCATCGGCTGGTTGCGCAACCAGGTCTACCTCATCCGCCCGAAGATCATCGTCTGCCTCGGCCGGATCGCCGCCATGAAGCTCATCCGGCCCGACTTCAAAATCACGCGGGAACACGGCGTGTTTACCGAAAAAAATGGCGTCTGGATGATGGCGACGCTGCACCCGGCCGCGCTCCTGCGCAACCCCAGCAGCAAGCCCGGCGCATTTGAAGACTTTTTAAAATTGCGCGAGAAGATCGACGAACTCGGTATCCCGCTGGAATAACAACGCTGCGGAGGGCCGTCCAATGCATGGGCGGCCCTCCGTTTTTATGCGCTATTCTTTTTCTGGTTTGTGAGCGTTCTCACAGGCGTTGCAGTGCGAGCAGCCGGAACAGTTGCCACAGCAGGTGTTCCGATGCTTCCAAGCGTAACGCGCTGCAAAAACCACCAACACAAAAATCACCGCAAGAATGACAAAATCAATCGCATGCATACAATCGTCCTTTCGATGTCACACAAACAGCAGCCCGATATGATAGACGATAAAGGCCACCACCCACGCGACGCCGGTCTGCAAAAACACCACGCCGACCGCCGCTTTGCCACTGTTCATTTCACGCCGGACCGCGCTGATCGCCGCGACGCACGGGGTATAAAGCAGGGTAAATACCAAAAAGGAAATCGCAGTCAGCGGCGTAAAGATGGACGAAAGGGCGGCCGACATATTTGCCGTATTCGAGCCCGTCAGGACGGCAAAGGTGCTGACCACCGCCTCCTTTGCGCTGAATCCCGTGAGCAATGCGGTGGAGGCGCGCCAATCGCCAAAGCCAAGCGGCGCAAAAATGGGAGCAATCCAACGGCCGATCCCCGCCAACATGCTGTCATCCCCTGCGGAAACGGGATTTAAACGGACGTCAAAGCTCTGCAAGAACCAGATGATGATGGTCGCAACAAAGATCACCGTGAAGGCGCGGGTCAAGAAGTCCTTCGCCTTATCCCACAGCAGCATGCCGACGCTCTTGGGGCTGGGCAGCCGGTAGTTCGGAAGTTCCATAACAAACGGCACGGGCTTGCCGTGGAACAACGTCCTTTTCAGAAGTAACCCCATCAAAACACCGACGACCATCCCCAACACATAAAGCCCGATCATCACCAGGGCGCGATACTTGGGGAAAAACGCCATCGTAATCATCCCATAAATGGGAAGCTTGGCCGAACAGCTCATAAACGGTGTGAGCAGAATCGTCATCTTCCGGTCCCGCTCGCTGGACAGGGTCCGCGTCGCCATAATCGCGGGGACCGAGCAGCCGAATCCAATCAACATCGGAACAAAGCTTCTTCCGGAAAGGCCGATCTTGCGCAGGAGTTTATCCATGACAAACGCCACACGCGCCATATAACCGCTGTCCTCCAAGATAGAAAGGAAGAAAAACAGCACCACAATCGTGGGAATAAAGGAGAGCACGCTTCCCACACCCGCAAAAACGCCGTCGATCACCAGGGAATGCACCACGGGATTAATCCCATAAGCGGTGAGCGCATCGCTGACCACATTTGTGACAAAATCAATGCCCTGGGAAAGCAGGTCGCTCAAGAAGCTGCCGATAACCCCAAAGGTCAGCCAGAAGATCAGCAGCATAATCAAAAGGAAGATCGGAATGGCCAAGTATTTGTTGGTCAGAAGGTTATCCATTTTTACGCTGCGCGCATGTTCCTTGCTTTCCCCGCATTTTACCACACTGTCGGCGCAAAGGCGGTCGATAAACGTATAACGCATATCGGCCAGGGCCGCTTCACGGTCGGTATCGAGCTCGCGCTCCATTTCGGTGACGGCGTGCTCCACCATATCCTTCTCGTTGTCCGAGAGGTTCAAGGCGTTCAACATGGGCTCGTCGCCCTCCACCAGTTTGGTGGCAGCAAACCGAGACGGCGTCTGGATGCGTTCCGCGTGGTCCTCCACAAGGTGCGCAATGGAGTGGATCGCCCTATGTACCGCGCCGGAACAAAAATCTTGGCGCCGTGGATATTGGCGGTTTTGCGCGGTCCGCACAGCGGTCTCGATCAATTCGTCAATGCCCTCGTTTTTGCTGGCCGAGATCGGGACCACCGGCACCCCGAGTTCCTCCTGCAATTTGTCAATCTTAATGGTCCCGCCGTTCGCGCGGACCTCGTCCATCATATTGAGGGCGATTACCATCGGGATATTCAACTCAATCAGCTGCATACTCAAATAAAGGTTGCGCTCGATATTGGTTGCATCCACGATGTTGATAATCCCGTCCGGTTTATTTTTTAAAAGGAAGTCGCGTGTGACGATCTCTTCGTCGGTATAGGGCGACAGGGAATAGATTCCTGGAAGGTCTACCACCGTAGCGTCCTTATAGCCACGGATCACGCCCTCTTTGCTCTCCACTGTGACGCCGGGAAAATTTCCGACGTGTTGGTTTGAGCCGGTCAACTGGTTAAACAGGGTCGTTTTTCCGCAGTTTTGGTTTCCAGCCAATGCAAAAATCACGGTTATACCTCCTCCACTTCGATGTTCTTCGCATCTTCGATGCGGAGCGTCAACTCATAACCGCGCAAATGCAATTCAATCGGGTCCCCCATGGGCGCTACCTTGCGCACCATGACTTCCGTATGCGGCGTCAATCCCATGTCCAGCAAACGGCGGCGCAAAGCCCCCTGCCCATTTACCGCAAGAATTCGGGATTTTTGACCAATTTTCAATTCATCCAACGTCATATTCCCACAATCCCTCTCTCCTGAATCGTATACCATCGGCAAAAGTTAGCCTATGCTATCTTTTTTATTATAATCCCTTCCTAAAAAATTTGTCAAGACACACGTCATCGAGATTCCACAATGCTCTATACAAATTCTTATGCAAAATGCCCCTGTGCTGTCGGAAAACAGCCCAGGGGCACCGTTGCTTTTTTCTATTGGCCGGAACCGTTACAACTCAATTCCATCCAGAACCTTGCGAAGCGCGTCGGCAGAAGCCATCAGTTTGCGCTGCTCCAAGCCGTTGAGCGGAATATCCAAAACGGTCTCTGCACCGTTGCGCCCTACCACGGTAGGTACGCCCATGCACACATCTTCCAGCCCATAATGGCCGCAGATCAGGCTGGAGATCGGCAAAATGGAGTGCTCATTCCGGATGATGCTCTCGCAGATTCTGCGCACCGCCATGGCGATGCCATAATAGGTGGCGCCCTTCTTCTCAATGATCTCATAGGCGCTGTCGCGCACATCGGTGTAGATGCGCTCCATGGCCTCCATATGGTTGTAGTGGCCGCGCAATTCGCAGAAATGGTTTAAATCCACGCCCGAGACGTTCGCACTGCTCCAAACCGCCAGCTCGCTGTCGCCGTGCTCGCCGATGATAAACGCATGGATGCTGCGGCTATCGACCTGCAAATGCTCGCCCAACAGGTATTTCAACCGCGCTGTGTCCAGCACGGTTCCGGAGCCAATGACCCGGTTTGTCGGGAACCCGGAGAGCTTCAACGTCACATACGTCAGGATGTCCACCGGATTGGAAACCACCAGCAGAATCCCCTCCGTGTTGCGCTTTACGATCTCCGGGATAATGCTCTTAAAAATCTTCACATTTTTATTGACCAGGTCGATACGGGTCTCGTCCGGCTTTTGCGCCGCGCCCGCCGTGATGATAATCAAATAGCAATCGGCCAGGTCGTCATAGGTACCGGCATAGATTTTCATGGGACGGCCAAAGGGAAGGCCATGGCTGAGGTCGGTCGCTTCCCCCTCCGCCTTTTGCTGGTTGGCGTCGATCAACACCAGTTCCGAAAATAGTCCGCTCTGCATCAGGCTGAACGCGGAGGTCGCGCCCACCGCACCACAACCGATCATCGCTGCTTTTTGAATGTTTACCATTAAAGCTCACTCCTTTACATCGTCATTTTTCTATGGATCATTCCTCATTCTGGGAAAGCAAAAACACCGTTGCGAAATACGGGGATCTCCCTTCCATCGGAAAGGATGCCGTCGATTTGCATGTCCGGACTGCCGAACATAAAGTCGCAATGCTCCTTGGATTGATTGGCGCCGGCGGCCTCCAATTGTTTGCGGTCCATCGCCGCCCCACCCTCGATATTTTCCGGGTACGATGCGCCCAACGCAAGATGGCAGGAGGCGTTTTCATCGAACAGGGTTGTCAGGAATAATAATCCGGAACGTGAAATGGGCGAATCGTCCGGCACCAGCGCCACTTCGCCGAGGTAAGCGCTGCCCTCATCAAATTCCACGAGATTCTTTAGCACATCTTCGCCCTCGCTGGCGCCGTATGCGCAGACCTTTCCATCGCGAAAATCGAACCAGAAGTCGCGGATCATCTTTCCCTGGTAATTGAGCGGTTTTGTTGCGTAGACGCGCCCGTTTACATGGCATTTATCCGGGGCGGTGAACACCTCCTCGGTCGGCATGTTCGGAACGAATACCGCGCCGTTGTCTGCACGGGAGCTTCCTCCCTCCCAGATATGCCCCTTGGCCAGACCGACCGTGAGGTCGGTGCCGATACCGTTCCGGAAGTGCAGCGCCTGGAAATGATAGGCATTTAATTTGCGGCTGTTTTCCGCTAAACGGGTAATGTGCGCCTGCCATTCCGCGACAGCGTCGCGGTTTCCGCCAATCCGCACCCCAGCGAGGACGGCGTCCCAAAGCGCGTCCAATGCCGCCTGTTCCTCCAATTCCGGGAACACTTTTTTGGCCCATGCAATGGACGGCACAGCCACAATGCTCCATTGCCCATGGTTTGCCATGGTGTAATATTCAAATTTCTCAAAGGCAAGCTCCTCTGCAACGCGCACAGCCTGAAGCTTTTCTCCGGGAATCTCCGCCAGCAGCCCCGGTGTGCTGGACTTTATGTGCAAAAAACAGCAGCGGCGGTCAATGTCATCCTGCTTCTGCTGGATCCGCCAAGGGGCTATAGAAGCCATCGACGATTGTTCTTCGTATTCATAGCGCAGCTTGTCCGTGTATTCATCCGTCCAATTGACGCGGACTTCCCCCGCTCCGGCCCGGTAAGCCTCTTCCACGCAAAGGCGGGCAAAGAACGCGCAGTCCACAGGGGACGCCAAAACCATCAATTGTCCCGGCTGCACGTTTACCCCGACCCGCACGGCCAACTCCGCATATTTCCGCAATGTATCTTGCGTAACCATTCTGCATCCTCTTTTCCTTATATCCAAAGCCGGTTTTGGAAAACCGCTTTCGTTCGCTCATAATCGCTCTCTTTTCGCACAAACTTCTGTAGACAGCGATCTCTGTATGAATCTATCATATCCGATTCGCAGGCAAAATACAACTAGGCGCATGCTTGGATTTGGGCGCACCTCCTCCAAACCCATTCGGTCAATTTCAGCCAAACCTGTTCAAGTTACCCGTTAGTTTTCACAGAATACACCGCGTTATCTTTGTAGATTGTTTGTTTTGCATAACTCATCCGTTCGTTTTTCGTCATGTTTTTGATCGATTTCAATTGACTTTGACTGATATTGACTGTATTATATGAACAAAGGAAGTGATCGAAATGTTGACAGAAGAACGGTATGCCGCCATTCTCAAACTTCTGGAGGAAAAAAAGGCCGTATCGGTTTTGGAATTGACGGAACTCCTGAACAGCTCGGAATCCACCATCCGGCGCGACCTGACGGCGCTTCACCGGATGGGAAAACTGACCAAGGTCCACGGCGGGGCCACCTCTATCAACGGCGTCTACCAGATGACAGAGGACAAAACCTCTGTCCGCCACAACCTCCATGTGGAGGAAAAGAACCGCATCGCGCAATGTGCCGCCTCCCTGGTACATAAGAACGATTTTGTGTTCCTGGATGCAGGCACTACCACCGAGCGGATGATCGACTACCTCCATGAACAGGACGCCGTCTATGTGACGAACGGAATTGTCCACGCGCGGAAGCTTGCGGAAAAAGGGCTGAAAGCTTACATCCTATCGGGAAAGATCAAGGCGGTCACGGAGGCGATTGTCGGGACGGAAGCCGTGCACAGCCTTCAGCGGTATCATTTTTCCATCGGCTTTTTCGGGACAAACGGCATGCGCGCCGGCGATGGATTCAGTACGCCGGACATCGAAGAGGCCCGCGTGAAAACCGAAGCCATCCAGCGCTGCAACAAGCGCTATGTGCTGGCGGACCCCTCCAAATACAATCAATTGTATTCGGTCATCTTCGCGGATCTATCCCAAGCCGCTGTTATCACAACTGCTTTACCGGATAAACAACTCCGCTCCCACACGACCGTGATTGAAACAGACCTTGGAAAGGAGCAAACGTCCTCATGATCTATACCGTAACATTCAACCCCTCTCTCGACTACATTGTAAAACTCCCCACCCTGGAACTTGGCAGCGTCAACCGCACAGCAAAAGAGGAGCTCTATCCCGGCGGTAAGGGGATCAATGTCTCGATCGTCCTGCGCAACTTGGGGGTTGAGAGCACAGCACTCGGGTTTATCGCCGGTTTTACCGGAACTGAAATCCAGAGATTGCTTGACGCCTGCGGCTGCCGCAACGATTTCATCCAGGTCCAGGAAGGGTTTTCGCGGATCAATGTCAAAATCAAAGCCGAACAAGAGAGCGAAATCAACGGACAGGGCCCGCGTCTCAGTTCACAGAATTTACAGGACCTGTTCTCAAAACTGGAGAACCTCTCCGATGGCGACGGCTTGGTCCTGGCCGGAAGCATCCCCAACACCCTGCCTGCCGACATCTACGAAAAAATTTTGGAGCATCTACAGGGCCGGAACATCCATGCCGTGGTGGACGCCACCGGGGAATTGCTTCGGAATGTCTTAAAATACCAGCCCTTCCTGATTAAGCCCAACAACCACGAATTGGGTGAACTCTTTGGGCAGCACCTTACGACGGACGAGGCCATTATCTCCCACGCGCAAAAGCTTCAGCAGATGGGTGCGCGCAACGTCCTGGTTTCCATGGCGGGCGACGGAGCCATCCTGGTGGATGAAGGCGGCGGCATCCACAAGCGTTTGCCCCCGCAGGGCCATGTGGTCAACTCGGTTGGCGCGGGGGACTCGATGGTCGCCGGATTCCTTGCCGGTTATCTCTCTTCGCAAAACTACGAAACCGCGTTTCAGACCGGCCTGGCCGCCGGCAGTGCCTCGGCCTTCCAGGAATGGCTGGCCAGCGGCGATGACATCCGGGCGCTTTTAAAAACCATGTAATAGCTTGAGATTTTTAATAGGAGGACTTGTTATGCGTATTACGGAACTTCTGAACAAAGACGCAATGGATCTGAATGCCACCCCCAAAAGCAAAGCGGAGGCAATCGACCTCCTGGTGGACCTGATGGTGCGGTCTGGAAATATACTCGACAAGGAAGAGTACAAAAAATGCGTTTTAAAGCGTGAAACCATCGGTTCCACAGGAATTGGCGAGGGGGTCGCCATTCCCCACGCGAAAACCAAAGCGGTCAAAAGCGCGGGCCTTGCCGTGATCGTCGTCCGCGACGGCGTGGACTTTGACTCCCTGGACGGCGAACCGGCCAAATTGTTCTTCCTGATCGCCGCGCCGGACACGGAGGACAATATCCATCTGGACGTTCTGGGGCGTCTGAGCGTCCTGCTGATGGACGACGATTTCCGCCAGGGCCTGATCGACGCAAAGGACAAAGAAGAATTTTTCCGTTTGGTGGACGAAGCCGAAAACAAGAAGGTAGCGGAAACGGAGAAAAAAGAGGAAGAGGCGAAAAAAGCTGCACCGGGTACTTACCGCATCCTCGCTGTAACGGCCTGTCCGACCGGAATTGCCCATACCTACATGGCGGCGGAAAGCCTGGAGGAAAAGGCCAAGCAGATGGGCGTGACCATCAAGGTGGAAACCAACGGTTCCGGCGGCAAGAAAAACGTCTTGACGCAGGCAGAAATCGCGGCTGCGGACGGAATCATTGTCGCTGCGGATACAAAAGTGGATATGCCCCGTTTTGACGGCAAGCCGGTCGTTCAAACCCAGGTGTCCGACGGCATCTCCCGCCCGCAGGAATTGATCCAGACCATCCTCGACGGTAAAGCGCCGGTTTTCCACGCACAGGGCGGCCATGCCCAGGCGGAAACCGGCACCGCGAAGGAGGGGATCGGCCACCAGATCTACAAGCATCTGATGAACGGCGTCTCCAACATGCTTCCCTTTGTCATCGGCGGCGGCATCTTAATTGCAATCGCCTTCCTTCTCGACACCATCCTAGCCCCGGGCGGCGACCCGGCCAACTTCGGCATGAATTCCCCGGCGGCGGCGCTCTTTAAGACCATCGGCAACGCGGCGTTTGGCTTTATGCTGCCCATCCTCGCGGGCTTCATCTCCATGAGCATCGCGGACCGCCCCGGACTGGCGGTAGGATTTGTGGGCGGCGCATTGGCCAACGCCGGCGGCTCCGGTTTCCTCGGCGCATTGATCGCCGGCTTTATAGCCGGGTATTTGATGCTCGGCCTGGAGAAGCTCTGCGCCAAGCTGCCGAAATCTCTGGAAGGAACCAAGCCGGTCCTGATCTATCCCGTGGTGGGCATCCTGGCGATTGGCGTCATCATCCAGTTTATCATCAATCCTCCTGTGTCAGCGCTGAATCTGTGGATCAGCAATGCCCTGGCCAGCTTGAATGCAACCAGCGGCGTCATCCTCGGCGCGATTGTCGGCGGCATGATGAGCATCGACATGGGCGGACCGTTCAACAAAGCGGCTTATGTATTTGGCACAGCCTCCCTCATCAACGCCGCCGGCGACCCGGTCTCCTCCGGCGTTATGGCTGCCGTGATGATCGGCGGTATGGTTCCGCCGCTTGCCGTTGCCCTGTGCACTACGTTCTTTAAAAACCGCTTTACCGAAAAAGAGCGCCAGACAACCGTTACCAACTATATTATGGGCTTCTCGTTCATCACAGAAGGCGTTATCCCCTTTGCCGCTTCCGATCCGCTGCGCGTCATCCCGTCCTGCGTGGTCGGTTCCGCTGTGGCCGGTGCGCTCTCCATGCTGTTCGGCTGTACGCTTCCGGCGCCGCACGGTGGAATCTTCGTGTTCGCTGTGGTCCAAAATTGGCCCATGTACCTGGTATCCCTCTTGATCGGCTCCGTCGTCGCCATGCTCCTCTTGGCCCTGCTGAAAAAGCCGATCAAGGAAGGGCGCTAATTTCCAACGGCTCGCTTTCCAGGAAGGAGAGCAAATTGTAAAATTGGGCCGCTTTCAGCCTTTCTGTACTTTTTCCAATCCCCTGCAAAATCCCGGTGGGAATCCCTTGACCCAGCCCAATTTTCCTTCTATAATAAGAATAATAACAGGTCCCTCTGGGCATCTTGTGAGCCATTGGAACCAATTGATAGACAAGGAGATATTTAAGATGAAGGAATTTCAGTATGTCATCACCGACGCGGAAGGCATCCATGCAAGACCGGCAGGATTGCTTGTCAAAAAGGCAAAGGAATTTGCCAGCACAATCACGATCAAAAAGGACGACAAAAGCGGAGACGCCAAAAAGATCTTCTCCGTCATGGGTTTAGCGGCTAAGAAGGGTGAGACCGTCACCGTATGTGTGGAAGGTGCAGACGAGGATACGGCTGCTCCCGCACTGGAGGCATTCTTTAAGGAAAACCTGTAATCTTTTATAGAAAAATAAGCAGCTCTTGGGAATTCCCAAGGGCTGTTTTTTGTATGGCCCTTTCTCCGCTTGAATGCGATGGCAGCCAGCCAACCATGCGCTTGATTTCCGGATTTTTGAAAAACTGTGAATAGGCTGAAAACTTATCCTTGGAAACCTTGCAGTTTCTCCTAAAAAACGATAGAATACTATATTAATGGACTGTGGGTCAAAAAGGGCCCCAACAAGGAGGACACAGAATGGATTATACCGGTTTGAAATGCCCTGTGTGCGGCAAACCGTTTACCTCTGACGACGACATTGTCGTCTGTCCGGAATGCGGCGCGCCTTATCATCGTGCCTGCTATCAGCAAGCTGGACATTGTATTTTTCAAGAAAAGCACGGAACACCGGATGCATGGAAGCCCCCGGAAAAGCAAACGGAAACAGACGCCGAAGGGAAGGTCTGTCCACGCTGCGGCAAGAAAAATGCCCGTGAGTCGCTGTTTTGCGACCAATGTGGTCAGCTGTTAAGCGGTGGAGCAAGCAAAGGTGCCTCACCAAATGGAGGATATTCCCCATACGGGACACCGAACCCCAATGCTTCTCCCTATCAGAATCCCGGCGTGCCGAATTCCCCGCCCTATCAAAACCCTGGCGCACCAAACGCCCCGTACAGCGGCCCTTACCCGTTCGCCTTCGACCCTATGGGCGGCGTTAGACCGGAGGAACCCCTCGGAGACGGCGTCACGGCGGGCGATGCAGCGAAATTTGTACAAACCAATCCCCAATATTATATTCCGGCCTTTGTCAACCGGAAGCGCTACCATCGGAACCGGTTCAATTTTTCCGCGTTTCTCTGCTCTGGCGGTTGGATGCTTTACCGCAAACAATATAAATGGGGCGCCATTTTCACGGGGATTATGTTGCTGATCTATGTGCTTTCCACCTTTATCTCCTATCGCTTTGCCACGCCTATCATTATGGATCTGATGCAGCAGGTCGGCGTGGATATCAACGCCGCCTACCCGACCATGGAACAGTCGGTCCAGTTCATGGCGCTGCTGATGCAGCAGGCTCCCTGGCAGATTTTCTTGGTATGGGCCCCCAGCCTGCTCTCTCTGCTCCGGTTTGCTCTCATGCTGTTTGTCGGATTCAATGGAAACCGCATGTATATGAACCACTGTATCCGCAAAATCCGCACGCTCCGGGAGGAAAACCCCGACCCGTCGGATTATGCCGTCCGTTTGCAGCTGCACGGCGGTGTGAACACCTCCCTGGCCATCTGTCTGTTGATTTGTTATATGATTGTGGTTTATCTCCCTCAGCTCTTTCTCTATTAAATGAAAAGTAGAATCCCATCGCACAGGAAAGTATACTGCGATTCTTTACACATAGGCTAAGGACAGAAAAACACAGGCGCTACGCACGTTCCATCATGACTTTAAGGAGGAATCCCAGTGAAGGTAACAAAAGCCGTTATCCCCGCTGCCGGCTTGGGCACACGTGTGCTTCCGGCCACCAAATCCATGCCGAAGGAAATGCTCCCGATCGTGGACAAACCTGCCATTCAATACATCGTTGAGGAGGCGGTCCACTCCGGCATCACAGACATCCTCATCATCACCAACCGCGGGAAAGGTCTGATTGAAGACCACTTCGACCGCGTCCCGGAATTGGAGGCGCGTTTGACCAGCGGAGGCCCGGAAAAGGAAAAGATTCTCAAAGAGATCGTGGACATCTCCCATATGGCCAATATCTATTTTGTCCGCCAAAAGGAGACGCGCGGCTTGGGACATGCCGTCAACTGCGCGCGTTCCTTTGTCGGTAACGAGCCCTTCGCCGTCCTATACGGCGACGACGTCATCATCGGGGAGGACCCGGCCTGCGGCCAGCTCATCCGCGCCTACGAGGAGTTCGGCCTCGGTGTGTTGGGCGTGAAGGAAGTGACGCCGGAAGCGATTACAAAATACAGCTCCCTGAAAGTCGAGCCGATTCACGACAATTACTATAAGTGTACGGATATGGTGGAAAAGCCCACGCCGGATAAGATCCTTTCTCTGTTTTCCATCCTGGGCCGCTGCGTCCTGACTCCGGACATCTTCGACATTTTGGACAACACAAATCCCGGCGCCGGCGGGGAGATTCAGCTGACCGACGCGATGGGGACCATGGCACGCAACAAAGGGATGGTTGCGGTGGATTTCACCGGCACACGCTACGACATGGGCAATAAGCTCGGCATCATGCAGGCTTCGGTCGAGGTTGCGCTTCAGCACCCAGAGATTGGAAGCGCTTTCCGGGCATATCTAAAGGAAATCAGCAAAACCCTGTAAAATTTTAGTTGACGCATCGGTTTATCGCTGTTATAATTATGTCTGTTAGCCATATTCTTGGCTTTCTATCCTTGCTCCGGAAGTTCTATCCGGGGCCTAACGTCCAAAAGGAGGTGCAATACAATGCCAGAAGTAACAAATTCCTATGAGACCGTTTTCATTCTTTCCACCAAGTTGGGAGAGGACGGCATCGCATCCTTGGTCCAGAAGTTCAAGGATCTGATCGCTGCAAACGGTACGGTCGACGGCGTGGATGAGTGGGGCAAGCGCAGACTTGCATACCTCATCAACAAAGAGGCGGAGGGCTATTATGTTCTGATCGATTTCACGAGCGTGCCTGCCTTCACCGCAGAACTGGACCGTATCTACAAGATCACCGACGGTGTTCTTCGTTCCTTGATCATCAAGAAAGAGCCGGAAAAGGCAAAGAAAGAGTGATCTGAATGCTCAATGTTGCTGTTTTGATGGGCCGCCTTGTGGCTGACCCAGAGTTGCGCCATACGGCCAACGATATTTCTGTGACGAGTTTTACACTCGCTGTGGACCGTTCGTATGTAAAGGCCGGTTCCGACCGGCAGACCGATTTCATCGATATTGTCGCTTGGCGGAGCACCGCGGATTTTGTATGCAAATACTTCCGCAAGGGGCAGCTGGTGGCTGTGCAGGGTTCGATTCAAACGCGCACCTACACGGATAGCCAGGGCAATAAGCGCAAAGCCTTCGAAATCGTTGCGGACAACGTCCATTTTGCCGAGCCAAAGCGTGATTCCTCCGCTGGAGGCGGTTACGCGGCAGGAAATTATGGCGGTGGCAACTACGAGAACAATTATCACTCCAGAATGGAGCCGATCCCAGAACAGCCCGCTCCCGCTTACACAAGCGGCAATACGGGTGATTTTGAGGAGATTCCCTCCGACGATGATCTGCCGTTCTAATTCCATTTGACTGAAAAGACTGAAAAAAGGAGGTTTCCGTTATGGCATACGGTGATAGACCCGAGCGCGATAACCGCCGTCCGGGTGGACGCAAAGGCCGCAAAAAGGTTTGCAGCTTCTGCGTAGATAAGATCGAGACCATTGATTACAAGGATGTCGCAAAACTGCGCCGCTTTATCTCTGAGAGAGCAAAGATTCTGCCCCGCAGAGTAACCGGCACTTGCGCGCGCCATCAGCGTCAGCTGACGGTTGCGATTAAGCGCGCCCGTCATCTTGCGCTGCTCCCGTTCAGCAGCGACTGATAAAACAAAATATGGCAAGCTATATTAGCTTTGCATATGGAAGATGCGGGTGCGTTGCGCCCGCATCTTTTTTGTAATCCCGGACAGGTCTGTTTCCTTCTTCCCTCTGGAAACCTTTTGGAATGCAGGCCGCTGTCCTTTCAGAACAGGAGTTTTGTCATGCTGATTGATGCACATGTTCACATGTTTTCCGAAAAAATCGCCCAAAAAGCGCTAACCAATCTCGCCAACATCTGCAAAAGCCCTTATTTTACAAACGGCACCCTATCCGATACAAAGGAAAAACTGAAGAGCTGGGGCGTCGATGCGGCCATGGCGATGAACATCGCCACCAAGCCGACCCAACAGACCGTAGTCAACAATTGGGCCGCTTCGATCGATGATCCTACCATCTATGGCTTCGGTTCCGTCCATCCCGACGCGCCGGACGCACTCGACGAGCTGCAACGGATTAAGGACCTCGGCCTATATGGGGTAAAGCTACATCCGGATTACCAGGGCTTTCTCATTGACGATCCCAAAATGTTCCCGATCTATGATGCCATCTCCTCCCTGGGATTGCCTGTAACGTTCCACACGGGCTGGGACCCCCTCTCCCCTGATTTGATTCACGCCACGCCGCAGGCAGTGGCCAAAGTGGTCAAGCTCTTCCCGCACATGACAGTGATTGCCGCGCATATGGGCGGGATGGCACGCTATCAGGAGGCGGAAGAGTATGTCGCCGGCTTACCGCTTTACATCGACACCGCGATGTCCGCCCGCCTGTGCTCCCCGGAGCAGTTTGAGCGCCTGGTCTCCAAGCATGGGTCTGAGCGCGTCCTGTTCGCCAGCGATTGCCCGTGGAGCCGTTCTTGCGACGAATTTGCATTCATCGAGCGCACCCATTTGACCGATCGCGAAAAAGAAAATATTTATTATAAGAATGCCCAGCGGGTATTAGGGTTGTCCCACTGAATAGCTACTGGGCCTTTTGTTGTACCCGCACGTTCTTCCATTCTTTAATATAAAGCGGAACATAAAAAGGAGCTATCCGGCTGCGTTTTTACAGCCAGACAGCTCCTTTTCTGTTGCAATAAATCCATGCGGCTAAAGGATATTCTCCAAGATGGGCAGCTCCGCCTCCTGCAAGCTGGCAATTTGTGCGGCTGCGCGCGCACATTCCGAGCTGAATTCATCAACTGCCCCATGTTCAATCAACGGGGAGAGAGATGCAAGAGAGAGGTCAATCGCCTCCAAGCGTGTGTGCTGAATAAACGTGGACAGCGTCTTATGGAATTTCCGCCAATTTTCCTCCGCTTGGTTGCTTAAACCGGCAGCACGCTCAAAATCTCCTTGCTCTGCAGCATTGCGTGCTTCTTGCAGCGTGCCGCTCAGTTCATTGGAAAGTTCGATGGTGGTGTGTACACCCCACCAACACAATCCAGTCACTACAACCAGAATTGCCACTGCCGCCCAAAGCCGCTTCACAACGATGTCCCCCTTTCCTTTGGAATGATATTGTAATCGCCCTTTGTGTTCGCGGTCATAATAAACACATCTTCCTGGCGGATATTTTTGGCATGCAAAATCCCACGAATCCATTCCGGGCTTTTATTGCATAGCTTCATGGCAAATTCGGAAAGGATACCGTCGCTGATGACCACCGTTTCAATGCCCGTATTCGGCAAAGCGACCCCCATCATCCCGACCGTCGGGGTTTCCTTATCCGGCTTTTTGATGACGCTTAACTTGCCGTTCGTCTCGATAATCGCATAAGCGACGTCATCCAGGCTGAAGACATTCCGTTGCCGCAATTGTTCCCCCAAGTCCTCCGTAGACATGCGCAGGCGCTTCATCTCAGATTGAATCAGCTTCCCATCGCTGATCACAACAATTGGGCGGCCGCACACCACGCGGCGGAATTTCGGGATCTTGAGCATTAAAACCGAGACAACAATCTCGCACATCACCAGGACTGCGATCGGGATAAACCCACTCACCAACGGCTGTCCCGTATCCTGCATGGGGATCGCCGCAATGTCAGAGATTAGGAGCGTGACCACCAGCTCGCTGGTCTGTAATTCGCTGATCTGGCGCTTGCCCATGAGCCTGACTGCTACAATAATCACTATGTATAGCAGCAGGGTACGGATAAGAGAAATCGTCATTGCCATGTCACCATCCAAATCGTTTTGTTTTCCTATTTCAGTATGAACCCAAGCCGTCAGAATTATGCGAAACGTTTTACAATGGACGGGATATGCATAAAACCAACGGAATTTGGCAAAGTTAACCTCGATGAGGTGATTGCGATGATGACGGCATCTTTAAAAGAAAATCTGGCGTATTTCAATCAGCAGTTTGATGGAAGCGCTGACTTTATCGTGCGTAAATTTCAGATTACAGGGACGGACGCCGCCTTGCTGACCTTGGAGGGCTTGGTCAATAAACAGGTGATTGTACAAGGCATCATGAACCCCATCCTACATGCGGCCATTCTGGAACAGGACCCTGTCAAAAAATTTGAATACATTCGAGACAATACACTGGCCACAGTCGATCAGGCAGAAGTGGACACATACGACGCGGCGATACAAAAATTGATGAATGGGTTTGCTCTCATCGCCATCGACGGCTGCATCCGCATGATGGCCTTCAGCGTGCAGGGGTTCTCGTTCCGCGGCATTTCCGAGCCCCAAAATGAGATGACGCAGCGTGGGTCCCGGGAAGGCTTTGTCGAACCGTTCTTAATCAACATGTCCATGATCCGCAGAAGGATGCACACCCCAAAACTAAAATTTGAAATCTTTACTGTGGGAAAGGAGAGCAAAACAAATATTTGCGTCTGCTATCTGCGGGATACCGTTTCCCCAAAAGTCCTTTCACGGGTAAAAAAGAGGATTAAGGATCTACAGCTCAACACCGTTTTGGCCGCTGGTTATGTCTCCCCGCAGATTGTCCGGAAACATAGCCATTTCATATTTAGCGGGGTCGGCCTCTCGGAACGCCCGGACACTGTGTGTGGAAAAATCAACGAAGGCCGTGTTGCGATCATCATCGACGGCACTCCGAATGTTTTGATTGTTCCTCACCTTTTTATCGAGAATTTTCAGAGTTTTGACGATTATGCATTCCGGCCATTTTATGCCACCTTTACCCGCTGGCTCAAATTCTTCGCTTTCTTCCTAGCGGTATTCCTGCCGGGCTTCTATGTCTCCGCAACGACCTTCCACCCGGAATTGCTCCCGGAGGAACTGATGCTCAAAATTGCGCAAGCGGAGGCAACAACGCCGTTTCCCGTTATGCTGGAGGCCATTGTGATCCATTTTCTCTATGAGATCATGCGTGAGGCAGGGCTTCGTGTCCCGCAGCCTCTGAGCAATGCTGTCAGCATTGTGGGCGCTCTGGTAATCGGCGAAACAGCCGTATCCTCGGGGTTAGTCGGCGCGCCTACGCTTATGGTGATTGCCTTAACCGCAACCGCCTCCTATGTAACGCCCACCCTATATGGTCCAGTCACCATCATGCGCTTTATCTTTATTGTGGTTGGCGGCACACTGGGATTCTGGGGTCTGGCGCTCTGTCTAATGGTGATGCTGGTCAATATCTGCGCCGAGATGGTCTATCAGATCCCCTTCAGCGCTCCCCTCTCTCCGTTTAAGCTTCACAGTATGCGCGACGTTCTCGTGCGCGCAAGCTGGAAGATCCTCTCCAAGGATATTGAAATGGTGCAAAATATGCCCGGCTCCGAAATCAAAAATCCAGATCAAAAAGGGAAGCAAGTATGATGCAAAAGCAATATCGTATCAGCGCAGGGCAGCTCTTTTCCATTCTATTTGTCAATCAAAGCGTGATTATGCTCACGCATAACACCCTGTTGGGCGGCGGGGAAAATATGGTGGACAATATTCTCTCTGCACTGTTGGCATTGGTCTTAAATTTTGTCTTAATTCTGCCGCTCTATTTTTTGCATCGCCGCAATCCACAGGAAAACGTGCTAGAGACCGGGGAGCGTCTTGTCGGAAAGCCCGGCGCCATCCTGCTCGCCGTGTTTTATGGACTGTATTTTATGGCGATTGACAGCTACTACCTCTCCTTTTTCCAAATTTTCCTCAATAACATCATGGAGCCACTGATGCCCGTCTGGTTGGTCGCATTGGCTTTTGTCGCCGTGGTCTGTTATGCCGCCTATCTGGGGATCGAGGCCATTGCCCGCACCGCTGGATTTGCCCTGGCGATCATTCTCATCGGCATGGTATGGATTGGCGTGGCGCTTCTGCCAAAAATCCAGTGGATCAACTATGATCCATTTCTTTACAATGGCCCCAAACAGCTTTTCACCGGCACGGCCCTTTTCTTGGCACGAAGCACTGGATTTTCCACTATGGCGCTGCTTCTCCCCCGGGTCAGCGGAAAAAAGAAGCTCAAATTTTGCATCTGGAATACCGGCATTTACTGCCTGATGATCTTCCTATTGTTAGGTATGGTGGGTGTGGGCGGCAGTTATCTGAAAAATCAACTGTTTCCTGTCTATACAGCTGCTTCGCTAGCGGATGCGGGCGTTTTGGAACGCCTCGACGTGGTCTTTATTACGATCTGGGTCGCCGGGCCCTTTATCCAAATGTCCACCGACGCCTATCTATTTATGACCTGCCTGCGCAAAGTCGCCAACAAAAAGACAAGCCGTATTGCTTTGCCCGTGGCCTCCTTGTTGGTGGCGGCCCTAGCCGTAGCGGTGACGTATTCCTTGCCCCTGCAAAAGGTCTTCTATGGCGTTCCTCTCCTGTTTACAATCACCATCACGGCGGCTGTGGGGATTCCGCTCGTCCTGCTGATTGTAGATCTGATTCGCAAGAAAAAGCGCGTCCCTGAGAAAGCACAAAAAGGGGAGGGATCGGCGTGAGAAAGGTTGTGATTCAAGGCCTTGCCGTGGCATTTGCACTCATTTCCTGCCTTTCCCTGCAAGGATGCAGCTATCAGGTGCAGTTGAGCCAACGGCTATTGATTCAGGGGATTGGCATAGACTACGAGGATGGCGTCTACCGGGCAACCGTGCAGGTCACAAAGGTGAGCGATCAGGAGGAAAATACCGTGTCCCTCATGAACGGCGAAGGGGATTCCGCCATGGACGCCCTGAGTGCCATCACGCTCGCCAACGGGAAGAAACCGCTTTATAGCCATAGCCTGGTTTTGGTTCTGGGACGCGGCTGTGCCGAAGAAGGGCTTAGCAACGTAATGGATTTTTTTATCCGCTATCCGGAATCCCATCCCACTGTGAACGTCCTCATGGCCGATTCCTCCGCCGAAGACATCCTCAGCACGGAGCAGGAGGACGGAAAATATATCCAGGCGCGCGATATCGCAGAGCTGGCCAAGGGTGGAAAGTATAATGGGGAGACTGTCCAGACAGAGATGTTGGATGTGATCAACCAGCTGCGCGGAGAAGGGTCTTCCCCCTATCTTCCCATTGTGATGCAGGATGGAGAATCGATCGTATCCAGTGGCACGGCGGTCTTTTCCGGCGATCAGCTGGTAGCTGATCTCGATGAACAAGAGACAAGGGGGCTTTTATTGATCACTGGAAAGCTCCACAATGGGACGGCAGTCGTCCAATCTCCGGAAATCGGAAAAGTGACATTGGAATTAGAGGAAGCCTCTACAAAGATTTCCCCGCAAATTATTGGGGAAAAACCACGCTTTTCCATTGAGGTCGAATGCGGCGCTACCATTGGCGCGGCGGATATGCCAAGCGGAAAATCCCTGGACAGCAAGATGTATGAGAAAATCGGCGAACTGTTAGAGGAACAGCTAACGCAGAATTGCATGGAAGCCATCTCCATATGCATCGAAGACAACCACAGCGACATTTTCAATTTTGGCCGCCGGCTCTATCAATCCCAGCCGACGTACTGGAAACAGCATGAGGCAAACTGGAGGGAAGAGATGGACCAAGCGGAATACGACGTACAAGTAGAAGTACAGCTTCGGCGTGGAGGCCAGGAAATCACGGGCCTGCAAAGCGACGTCAATGCATGACAAGCCACTCTCTTGGAATCCCTGTTTCCTATGGGGCAAGCAAATAAATAGAAAAACGATTCTACGTTAAGAAGGCACCAAACGGTCTTTCGTTTGGTGCCTTCTGCTATTTTTATGATACGATGGACTATCTATATGCCTAACCGTCACTCGGATTTTCCTTCCCCGGCAGCAGCCATTTTTTCGCGGGCAACCGCCAGCATCAACTTGATGCGGTTTTCCTGGTTGACGCGGGTAGCGCTCGGGTCGTAGTCGATCGGGACAATATTCGAATTCGGGGCAACTTCGCGGAGCCGATGGATCATCCCTTTGCCGCAGATATGATTCGGCAGGCAGCCAAACGGCTGCGCGCAGACAATGTTTTCATATCCCGCTTCGGTGAGCTCCAGCATCTCGGCCGTGAGAAGCCAGCCCTCCCCCATCTTGTCGCCATATCCAATCACGCCTTTGACAAGGCTCTTAATATGCTCATAAGACGCCGGTGCATAAAACTTCGGTTCGGTCTTGACCGCCCGGATTAAAGCATCCTGCATTTTGGTAGCATATTCCATCAGGACATTCACCACCGCATACTTCGCTTTGCTGCCCCCATAGAGCTTGATGTCCTCAAGGCGGTTGTCAATTTTAAACTGAACAAACGACATCAAACCAGGCACGTTGACCTCGCAGCCCTGCTCCGCCAGGAAATCCTCCAAATGGTTGTTAGCGAACGCCGCGTATTTGACATAAATTTCGCCCACAATGCCCACTTTGATCTTTGGCGTCTTCTTGATCGGGATCGAGGCAAAATCCTTCACGATGCGTTGGAGGTTCGCCTCTTCTTTTTTCAGGCCCATGCCCTCGCTGTGACGGAACTGCTTGCACAGTTCGGCCGTCCACTTCTGGACCATGCGCTTGCTGGCGCCGGGTTCAACCTCATAGGGCTTTACTTGGTTATTCAGCAGCATCAGTGCGTCGCCGTAGATGACAGCCGCTACCATCTTGCGGATCATCGGTAAGGTGATCGAAAAACCGGGGTTGTGCTCCAGGCCGGAAAGGTTCAGCGAGATGACAGGGATCTGATCAAAACCCGCCTTATGCAGCGCTTTGCGCAACAAGTGAATATAATTGCTCGCACGGCAGCCGCCGCCCGTCTGTGTGATAATCAACGCTGTGCGGTCCAGGTCATATTTGCCGCTTTTGAGGGCATCAATGAACTGGCCGATCACCAGCAGGGCGGGATAGCACGTGTCGTTGTGCACATATTTAAGCCCTTCCTGCACGATGTTTGGCCCGCTTGTAGTCAACAGCTCTGCCTTATAGCCATAGCTGCGGAACACGTCCACAAACAGCTCAAAATGGATGGGCAACATCATCGGGCATAAGATGGTGTATTCCTTTTTCATCTCCTTGGTAAACAGGAGACGGCCCGTTTTATCGAATTTCAATTCTGCCATAGTATTCTCCTTTCGGATGGGGCTCAGCCCTCCAGAGCGGCGAACAGGCTGCGCAGGCGGATCTTGACTGCGCCAAGGTTCGTAATTTCGTCTATTTTGATCTGTGTATAGATTTTGTTATGGGATTCCAAAATGCTGCGCACCTCGTCCGTCGTAATGGCGTCCACACCGCAGCCAAAGGAGACGAGCTGCACCAGATTCATATCCTTCTGGCTGCCCACATATTCAGCGGCTGCATACAGGCGCGCATGATACGTCCACTGGTTCAAGACGCCGACTGAAAATTTCGTTTCTTTGGCGCTGATGACATCCTCCGAAATAACAGCCGCGCCCAAGCTGGTAATCAGCTTGTCGATTCCGTGGTTGATTTCCGGATCGAGGTGGTACGGGCGGCCACTCAAAATGATAATCGGCTTCCCCTCCGCACGGGCCTGCGCGATCATCTCGTCGCCCTTCTCGCGGATCTTCTGCATATAGGCGTCGTATTCGGCGTAAGCGTCTTTCGCGGCCTGCTTCACCTCCGGCAGGGAAATGCCGTCAAAATACTGCGCTAAAATGGCGTGCATTTTCTTGGGAAAGTCGCGCTTGCGGTGAATGCCGACATAATCGTGGATAAACGTCAATCCTCTGAGGTTGGCCATATTCGCAGAAATGACCTCCGGGTAATAGGCCACCACCGGGCAGTTGTAGTGATTGTCCCCCAACTTCTCGTCAAAGTTATAGGACATACACGGATAGAAGATATTCTGGATGCCTTGCTCAATCAGCGCATCCACATGCCCATGCATGAGCTTTGCAGGGAAGCAGACCGTGTCGCTCGGAATGGTGCTCTGTCCCTTGATATACAATTCACGCGAGGAGAGCGGGGACGTAACCACCTCAAACCCAAGCTTGGTAAAGAACGTATACCAGAACGGCAGCAGTTCGTACATATTCAATCCCATGGGAAGGCCCAGCTTGCCGCGCGGCCCCTCCACCGGAAGATATGAACGGAGCGTTTCAAGTTTAAAGGCATACATGTTCTGTTCGCTCTGATTGGAACGCTTTGTTACGGGTTTTTCACAGCGGTTTCCGCCGATGAACCGGCGGTTTCCGCCAAAGACGTTGATGGTCAGGCGGCAATGGTTGTTGCACAAGCCGCAGGAGGTCACGCGGACTTCGTGCGTAAAGTTCTCCAGCTCTTCCAAAGACAACAACGTGCTGGCCTTGCCAGCCTTATTCATCGCATAGAGCGCCGCACCATAGGCGCCCATCAGCCCGGAGATATCCGGGCGCACGACGTTTACGCCGAGTTCCTTTTCAAAGACGCGCAGGACCGCGTCGTTCAGGAACGTGCCGCCCTGGACAACAATATTTTTCCCCAGTTCCTCCGCGGAAGAAGCACGGATGACCTTATAAATCGCATTCTTTACAACGCTGACCGACAGGCCCGCGGAAATATCTTCGGTTGTCGCGCCGTCTTTCTGCGCCTGTTTGACCGAAGAGTTCATAAACACGGTGCAGCGGGAACCCAAATCGACTGGATGCTTGGCAAACAACCCAAGCTTTGCAAAGTCCTGGATGCTGTATCCCAATGTGTTGGCAAAGGTCTGCAAGAAGGACCCGCATCCAGAAGAACAAGCCTCGTTCAAAAAGATATTATCGATGGCGCCCTTGCGGATCTTGAAGCATTTCATATCCTGGCCGCCGATATCGATGACAAAATCCACATCCGGCAGGAAATGCTTGGCCGCCGTAAAATGCGCGACGGTTTCCACAATGCCCCAGTCAATTCCAAATGCGTTTTTCAAGAGCTCTTCCCCGTATCCGGTGACGGCGGAGGAGCGGATCTGAATATTGGGATGATCGTGATACAGCCCCAACAAATATTCCCGGATGATCGGGACCGGGTTGCCGGAGTTGCTCTGATACATCGAATCGAGGATCTCCCCGTCCTTGCCGAGCAACACGGTTTTGACGGTGGTGGAACCCGCATCGACGCCGAGATAGGCCTCCCCCTGATAGGAGGCGATGTCGCCCCGCGGCGCTTTGCACGCCTCGTGACGCTTACGGAAAGCCTCATATTCCTCTTCGTTGTTGAACAGCGGTTCAATGGAGAGGAACGCCGCTTTTGTTCCATAGTTTGCAATATTCTTTAAAGCCGTTTCTAGGTCAATGGAAGTCGCACTGCTGAATGCAGCGCCGAGCGCCACATAATAGAGGGAATTCTCCGGGCAAAGCCCCTTCACCTTTAACGCCGTGTCAAACGCATCGCGCAAACCCGAAAGGAACGTAAGCGGTCCGCCAAGGTAAACCACGTTGCCCTTGATCTGCCGTCCCTGTGCAAGCCCGGCGATGGTCTGGTTGGCAACAGCGGCAAAGATGCTGGCGGATATATCGCTCTTCCGCGCGCCCTGGTTCAAAAGCGGCTGGATGTCCGATTTGGCGAAAACGCCGCACCGGGATGCGATGGTATAAATTTTTTCATACTCCGCCGCCAGCTCGTTCATCTCATCGAGCGATACATTCAGCAGGGTCGCCATCTGGTCGATGAAGGCCCCCGTTCCACCAGCGCACGTACCGTTCATACGGACTTCCATGCCGCCGGACAAAAACAGGATCTTGGCGTCCTCGCCGCCCAGCTCAATAATAACGTCCGCATCCGGGATCAATTTGCCGATGGCGATGCGCGTCGCATAGACCTCCTGCATAAAGGGCAGGTTACAGGTTTCCGCCACGCCCATCCCAGCGGAACCGGAAACCGTAATCTGTGCGTCCGTGCCGTGGATGACCTCATCGCGCACTTTGGTGAGCAACTCGCTCATCTTCTCCGTAATCTGCGAAAGATGGCGTTCATAGGACTTATAAACAATGTTGTTCTGGTCGTCGAGAACCACGCACTTGATGGTCGTGGAGCCGACGTCTAAACCGACTTTCATATGACACCCTCTTCTGGCCTTTAGGCCGCTATGTGGCCGCATGTCCCATGTGGCCATCCATTTAAAAAAGTTAACTACATTAAATATCTGATAACACATTTTACGAAAAAGCCGGAGAATTGTCAAGAGTCGTTCTGTTAATTTCAGCCTGTCAATATCTGGCCGTACTGTGCGCTTTGACGGGAATGCGCTTGTAAAATGCAGGAAAGGGTGATAGAATGGAAAAAATAAGAATGGGGTGGTATGCTTGGATATCAGCAAATTGCACGGCGAGGTAAAGCTCAGCAAGCTGGGAGGCATTGTGCAGATCAGCAACATGATCGATTTGGACCAATCCAGCTTGGCGGAGATCGGTGAGATGATCGCGCTGGCCAATCAGATTCGAAATTATCCAAAGGAATACTGCGAGTCCTGCCGCGGCAAGATCATGGCAACCTTGTTTTATGAACCGTCAACCCGCACAAAGATGTCATTCCAAACGGCAATGCTCCGTTTGGGAGGCGAGATCATCGGTTTTGACAATCCGCAGAGCTCCTCGGTCAGCAAGGGCGAGAGCTTGAAGGATACGGTGACGGTTGTAAGCGGCTACGCGGACATTTTGGTGGTCCGCCATCCGCTGGAAGGCGCGGCGGAAGCCGCAGCGATGTACTCGCGTGTCCCGGTCATCAACGCGGGCGACGGCGGGCACCTGCATCCGACGCAGACATTGACGGATCTCGTTACCTTATATAATGAAAAGGGACGTTTGGACAACCTGTGCATCGGCCTATGCGGCGACCTCAAGTACGGGCGCACCGTGCATTCGCTGATTAAGACCATGACACGGTACCACAACAACTCCTTTGTTTTGATTTCCACGCCGGAATTGGCCCTGCCCAATTATGTCAAGGACATCATGAACGCCGCCGGGTGCAAATATGTGGAAGTTTCCAGCCTGAGTGAAGCAATGCCCATGCTGGACGTGCTCTATATGACGCGCATCCAACAGGAACGTTTCGCGACCCGCGAACAATACGAAGCGCAAAAGGGCGTCTACGTACTCGACCGGGAAAAATTGAACATGGGCAAACGGGACTTGAAGGTGCTGCATCCTCTGCCGCGCGTAGACGAAATTACGCCGGACGTGGATGAGGACCCGCGCGCCGCTTATTTTAAACAGACGGTCTATGGGATGTATGCGCGCATGGCGTTGATCTTCAGCATGCTGATGAATCCCCAGTACAAGCGCAAAAAGCCGCCGACGCAGTCTTCCCACCCGGTGGAATGCTCCAACCCCAAGTGCATTACCAAGACGGAGCCCTATCTGCCGCGGCTTTATTTCGAAACAGGCGATATGCTCGAATGCAAATACTGCGACGGCCGGACACTGATTTGAGGGTGTCTCTTCCCTTTCGAGAGGATTTTCTAAGAGGAATGTCTCCCGATGGGTTGTTATTATCTTGTCAGGTATAAAAAATTGTGATATGATAAAACGTATTGTAAACGTATAAAAACACAGTAGGCTGGGGGCTCCTTGGAAGACGGTTTGATCGCCAGCCATCTGGAACAGGCAGGAGGATTTTTCTATGTCAGGCCATTCGAAGTGGAATAATATCAAGCGGAAGAAGGAAAAAACAGACGGCGCAAAAGCCAAGATCTTTACAAAGATCGGACGCGAATTGGCGGTGGCGGTAAAAGAGGGCGGCGGCCCGGACCCGGCTTCCAACTCCAAATTGAAGGATTGTATTGCCAAAGCAAAGGCGGCTAATGTGCCGAATGAAAATATTGAACGCATCATTAAAAAGGCAGCGGGCGAAGGGGACGACGCCAAGTATGAAAACATTACATACGAGGGGTATGGTCCCAGCGGCATCGCGGTGATTGTCGAAACCTTGACCGATAACCGCAACCGCACGGCCGGCGATGTGCGCCATTACTTTGATAAATTTGGCGGAAACCTCGGGACCTCCGGATGCGTTTCCTTCATGTTCTCGCAGAAGGGTGTACTCGTCATCGAGCGTGAGGGATTGGAAGAGGACAAGGTCATGGAGGACTGCCTCGAAGCGGGCGCTTCCGATTTCCAGGCGGACGAGGATGTCTTCGAGATCTATACAGAGCCGGATGATTTCAGCGGCGTGCTGGACGACCTGACGCAAAAGGGATATGAATTCGTCTCTGCGGAAGTGGAAATGGTGCCGAGTACCTACACCACCCTGACCGATGAGGACGCCATCACTAAGATGCGCCGCCTGTTGGACGCTTTGGAAGACAACGACGACGTGCAGAACGTATGGCACAACTGGGAGAACGCAGACGAAGACGACGAGGAATAAAAACGGTTCCTTTCAGCAACAATAGTAATGTATAAAGTTTAGGAACCGTCGAAGGAACCGGGAAGCGGGCGCTTCCTGGAAAGGTCTTTCCCATCAAACAACCAAAGGGGATGAAGGACCGGGCGGCAAAGAGCGGCCGCCCCACCATGCGGTTCCACAGAAGTGGAGGAAACGACATGGCTGGTTATGAAAACCTGTGCATGAACTGTATGTCGGATACAGCCGGAAAAAGTGAATGTCCCAATTGCGGCTGCCAGTCCGGCGAGCCACAGGCGCCGCATGCCTTGCCTCTGCGGGTTATGTTACAGAACCGGTACATTGTTGGACGTATGAAATCCAACAACGGCGAAGGCATGACCTATATTGGATACGATACGGTGCTCCGCCTGCCTGTAGAAGTGCGGGAATTCTTCCCGCAGAGCCTATGCGAACGTACGGACGGCGAGGCCGATATTCGTATTCTGCCGGGCAACGAAGTGGCATTCAACGAATACCTTGCGGATTTTCTCAGCTATGCACGTGATATTGCCCATTTGCGGGAACTCTCCACAATTGTCCAGATTTACGATATCTTCGAGGAGAATCACACTGCTTACACCGTATCCGAATGGCACGACAGCATTCCACTGCGCTATTATGTCGAACGCAGCGGCGGCAACCTCAACTGGAACGCCGCCCGGCAGCTTTTTATGCCGGTCCTTTCCGCTCTGAGCACCATGCATACGGCAAAGATCAGCCATTTGGGGATTTCCCCCGATACGCTGCGCATCATGAAGGATGGAAGGATGGTCCTGGGAAGCTTTTGCATTGCGCCGGTCCGCCGTGCGGATGCCGATCTTCCGGCCGATCTGACGCCGGGGTGTGCCGCCATCGAGCAGTATGTGATGGGGTATGTGCCCGATGAATCAACGGACGTATATGGGTTTGCAGCTTCCCTATTTTTTGCATTGACCGGGGAATTGCCACAGGACGCCCTCAAGCGGCGGGAAGACCCGCGGCTTTTGATTCCGACCAATATTTTGCGCACCATTCCGCCCCATGTGGTGACAGCATTGGCGAATGCACTGCAGGTTATGCCGGACAAACGCACAACTACATTTGAGCGGTTGCGTGCCGAGCTTTCCGCTGCACCAACGATTACAGCTACAATCGAGGGGCCGGAACTTTCGCAAGGGCTCGAAAATCGGGAACCTCCCCAAAAGAAAGAACACACGGCGGCCTGGATGTTAATTCCTTGCTTGGTGGCGCTGGTCTTGTTTACAGCCGTCGGCGTTATTTGGCTTTCTTATGGAGGGCCTTTTATCCAAACACAGACCTCTGAAGGGCTGGAGTCTGGAGCCGAAACCAGTTTATCCTCTTCCGACGCATCCGGCGGCGAAGAAACGGCTATGCTACAGTTAACCCCTGGCGAGTCGGCCATTCCAAACGATAAGATCGAAGCTCCGAACCTAATCGGGCAGAACTACGATTCCTTAATTGAGGTCACTTCCTCCGGGGCAGACTATCAAGTGCTCCGCTCCTCCGAAGAATTCAACGATGCGGTTCCGGAGGGGGAGGTCATCTCGCAATCGCCTGCCCCTGGGGAAGAAATGGAACGCGGCGGCTCCATCGTTGTGGTGGTAAGCAAGGGTCCGGAGATCCGCACCTTGCCGCCCATCGCTGGGAAAACACTCGCGGATGCTTCCACAACGGTTACCGCGGCAGGCTTTGTCCCTACAAAGGCCGAAGCATTCAGCGATACGATTCCATCCGGTTATGCGATCGGCTACCAAGGCTTGGAGGAAGGGAGCGAACTTCCCTATGGGTCTCAGGTGGTCATCGTCATCAGCAAGGGTCCGGAAAATCCGGATGCGTTGCTTTCCGAACCTGCGGAACCGTCTACAGAAGAGCAATCGTCTATTCCCTTGGTGGAATAATTGGCAATGGGTTATATAAAAAAGACAAGCTGGGAAAAGATTTCCCAGCTTGTCTTTTTTATATGTTTATATCCCTTTGTAACCATTGTGGGCGATCCAGCACAACATCTAACACACTTCTGTCTGAACAGGCGCACCATGGCTTCCGATATATAAACCTCGCAAACGGCCAAAATGCTTCACTGGCCGGCCTATTTTTTAACGCGCAAAACGGTCATCGCCGCATAGTGTTCAATGAAAAAATGTTCCGGCGCAATTTGCTGCAAAAGCTGCATATGTGCTTCTTCAAACGCCGCTACTTCCTTTTCAGAGAGGGACGCCCCGATCCCTCTGCATGCCTTCATTCTGCCGTTCCAGCTTTCCCGGGTGAACGGAATCTTTAAATCGAACAGGTATTCCTGTTCGACCGTAAAATACATCTCGGTTTCAGGAGGCAGTTCGATGGGATGCCTGGTCTCTCCCCCGCCGCTCCACGACGGATTATAGCGGAGTACCAATTGCTCGCTTGCACGTGCAATCGGGTCCTCCCCCGGCAGCCATGCCATATAGAGGATCGCAAGCCGTCCCCCGGGCCGGAGCATCCGCCGCAAGTTTGGCAAAAGCTTCTTTGCATCAAAATAGAAAAAGCACTGGCACGCTGTGACCACATCAAAAGTATGATCCGGAAAATCCACGGATTCCGCCGGGCAAGCAAAAAAATCGATCTGCATACCCGCCTGTTTTGCGAGCCGCCGGGCCTGTTCAATCTGTTCCGGTGAAAGATCGATCCCTACAAACTGCGCGCCATAGCAATACAGATTGCGCGGCAAAACCCCCGTGCCCGTCCCCAAGTCCAAAACGGTTTGCCCCTGTACACATAGGCCGGCGTCTAAAATCTGCCGGTAAAACATTTCGGGATAGATGTCCCGATATTTTGCATAATCTGCGGATGCCTTTCCCCAATCAAACGGCTTCCCACCGTCCACCTTTGGATTTACAACCGCCATGGCAATCCCTCCATAAAAAAGATGGCACAAAACTGCGCCATCTTCTCTCGTATACAATCAATCCCTGCGGGCTTTCATCATCCGGTCCAATTCTTCTTTAAAGGTTGCAATATCCTTGAATTCACGATACACAGAGGCAAAGCGCACATATGCAACCTCATCGATGGTTTTCAATTTCTCCATCGCGTACTTTCCAATCAGGCTTGATGGGACCTCGCGATCCAAGGAATTCTGCAAGCTTCCCTCGATTTCATCCACAACACGCTCTAAGGTATCAATGGAAACCGGGCGTTTCTCACAGGCGCGCAAAAGGCCATTCAACAACTTATTGCGGTCGAAGCTCTCGCGGGATTTATCCTTTTTAATGACAATGATCGGAACTGTCTCGATGACCTCATAAGTTGTGAAACGTTTCCCACATTTTAAGCATTCCCTACGCCGCCGAATACGTTCCCCTTCGTCCGTTGGGCGCGAATCGATCACTTTACTTTCATCATAACCACAATACGGACATTTCACAGCTATTACCCCTCCACAAGAAATTGTATGATTTTATCAAATTGTAACATATTTATGAGAAAAAATGCAAGATGTTTTGTCCGAAAAGGGTCGCTTTTTCCTTTATACGAGCTGTTGTACAACGTCCCTTGCCTCCTGCAATTCCGAAAGGGCCGAAAAGTTCTTGCGATAAACCTCAATCATCAAATCTCCTTGGTAATGAAAACCGAGCAGCATCTCCCGGAACCGCTGAAAATCCACGGTCCCGCGGCCAGGCAGCAGGCAATCGTAGCCGGGGGCGTTGTCGTTGATATGCACATGGACAATCCGCTCCCCCATGGCTTCACAGACCGCAAAAGGGTCCTGCCCTGCGCGGACTGCCTGCTTCAAGTCGATCACAAATGCGCACGTATCCCCCAGATACGCGCGCATCCGCCGGAGAAACCCAGGGGACTCACTGCGAAACTTATTGACATTTTCCTGCGCAACGGTTACGCCGTAGCACTGCCCCAACGCATAGAGCGCCGCATACCGTTCAAAATAGGTCTCTTCGGAAATGCCAGCATTGGCATAGTCCCTTTGCCCGTGCAGCACCACAATCGAAGCACCCAGACAGTTTGCCGCATCAAAATACTGTTTATAAAACTCCAAACTATCCTCAAACCGGCGTTCGTATTCAGAAAACAATAGGAACCCTTCATAGCCGGAGGTAAACGGATGTACCGATTTAATCTCCGCACCGTATGCATCCGCCACATTGCGCAGTTGCCGCAGATAATCCGGCGTAAACTCTGAAAAAGTATTTAAGAACACCTCAAACAAACGAAAATCCAGGGAGAGAAGCGTTTGAAAGGAGCGCTCCAACTCCAAAGGATAAAGACAGGCTGTGGAAATACCTGTTCGCATCATTCATACACCTCATTTTCTTGCTAGATACCGTTCTTTTTATTATAACACGTTTCACATCTTTTGACGTTTGAATCCCGTCGTTTGAAGGGATAAGGCCATTGCATCAGGCGGTCTGTCCCATGTGTTTCGATCGCAGCCGGGAATTTGCAGCTGATTGCTGCATCAAAACCTCTTGGGAAAAATCATTTGAAGTTCGCTGCCGCTTACACTGAACTGTATTATACCATCCTCCCCGAAAAAAAGCCAGATTAAACGGGCATGCCGGCGCACATACTAACCAAAAACAGAAAGGCGGCAAAAAGTATGGTCCAAAATCAAAATGTCCAGCTGTTAAAGGAACTCTATGAGGCCTCCCATATGGGGATTGAAGCGACCAACCTGGTCACCCCAAAAGTCAAAGACGAAAGCCTGCGCGAAGAAATCGAGCGCCAGCGCCAAACCTACAAAGGGCTTGCTGTCAAAACCGAGCGTATGCTTGCAGAGGCCGGCGAAACCCCGGATGCGGAATCCGCCATGAAGAAAGCCATGCTGTGGGGCTCAGTACAAATGAACACGCTGATAGATTCCTCCCCCACGCATATCGCGGAGATGATGATCAACGGCACCACCATGGGCATCGTGGATATGACCAAAAAGCTGAACCAGCTGGATGAAGCCGATGCCGGGGCCAAAAAGCTCGCAGAGGAATTCATCCGGGGGCAGCAAAAATCCATCGAGGTATTAAAGCAGCATCTATCTTGATTTCATGCTGGGAATTCTTTATAATGGAAGGGAACGTCTTTGGGCGTTCCCTATTTTTATGACCGGGCATCTTTGCCCACAAAAGGAGAATTTCCATGGCTTTGCTGAGTGCAAGCAATTTGAATAAATCCTTTGGCACCGACCTTGTATTTCGCAATGCTTCCTTTGAGATTCAGGAAAACGACCGCGTCGGCTTGGTTGGGGTCAATGGCTCCGGGAAAACCACCCTCTTTAAGATTTTAACCGGGGAACTCGACGCCGACAGCGGCAATATCTATAAGGCCAATGCCACTGTGCTGGGATATATGGAACAGCACGTCTGCCGCGATTTGGAACGCAGCGCCTACAGCGAGGTGCTCACCGTCTTTTCCGATCTGCTCGCAATGGAGAAGGAATTGGAAGAAATCAACCTGGCATTGCAGGCGCATCCCACCGACGCGCTGATCGAGCGCCAAGCGCTCCTCAACGACCAGTTCGTCCGGTTGGGCGGGCTCACCTGCCGGGCGCGGGCGCGTTCCACCCTTCTAGGGTTGGGGTTTGATGACGCGCAGATGGGAATGCCGATCGGCGTGTTGAGCGGCGGCCAGAAGGCGAAGCTTCAGCTCGCCAAAATGCTGCTCTGTGGCGCCAATCTTTTGCTCCTGGACGAACCGACAAACCATCTGGACATCACGTCCGTGGAATGGTTGGAGGATTTCCTGCGGGCCTATTCCGGCGCGTTCATCGTGATTTCCCATGACCGTTACTTCCTCGACCGCATCACCAACCGTACCTTTGAGATGGAAAATCACAAACTCACGCTTTATAAGGGGAACTATACCAATTATCTCCGGCAAAAGGAAGAGGACAACCTGGCCGTTCAGCGCAAGTACGAAAACACCACCAAGGAAATCCACCGGTTGGAGGGCATTGTCGCCCAACAACGGCAATGGAACCGCGAAAAGAACATCAAGACCGCGGAAAGCAAGCTGAAGATGATTGAACGCCTGGAGAGCACGCTGGAACGGCCGGACGAAGAGGTTGAATCCATCCACTTTGATTTTGGAATCCGGCAGCGCGGTGGCAACGACGTGCTGATGGTGGACGATCTAGCTCTCTCCTTTGACAACAAACAGTTGTTCCAACATGTGAATATGCACATCCGCCGTGGGGAGCGCGTCTTTTTGATCGGTCCCAACGGCTGCGGGAAGACGTCGCTTCTCAAGACGCTCCTGGGCATCCATTCCCCTACAAAGGGCGAGGTCCGCTTTGGCGCGGGGATCGAAACGGGTTATTACGACCAGATCCAGGAGGGATTGCATCCGGAAAAAACGGTGTTGGACGAGATTTGGGACAGCTATCCCCAGATGACGCAGACGGAAATCCGGAACGCACTGGCGGTATTCCTGTTCAAGGGGGAGGACGTGTTCAAGAGCGTTTCCGCCCTCTCCGGTGGAGAGCGGGCGCGCGTTCTGCTATTGCGCCTGATGCTCTCCCGCGACAATTTCCTCCTGTTGGACGAGCCCACCAACCACCTGGACATCGGCTCCTGTGAGGCGTTAGAGACGGCCTTACAGAGCTATGAGGGGACGTTGCTGATCGTCTCGCACGACCGTTATTTAATCAACAAGATCGCCGACCGCGTCTACTATCTGGACGAAACCGGCGTGAAGGAATACATTGGCAATTACGACAGCTATTTGGAAAAGGCCAAAGCGGTCGCCGTCCAAGAGACGCAGAAGGCTGCTCCGAAGGTCAACGAATACAAGCTCCGCAAGGAGCGCGAGGCCGCCATCCGCAAGGACCGCGCCGCTGTCCGCCGCTTGGAAGCGCAGATCGAAGAGACCGAGCAGGCCATTGCGGAGGCGGAGGCAGAGCTGGAAAACCCGGAGATTGTAAGCGACTACCAGGCCATGCTGGAGCTTTCCAAGAAATTGGAGGAATTGAAAGCGAAAAACGAGGAATTGTTTCTCGAGTGGAGTACTTTGAGTGAAAAATTGGGCGAATAGGGCCGTCCTTTCTTATCAAACATCAAAAGAAAAAGCTCAGCCGGATGGCTGAGCTTTTCAACCTATTTATCAATGCACTTGAAACTGCACTACTTGTGCAAGAAAATCCTGTACCTCCGGCGCGTCGCTTTCGACTACGACGTTGATCGGCTTCGACAGATCCAGGCTGAATACTCCCATGATGGACTTCGCATCGATCTTATATTTCTCCGTTGTCATCTGGATCGGGAATGCATATTTGTTCGTAAGCGAAACGAAGTTCTTGACCTCCTCGATGCTGGTAAGCATCACTTGTATCTGACTCATGTTAAAAACCTCCACTTTGATGTCATTCTTTGTTTTCTCATAATAACGCACCTGCTGTAATCGGTCAATACAAAATTTGTAAATTATTAGGAGCGATAAAATGAAAGTAAGCGTCATCACTCTGGGCTGTAAAGTCAACCAATACGAATCGCAGGCCATGCTCGATCAGCTCGTCCGCGCGGGCTTTTCAGCATGTGAAAGCGCGGCGGAAAGCGACATTGTGCTGATCAATTCCTGTACGGTCACCTCCACCAGCGATCACAAGGTCCGCCAGACCCTGCATCGTGCACGGCGCGGAAATCCCAGCGCTGTCATTGTGCTGACCGGTTGCATGCCGCAGGCCTTCCCGGAACTGGCGGAGCAATTGACCGACGCCGACATCGTGCTGGGCAACTCCAACCGCCACTCCCTTGTCCCGGATATTCTGCAATACCTCTCCTCCCGCCAGCGTATCGTGGACATCGTCCCGCACGAAAAGGCGGCGGAGTTCGAATCGATGCAGGTCGAGCGCTTTTTTGAGCGCACCCGCGCATTTATCAAAATCGAAGACGGATGCAACCGTTTCTGTTCGTATTGCATCATCCCTTATGCACGCGGCCGTGTGCGCTCCAAGCCCTTGGAAGAGCTGCGGGAAGAGGTCGAACATCTCGCCGCCAACGGCTACCGCGAAATCGTGCTGACCGGCATCAATCTCTCCGCCTATGGGCAGGAGCTTGGCCTGCACCTCTGCGACGCCGTGGAAGCCGCCTGTATGCCGGAGGGGATCGCCCGTGTACGCCTCGGCTCTCTGGAGCCGGAGCAGCTCAGCGCGGATGTGATCGCGCGCCTTGCAAAGCAGGATAAGCTCTGCCCGCAGTTCCATCTGTCCCTCCAAAGCGGCTGCAACGCCACCCTGCGGCGGATGAACCGGCACTATACCGCCGACGAATACCGCACGATTGTCCGAAACTTGCGCGCCTCTTTTGCAAACTGCGCCATCACCACGGATATTATGGTTGGTTTTCCCGGGGAAACCGAGGAAGAGTTTGCAGAGTCCCTCGCATTCGCCAAGGAAATCAGGTTTGCAAAGGCGCATGTATTTGCTTATTCGCGCCGCCCGGGGACCAAGGCAAACGACGCGCCCGATCAGATCACACAGCGGGTCAAAGAGGAACGCAGCCGCCGGATGATCGCCGCCACCCAGCAGACCAAAGCTGCCTTTTTCCAGGCACAATTG
Organism: Anaeromassilibacillus sp. D41t1_190614_C2; assembly: GCF_015558525.1. Lineage (NCBI taxonomy): Bacteria > Bacillati > Bacillota > Clostridia > Eubacteriales > Acutalibacteraceae > Anaeromassilibacillus > Anaeromassilibacillus sp. D41t1_190614_C2. The sequence continues at coordinate 366,712 of NZ_JADMOD010000001.1, read as the reverse complement.
GGGCGTGTAGAGACGGTTCTCTTTGAACAGGAAGTGGCTCCCCATATCTATGACGGCTATACGGCCAATTATACGCCGGTCAAAGTCTCCAGCGCTAAGGACCTGCGCGGGAAAATCCTCCCCGTTCTGCTGCGTGAAACGGATGGCAACAACTGCTATGGTACGGTTCAGGAAAATATTTAACCGGCGAATTGCTTCATTACGTTTTCCATTTCCTTCCTTGTCTGGTCGTGATCCAAGTATTCGCAGCTGTAAAACATAAACCCGTCGCATTTGACCTGGCGCCCAAGGACAACCTGCTGCGCCAGGATATTGTCCGCTTTTTTCCACGTGCCGCCGTCGGCATCTGAACCGGCCTTATAGACGGCCAATCCAAAGTACAACTTGACATTGGGGTCGGTGGTCATCTCACGCCATTGCTCTGCGGCAACGTCATAAGGGAGCACTGGGTTTTCAAAATTGACATACAACTGGGGACAGATATAGTCCACGTAGCCGCGCACCGAGCACCAAGATTCGACATCCGCACCCATTTTCAGATCGTTGGAGACATTGACCTGTGGGGAAATGCCAAACTGGACGTCGGGATTCACGCTTTTGATCTCGCTATAGGTGAGCGACACCATCGCATTGATGTTGGCTTGCCGCCATTCCAGCAATTCCAGCGGTTTCCCGCTCCGTGAAACAGACTCTACATAGGCATTATACGCGCCCTCGTCAAACGCAGGATCCTCGGAGGGATAAAAGTAATCGTCAAACTGGATGCCGTCCACCGCATAGTTTTCCACTATTTCCTTCACGCCATCCGCGATGAGTTTCCGGACGCCGCTGTAGGCAGGGTTATAATACTTCCCGGTCGCGGTCTGGACGGTCCAGCCATCCCTGCTGGCATCCTGATGCCAGACGGTATAATTGTTGTCCGCCGCCAAAGTAGAAGGAGTATCGCCGCCGGACTGGATGCGCAGGGGATTGATCCATGCGTGGAACTCCATCCCGGCCTTGTGCGTGGCCTCCACCATATATTCCAACGGGTCATAGCCGGGGTCCGTCCCCTGTGTCCCCCCTACGATGTGCGACCACGGGAAATAGTTGGATGGATAGAGCGCATCCCCAAACGGGCGCACATGTACCACCAATGCGTTCATCCCGCACTGCTTTGCTTCTTCCACAATGGCGTCAAATTTCTGTTGAAAGGCCGCTTCGCTCCGGTCGCTTTCCTGGCTCATGTCGAGGCTCATATAGGGCACCCATACCGCGCGCATCTCGTCCTCTGAGGCGGGTTCTACGGGAATCTCCGGCACAGAGGAATCCGCCTGCCCGTCCGAAAAGCTGCTTGACGGCAATAGGGGCGCCTGTGCTGGAACATCCTCCTGATTTCCAAAGAAGTTAACCGCCATACAGAGCGCCACAACCCCTGCCAGAAGGCCAATGCAGACCAGCAGGCTGTGGCGGTGGAAAAGCTTGATTACCATAACTTGTTCATCCTTTCTCTTAAAGGTTCGGAACCGCGAACGGCAACAGGAAGATGTGAGCATAGAACGATGGAAGGAGAAGCCGGCACAGCGCATCTAAAGCACATCATCTCTGCCTCCCATTGTACTGCAAAGCGTTTGACAGAAAGGCGCAAATCATGTAGGATACAGCTATAGCATTTTGCTTGGTTGGAAAGAGGTGCAGCAGATGTTTTTTCTATTTGGCGTTGTCAGTGGTATGCGCGACCTTGGCGAACGGAGCTGCATGCTGCCCTGTTGCGGCATGGTACGAGCGGTCCTCACCTGTAGCTTTCACCAGTTCACGCTCTTTTTTGTCCCGCTGTTCCGCTTCCAAAAACGATATTTTCTCACATGTCCGCGCTGTGGTTCGATCTATGCACTCTCAAAGGAGGAAGGCCGCCGTCTGGAGCGCGATCCCCACGCACAGGCGGACCCAACCGCGTTATCCTTCCTGCGGCAAAGCGGCCGGCGCTGCTGTCCGCACTGCGGCTGCAATGTGGAAGCAAACAGCCGGTACTGCCCCCAGTGCGGCGCTTTTTTAGGAGGAAATCCATGAAAACCCTTTTGATCTATCTGCTCGCCATCAATTTGATCGGCATTGCACTCACCATCCACGACAAACGTGCGGCGCAGCGGCATCGCTGGCGCGTGCCGGAGGCCACGCTCCTTTGGGTTTCCGCCCTGGGCGGTTCCGTGAGCATGTATGCAGCCATGCGGTTGATCCATCACAAAACCCAGCATCGGAAATTTATGTGGGGCATCCCGGCGATCTTTGCAGCGCAGGTGGTGTTATTGATCTTAGTCATACAATACCCTTTTTCTTGGGATAAAATTTTTCATTTTTGAAAAAGCAGTCCTATAGCAATTCAATCATCCGTATAGATAAATTGGGCGTCGGGGAAATACCCGACGCCCAATTTATCTATTTTACTTTATCAATGAGCTTGATTAAAAGCACAATCGCGGCGCCCAATAAAACAATTGCTTCTACCGAGATCACCAAATTTAATATATTCTGTAACATAAAAAAGTCCTCCCGTTATTTGAGCAACAGCAATTCCTACAAAGCATTGTCCAATAGAAATGCAATTTTATTAGTTATCTATTACCGTCGGAACTGAAGACGATCCCGGAAAATTGCTATCATCGCCATGATTGCCAACAAAAAGAGATGCTAAAATGATTAAAAGAACCGCCATCAAAATAGCGCCTATAAATAGCAAAAATTTTTTGTATTTCATCATTAGCTCCCATATTTATAGTAACGTTTATTCAAATTTTACATTAAAACATCGCCATATGTCAATACATAATTGTATATTTAAATTATTTTGTTTATATCACATCTATCTACAATAAAATAATAAGGGGTTATTCCATGTTGTACATAGAACAACCCCTTTTATAGTCCTTTATTCCTTATAAAATATGAAGTCTTAACCCTTTGCCACAATGTTGACCAACTTGCCCGGCACATAGATTTCCTTGACGATGTTCTTTCCGGCAATCTCAGCAGCGACTTTCTCGTCCGCCTTGACCGCTGCAAACACGTCGTCCTTTGCCAGGTTCGCCGCAATGCGCAGGCGCGCACGCACCTTGCCGTTGATCTGTACGGCAATTTCCACCGTGTCTTCCGTGCATTTTGCTTCGTCGTAGGACGGCCATTCCTGCTCGCAAACCATGCCGCCGAAGTTCATCACGTTCCAGACCTCTTCTGTCACATGCGGTGCGAACGGGTTCAACAACAGCGTAAAGATGCGCAGCTCCTCGCGAGTGATGGACCCTTCCGCAGTAATGTCATTGAGTAAGGTCATCAACGCCGCAATCGCCGTGTTGAATTTCAGGTTTTCGATGTCCTCGGTAACCTTCTTGATGGTCTTGTGGAAGGGCGTCTCCAGCTTTGCGCGGATGCCCTCATCCTCACAGATGATCCCCTGCAAATTCCAATAGCGCTCGACAAACCGGCGGCATCCCTTGATGCTGGAGGTGCTCCACGGCGCTGCCTTCTCAAAGTCGCCGATGAACATCTCATACAGGCGCATGGTGTCCGCGCCGTATTCGTTGACAATGTCGTCCGGGTTGACCACGTTGCCGCGGCTCTTGCTCATCTTCTCGCCGTTTTCGCCGAGGATCATGCCGTGGCTGGTGCGCTTTGCATACGGCTCCGGCGTCGGGACCACATGGATGTCATAGAGGAACTTATGCCAGAACCGGCTGTACAGCAGGTGCAGCGTCGTATGTTCCATGCCGCCGTTGTACCAATCCACCGGCGACCAATACTTCAGCGCCTCCGGGCTGGCCAGCGCCTGATCGTTGTGCGGGTCCATATAGCGCAGGAAGTACCAGGAAGAACCCGCCCACTGCGGCATGGTGTCCGTCTCGCGCTTGGCCGGGCCGCCGCAATGCGGACAGGTTGTGTTCACCCAGTCCGTCATATGGGCCAGCGGGGATTCGCCGTTGTCCGTCGGCTCATAGGATTTTACATCCGGCAGGCGCAGCGGGAGCTCGCTCTCCGGCAGCGGCACATAGCCGCACTTCTCACAATATACAATCGGGATGGGCTCGCCCCAATAGCGCTGGCGGGAGAAAACCCAGTCGCGCAACTTGAAGTTGACCTTTGCATGGCCAATGCCCTTTTCCTCCAAAAATGCAATGATCTTTTTCTTGGCCTCTTCGACGGTCAGGCCGTCCAGGATACCGGAATTAACCATGATGCCGGTGGCGCAGTCCGTGAAGGCTTCCTTTTCCACGTCGCCGCCCTTGACCACCTCGATGATCGGCAGGCCAAATTTCTTGGCAAAATCCCAGTCGCGGGTATCGTGTCCCGGCACAGCCATGATCGCGCCCGTGCCATAGGAAACGAGCACATAGTCGGAGATAAAGATCGGGATCTCCTTTTCATTGACCGGGTTGATCGCCATGACGCCGTCCAAACGGACGCCGGTCTTCTCTTTGGCAACCTCGGTGCGCTCAAAGTCGGACTTCTTCGCCGCCTCTGCCTGGTACGCGCGCACCTCATCCATATTCTGAATCCGGTCCGCCCACTTCTCAATCATCGGGTGCTCCGGGGAAATGACCATATACGTCGCTCCATAGAGCGTGTCCGGGCGGGTGGTATAGATGGTGAGCTTGTCCCCCGTTGTGGTGGAGAAATCCACCTCCGCGCCCGTAGAGCGGCCGATCCAATTGCGCTGCTGCGCCTTGACGCGCTCCGGGTAATCCACCAGCTCCAGATCGTCGATCAGGCGCTGGGCGTATTCGGTGATCTTCAGCATCCACTGGGACTTGACCTTGTGCACCACTTCGCTGCCGCAGCGTTCGCAGACGCCCTCCACGACCTCTTCGTTGGCAAGCACGCATTTACAGGAGGTGCACCAGTTGACGGACATCTCCTTTTTATAAGCCAGCCCGTGTTTAAAGAGCTGAAGGAAAATCCACTGCGTCCATTTGTAATAGTCCGGGTCCGTCGTATTGATCTCGCGGGACCAGTCAAACGAAATGCCCAGCGACTGGAGCTGTTGCTTAAAGCGCGCAATGTTCTTTTCTGTTACGATGGCCGGATGCACATGGTTCTTGATGGCATAGTTCTCCGTCGGCAGGCCAAACGCGTCCCAGCCGATCGGATACAGGACATTATAGCCCTGCAAGCGGCGTTTCCGCGCCACGATGTCCAGCGCCGTATAGGAACGGGGATGCCCCACGTGGAGCCCCTGGCCGGACGGATACGGGAATTCGACCAGCGCATAATACTTCGGCTTGTGCATGTCCGTGTTGGAGGCGTGAAAAACACCCGCTTCTTCCCACTTATCCTGCCACTTCTTTTCAATTGGCTTATGGTCATATTTGTTCATGATCTGTTTCGCTCCCAAAAATTATTCTTCGTTTGCCTTCAGGATTTCTGTGATGTCCACGGTTTCGCCGTCCTGCCACAGGCGGTCCAAATCGTAGAATGCGCGGGATTCCTCCGTAAAGACATGTACAATCACATTGCCGTAGTCTAATAGAATCCAGGAATTGGAACGGTAACCCTCGGTGTGCTCCGTTGCAATCGAATGCCGCTCTTTGAGCTGGAATTCCACTTCATCCGCCAGCGCCTTGACGTGCGTACTGCTTGTACCGGTGGCAATGACAAAATAGTCCGCCAGCACGGAAATATCGCGGATTCCGATGAGCTTGAGATCCATTCCTTTTTTCTTATCCAGTATCTGAACGGCTTCCTTGGCCAGTTCCAATGATGTCATTGTCTTCTCCCCTTTGTTTGGAAATTAAATGGCCCGGTCCTCCAACACCGCTTCGTTGTACGCGGCGATGGTATCCGGATGAATCGCTAAGCGGCGCTCAGCCAAGTCCTGGATGGTATAGGTCATGCCGGAAAGCATGGCCGCCAAAAGGCTCTTCCGAGCAGCCTTGCGAATCTCCTCCACGCCGGGATAGTCCCGGTCGGAAGAGGTAAAATCAGCCACAAACAGTACCTTTTCCAAAAGCGTCATGTGGGCGCGTCCGGTCGTGTGGTAGCGGATGGCGTTTAAAATGTCCTGGTCCTCGATGTGCAGTTCCTGTTCCACATAGGCGGCCCCCAGCATCGCATGCCACAGCTTTTGGCCGCTGCGCTCCACCTCTGTGAGCACGATGTCGTACCGCGTCATCCGCTTCAGCTGTTCCTCCGGCGGCATATCCTTCATGATGTCGTGCAGGATTCCCGCTGTGTAGGCTTTCTCCTCATCCGCCCCATATTTTTTGGCCAGATGCACGGCTTCCTCCGCCACAGCCAGAGAATGACGGTAACGCTTCTCGCTCAAAAACGGTTTGATGACCGCTTTATAATCCTTATGGCTCATTTTACCGCTTCCTTTTTTGATTCAGTTTCAATGGTACAGGCCGTTTTCCCTGATATAACGCGCCACCTTTGCAGGCACCAGCGCATCAATCGCCCGGTCCTGGCGCACCGCCTCGCGCACCATGGTGGAGGAAACCGGCAAATAGTCGATGTTTTGCAAAATGACCTTCGCTCCATGCCGCGCAAGTTTCTCCGCATATGCGCGAAGCTTCTCCAACCCGTCCGTGCTGCGCGGCGCCGCACAGATGGTTGCCAACGAATAGATTACATCCGGCTTGTACCACGTTTCCAGCGTCAGAAACATGTCCTCCCCGGTGAGAAAGCAGAGCTCCGCGTCCGGGTATTCGCGCTTTAAAGCCAGGAGCGTCTCCGCCGTGTAGCTCGGGCCGCCCCTGCGGATCTCCAGATCGCTCACCTCAAACGGGGTTCCTTCGCACGCCAGACGGCACATTTCCAGCCGGTCTTCCGCGGGCGCCAGGTCCGGGGCCCGCTTATGCGGAGGCACAAACGTGGGAATAAACAGCACGCGCTGCGCACGCAGCTGCTTTTGAAACTGCTGTGCAATGTGCAGATGGCCATTGTGGATGGGATTAAACGTGCCGCCAAAGATCGCAATCCGGTTCATGCTGCTCTATTCCTCACTATTTTATTACTTTTTTGCCGGTTTGGGAAGAGTGATTTTCGGTTCCTTTTCATTTTTACGGTACAAAACGAATTTGGAGCCGATCACCTGCACCACATCGGCCTGTACGTCTGCCGCAATCTGTTCCGCCGCCTCACGAGAAGAAAGCGGCGCGGTTTCCAAGACCTTCCCCTTGATGAGCTCCCGCGCCGTCAGCGCGTCGTCCGCCTGTTTGGTCAGCTCCGGGCTCATGCCGGATTTCCCCACCATGACGATCGTATCCAAATCCACGGCAAGCGAGCGCAGATATGCGCGTTGTTTACTGGTCAGCATAGTCTTTCTCCTTTATCGATGATCTTTTCGTAACAACGGGAAATTTGTGGGCCATTGTCGCCCAAATGCAGATCGGTTTTTCCCGCAACATGGTAGCCATGCCGTTCATAGAGGCGTACGCCGGGGACATTCCGTTCATAGACGTCCAAGCGGATGCTGCGCTTTCCATGCCCTTGGGCGTATTGTTCGGCGAACCGCAGCAGATGCCCGGAAACGCCCTCCCGCAGGTGGTCAGGATGCACGGCAAGCGTGTGCACCACCAAAACCTCCGCCGGGGAAATCCCCTCTTGCCAGGGAATGTCCCGGTAACCCTCCGGCTGTACCCCGTTGAGGATGCATGTCCCGAGCAACGCTTCTCCATCGGCACAGACATAGAGCTCCCCGTTGGCCAACGCTTGCTCTGCCGTCCAACGCGCAGGATATTCCCCGCGCGTCCAGCCGGGATAGTTGAACGTTGCGTCCAAATAGTCGCAGATCGCGTCGTACAATTCCACAACCCGATCCAAATCCCCGTGGGTCGCTTCACGGATCTGCACCTCAGTTCCCATGCCGTTCCTCCAAGCGGGCCGCGAGTTCCCGCAGCGCCTTTCCGCGGTGGCTGACCGCATCCTTTTCCGCCGGGGTCAGCTCCGCATATGTTTTTTCGCCCACCAAAAAGATCGGGTCATATCCGAATCCATCATGGCCGCGCGGCGCAAACGCCACGCTCCCTTCACAGACGCCTTCCACATCCATGCGCTCCCCATCGGGGTAAACCACACAGATGGCGCTGACAAACCGCGCGGTGCGCTGTTCTGCCGGAACGCCGTCCAGCTCGTGCAGCAGTTTGTCCATCCGCTGCGCATCTGTGGCGTCCGGCCCTGCATAGCGCGCAGAGTAGACGCCGGGGGCCCCGTTCAGGGCGTCCACCACCAAGCCGGAATCGTCCGCCACAGCCGGCAGGCCGGTCTGCTCGCAGGCGGCCTTGGCCTTGAGATAGGCATTTTCCGCAAAGGTCGTCCCGGTCTCCTCGACTTCCTGTAGATCCGCCGTTGTCACTTCTATGTGCAGCGGCTCCAAAATGCGCTGCAATTCCAACAGTTTGTTGGGGTTGTGCGTTGCCATCACATATTTCACAAGCGTCCTCCTTATCGTGTAAACAGCGCCTCCGAAAACGCCTTCGCATCAAAGGGCTGCAAATCGTCCACCTGCTCGCCCACGCCGATGAACTTCACCGGCAGTTTCAATTCTTCGCGGATCGCCAAAACGACGCCGCCACGCGCTGTGCCGTCCAGCTTTGTGAGCACGATGCCGGTCAGGTTTGCAACGTTCTGGAACTCGCGCGCCTGGTTGACAGCGTTCTGCCCCGTTGTGGCGTCCAGCACCAGCAGGACTTCCTTGTCCGCATCGGGCAACTCGCGGTCGATGATGCGGTTGATTTTCGCCAACTCATCCATCAGGTTTTTCTTATTGTGGAGGCGTCCCGCCGTATCGCAGATCACCACATCGGTGCCGCGCGACTTGGCCGCCGCAATCGCATCGTATACAACGGAGGCGGGGTCGGAACCCTCGGGATGTTTCACGATCTCACTGCCGCTGCGTTCCGCCCAGACCTCCAACTGCTCAATCGCCGCTGCACGGAAGGTATCCGCCGCTGCCAGCAGGACTTTCTTCCTCTCCTGGCGCAGGCGGGAAGCGATCTTTCCAATGGTGGTGGTCTTTCCCACGCCGTTCACGCCGATCACCAGGATGATCGAGGGCTTTGTGCGGACATGCAGCTCCTCATCGCCGGCGATCATCTCCGCCACCGTCTCCCGCAGCATCTCAAAGATCTGGGTCGGGTCGGTAACCCGCTGCGCCTTTACGCGCTTTTTCACCTCTTCGCAAATGCGCTCGGCGGTCGGGACGCCCGTATCCGCCATGACGAGCAGCTCTTCCAACTGCTCAAAGAGGGACTCGTCGATTTCCGTATAGGAACCGAGCATATTGTCCAGCGAAGCGCTGAAGCTCTCCCTGGTCTTTTTCAATCCTTCTTTAATTTTCGAAAACAAACCCATGTGGTTGACACCTGCCTATTTGAAATATTCCAAAGATCGAAGCCGCCTATTTTGCGGCATCCATCCCCAGTTTTTGTTCGATTTCACTTGCCCGCAGCTCCAAAAGCTTGGAAACGCCCTCATCCTGCATGGTGACGCCGTACAGGACGTCCGCCTCTTCCATGCTGCCGCGGCGATGGGTGATGACAATAAATTGTGTGTTGTTGGTCATACGCCGCAGATATGCCGCAAAGCGGTCGACGTTGACGTCGTCCAGAGCGGCCTCGATCTCGTCCAACATGCAGAACGGCGGCGGGCTGACCTTCATAATGGCAAAATACAGCGCAATGGCCACCAATGCCTTTTCGCCACCGGAAAGCAATTCCAAATGGGTGACGATCTTGCCCGGCGGCTGGACCGAAATCTCGATGCCCGAATGGAGAATATCCTCCGGGTCGGTCAGGGAGAGGTTTGCCGTCCCACCCCCAAACAGTTCCTGAAAGGTCTGTAGAAAATTCGTATTGATCTGCTTAAAACGCTCAATAAAGAGCTCGCGCATCTGGCGGGTGAGGTCGCCGATCAAGCGCTTCAGCTCGTCGCGGCTCTGCTCAACATCGGCCACCTGTGCGTTCATAAATGCATACCGTTCGCTGACCTCTTTGTATTCCTCTACGGCCGCCACATTGACCGTTCCCAATGCCTTGATCTTGCCCTTTAGTTCGTTTAAGCGCTTCTGGGACTGCCCCACGTCCTCGATGGGGGCGGCGACCTCCTCGGCCTCGCGCCGGGTCAGTTCGTATTCTTCCCACAAGCGGCTGATAATTTCATCGTATTCCTTTTGCAGGCTGGCTTTGCGCTCTTCCAGGCGCGCCAGCTCATGGCCCACATTCTCCCGCGCGCTGGATTGCTCCCGCTCCTTGGCCCGCAATTCCGCGGACTTCTTTTCAAAGGCCATCCGCTGGGCATTGAGCTCCTCGATCCGCGCGGTGGACGCCTTTGCCTGTTCCCGCAGGGACGCCGCCTCTTCCTTGAGCGCCTCGATGCGCGTTTGCAACGATACGATGGAATCCTGCACGCGCCTCATCTCCTGGCGCAGCCCTGCAACATGCCCAGCGCGGTCCTCTTTCCGGCGCTCGATGTCCGCAATTGTTGCCCGCAAAGATTCGATATCCTTCTGCGCGGAGAGACTCTCGATGCGCAGCTCCTGCAATTGATTGGACAGCGTGTCCGAGAGCTGATTCTGTTCGCTGCGGCCGGAACGGATCTCGTTCATCTTTCCCTGCAAAACGGAAATCTGAAGCGTTGCCTCCCCCAGCTTCTGCTCGGCCTGCTTCTGGATGGCGCGCTGTTCTTCCAGACGCCCGGCTGCAACGGCGCTCTCCTGTTCCAAGGCGGCGATGTCAGCCGCGATGGTCTGCCGGTCCGCTTTGGCGCGGTTGTGCTCCGCTTCGATCCGGATGCGTTCCTCCTGCGCCGTCGCCAATTCGCCCTTCGCACCGGTTAGAGCGGCTTCCGCTGCACTGGCTTCTTCGTTGGCAGCGCGCAGGGCTGTGGCCGCCTGTTCCGCCTGTTCGCGGAGCTGATCCGCCTGCGCCCGGATGCGCTCGATCTCCGAAGCGCGACTCAGCAACCCGGAATTGCGCGCCAAGGAACCGCCCGTCAACGAACCGCCCGCATTGACCACCTGGCCGTCCAAGGTGACGATGCGGAACCGGTAGCGGTACCGCCGGGCGACCGCTGTCGCGGCGTCCAGATCCTCCGCCACAACGATGCGCCCCAAAAGGGAATGCAGGATCCCGTTGTACTGCTCGTCACAGGTGCAGAGCTTCCCGGCGATGCCGACCACGCCCGGGCATTCCTCCAATCCCGGCTCGTTCAACACATTCCCCCGGATATTCGACAACGGCAGGAACGTCGCCCGGCCGCCGTCGCGCTGCTTCAAAAAGCCAATGGCGCGCTTTGCATCCTGCTCGCTGCCGACCACGATGTTCTGCATGGCCGGGCCCAAGGCCGTCTCAATCGCCACCGCATATTCGCGCGGGACTTTGATCAGGCGGGAAACCGGCCCGTGTATCCCCGGAAGCGTCCCGTGCTTGGCCTCTTTCATCACCAGCTTGACGCTTTGGGAAAAGCCCTCCAGATTGCGCTCCAGATCCTCCAACAGCCGGGCCCGGCGGGCGCACTCATTGGCGTCCAGATGGAGCTTTTCACTCTGCTGCTTGGCGGCTTCCGCGCGCTGGCGGCGGGAATTCAGCCGCATCTCATATCCTTTGACCGTGTTGGAAAGCGCCTGGATGCGGCTTTCCGTATCGGCCAGCATCTTGGCAAAGTCCGCATCGCTCTGTTTTAACGTTTCTGCGCGCTCCCGCTTTTCCGCCAACGTCTGTTCCACTGTCTGCATCCGCAGTTGGATTTCCGAGATGGTCGATGCGGCGGTCATGGAGGCCAGCTTTTCCTGGGTGGATTCCGTAGACAATTCGTCAATCTGGCGGGAATAACGGTCGATTTGCGCCGCCGTCTCCCCCATGCCCTGGCGCAGTTCCTCCAGGCGCTTGGTGCACGCGGCGCTTTCCGCTTCCTTCTCCGCAATAAACGCCGCTTTTTCCTCGATTTCCGCCTTCTTCTGCGCGATTTCTTCGTCCATATCCTTTCCGGATTGGTTGGACTGCTCGATTTCCCGCTCAATGCGGGCGATGTTCTCCCGATTATGTAGGATGTCGTTCGCAAGGACGGACCCTTCGCCATCTTTGGCCACAGCAGCTTCCTCCATGCGGGCTGCTTCCTGGCGCGCCTCGTCCACCTTTGCCGTGCATGCGTTCGCCTGCGCAAAATTGTCCTCAATCTGCTGTTCAATCGCCGCCAGCTGCTCTTCCAACTCGTCGTAGTGGTTCTTTGCTATGACGATGCGATCATCGTGCTCCCGCAGGACATGGCCGGAGCGCTCGAGGGTGTTCAGCCACAGGCCAATTTCCAAGGTGCGCTTTTCGGAAGCGAACTCCAAGTATTGCTGCGCCTTCTCCGCCTGTTCCTTCAGGGGGCCGACGCGGTCTTCCAGTTCGGAAAGGATGTCCCGCAGGCGCAGCAGATTCTCCTCCGCTTGGCTCAGGCGGCGCTCGGATTCCTCTTTCCGGTAGCGGAAGCGGGAAATCCCCGCCGCTTCCTCAAAGATCTCCCGCCGGTCCTCGCTGCGCGCGCCGACAATGCTGTCGATCTTGCCCTGCCCGATGATCGAATATCCGTCGCGGCCCAGGCCGGTATCCATGAACAGCTCGTTGATGTCCCGCAGGCGGACCGCCACTTTGTTGATGAGGTATTCGCTGTCTCCGGAACGGTAATACCGGCGCGTGATCGCCACCGTGTCGCCGTCAAAATCCAGCCGCCGGTCGGAATTGTCAATGGTGAGGGTGACCTCTGCATATCCCTGGGGCTTGCGGGCCGGCGTGCCGTTGAAGATGACATCCTCCATGCGGGTACAGCGCAGCGTCCGGGTGGACTGCTCCCCCAGCACCCAACGCACCGCGTCGCTGATATTGCTCTTGCCGCTTCCGTTCGGCCCCACCACGGCTGTAATCCCGCGGTCAAACTTGAGGGTCGTCTTATCCGGGAACGTTTTAAACCCCTGTATTTCCAACGATTTTAAAAGCAAGCTGTCACATCCTTCTCCAAAGCGGCAATGGTAACTGTATGCTCCGGCAGCGTATCGTCCGCCGTCACGCGGGCCGAATACCCTCTCTCCCGCAGGCGATCAAGGTTCGCCCGCTTTTGCCCAATCACTTTCGATTGCATTTTTGGATTCACTTTGATTTCAATCGTTCCTTTTGAAACTTGATTGCCTTCCAATATTTCCATCAAACGGAGGAACATCCGCTTACTCTCGCAGAGCTCCCGGAACGCCGGGTGCCAGGGCCCTGCTACGCGGCCGCGCTCCAACTCCGGCGTGCTGTGCAGCCCCAAACGGATCACGCGGATGCCGCGGCTCCCAAAAAACGCCAACAAGCGGGAGCAAAGCTCCACGGCGTCCTCCAAGGCCATCGGGCGATAGGCCCCCGAGCGATATTTTTCTTCCAGTTCGGTGCCGCGCATCACGATGGTTGGATAGATGCGCACCGTATCGGGCTCTAAGGCCGCAAGCCTGCGCGCGGTATATTCCGCGCCTGCGGGCGTGTCGCCGTAAAGACCGGTCATCATCTGCAAGCCCAGGGAAAAGCCCTGTGCATGGATGCGCCTAGCCGCATCCTCCACCTGCGCCGCCGTATGCCCCCGCCCGTTTATGGCGAGGACGCGGTCGTCCATGCTCTGTGCGCCCAGCTCGATCGAGGTCACGCCGTATTTCTTGAGCAGTGTAAGGATATCATCACCGACCGCATCGGGCCGGGTAGAAACCCGAATCCCGGAAAAGCGGCCTTCTTGGACAAACGGCGCCGCCGCTTCCAAAAGGGAAACCATATAGCCCCGCTCAATCGCCGTAAAGCTCCCGCCAAAGAAGGCGATCTCCGCCTGTCCTGCACAGGGGATGCTCCGCATGGCGGTAAGGGCCGCTGCACGCACATCGTCCGGCGCCGGCTGGGTCTGCTGCCCGGTGATGCTTCTCTGGTTGCAAAAGCTGCATTGGTGCGGGCAGCCGTTGTGGGGCACAAACAGGGCAACATTGGCGTGTCTCAATAGCCCATCAGCTCCAACGCCTCGCGCGCCGCCTGCTGCTCCGCTTCCTTCTTGCTGCGGCCGCCTCCCTTGCCGATCACATTGCTGTTGAGGTGGACCTCCACGGTAAAATGCTTGTCGTGGTCCGGCCCGCTCTCTCCCGTGAGCACATACTCCAAATGCTCCTCCGGGTTTTGCTGGATGATCTCCTGCAGGGCGGTCTTATAGTCTTTAAACGCCTTGGGCTTGTGCGCCTTCAGCATGGGCAGGACAAAGCGGAGGATAAACTTGCGCGCTTCCTCCATACCGGCGTCCAGGTAAATGGCGGCGATCACCGCCTCAAACGCATCCGCCAAAATGGACGAGCGGGTGCGCCCGCCGGAATTCTGCTCGCCGTGGCTCAACCGCAGATAATTCCCCAGGTCGATCTGCTTCGCAAAGCCGCAGCATGCCTTTTCGCACACCAGGGCAGCGCGGTTTTTGGTGAGATCCCCCTCGGGAAATTGCGTGTAATTTTTAAACAGATAATCCGCAACCACAAACCCGAGCACCGAATCGCCCAAAAACTCCAGGCGCTCGTTGCTCTCTTCCTTGCCCTTTGCTTCGTTTGCATAGGAGGAATGGGTCAATGCGGTGATGAGGTATTTTTTGTTGTGAAAATGGTGCCCTAGCTTTTCTTCAAATTCTCGATAGTCCATTTTTCGGCCTCCTGCCATTAATCCGCCTGCTTCTCCTTTGCCTGGCTCTCCTTATAGACTGCCACAGCAGCGGCGATTTCATCCACAACATTTCCGGCGATATAGGACTTGGTCAAGCGGAGTGCATTTTTTACCGTTTTCGCCTTCGCACTTCCGTGGGTCTTGAACACCGGCTTTGCCGCGCCCATGATCGGCGCCCCGCCGTATTCGTTGTAGTCCATCGTCTTCTTGAGCTCCTTGATATCTTTCAAAAGCATGGACGCTGCCAGCTTGTTCTTCCAATTTTTAAAGAAAACCTCTTTGAACATCTGCATCATGGCGATCGACACGCCTTCATACATCTTGAGCAGCATGTTACCGGTAAAGCCATCTGCCACGACCACATCGGCCGCATCTTCAGGGATCTCCCGCGCCTCTACATTTCCGATAAAATGTAGCCCCGCTTCTTTTAACAAAATATAGGCTTCTTGCTGTAGCTCGCCGCCCTTGTGCTCTTCCGTGCCGATATTGGCCAATCCCACGCGCGGCCTGGAAACATTCATCACCTTTTCCATATAGATCGACCCCATCACACCGAACTGGCGCAGCATTTCGGGCTTACAGTCGACGTTTGCGCCGCTGTCAATGAGCATAAAAAAGCCCTTTTTCTTCGGTAGAATCGGGGCAAACGCCACGCGCTTGATGTTTTTGATGCGCTTGACGATCATCGTTGTACCGACCACCAGTGCGCCGGAATTGCCGCCGGAGAGGAAGCCGTCGCCCTTGCCCTCTGCAAGCAACTTCAGGCCCAGGGCCATGGAGCTGTTGGACTTCTCCTTCAAAACAGCCCCCGCATGATCCTCCATCGTGAGGACATCCGGTGTGTCCGCAATCTCCATGCGATCCAGGGAGATGTCATTCTCCTTTGCCACACGCCGGATCTCCGCCTCGCTGCCGGTCAGCAGGATGTCGATGTCCAGCTCCTTTACCGCCTCGGCACATCCTTTCAAAATTTCCAGGGGTGCATTGTCCCCGCCAAAAGCGTCCACAATAATTTTCATCGCGATACCTCCCCGCCGCAGTGCGGCTACTTTGGATTTCTGATCTTCTATGTATTTTTAAGAAACTCGTCTAACGTTTGTAAAGAGCGTTCGGAAAAGGCCGCATAGCGGGAACGCTTGTCCCGGATATGCGGAACCACGGGCGGCATAACGCCAAAGTTTGCGCCCATGGGCTGGAAATCGCCCTCGCCGCCGTTTTGTACATAGCGGCTCAGCGCGCCAATCATCGTCTCCGGCGGCAGCGTAAGGGTCTCTTTTCCCTGCAACCTGCGAAGGGCGTTCTTCCCCGCCAGGATTCCACTCGCGGCGGACTCCATATAGCCCTCCACGCCCGTGATCTGGCCCGCAAAAAACAAATCCGGACGCGCGCGCAAGCTGAAATCGCTGTTCAGCACCTTTGGCGAATTCAAAAAAGTGTTGCGGTGCATCACTCCGTAGCGCACAAAATCCGCCTGCTCCAAGCCCGGGATCAGGCCAAAGACGCGTTTCTGCTCGCCGAATTTGAGGTTCGTCTGGAACCCGACGAGATTGTAGAGCGTCCCCTCCCGGTCTTCGCGCCGGAGCTGCACGACCGCCCAGGGCCGGTGCCCGGTCGCCGGGTCGCGCAGGCCGACCGGCTTGAGCGGGCCAAAGCGGATGGTGTCCGGTCCGCGCTGCGCCATCACCTCTATGGGCATACAGCCCTCGTAGACCTTGGGGTCCGCCACATCAAAGTCGTGGACCGGCGCGCGCTCGGCGTGGACCAGCGCCTCATAGAACCGCTCGTACTCCTCCTTGTTCATCGGGCAATTTAAGTACGCGTCGTCCTCTCCCTTTCCATAGCGGGACGCGGCAAAAATGCGGTCCCGTCCGAGGCTCTCCGCTGTGACAATCGGGGCGGCTGCATCGAAGAAGCTCAAACTCCCGCCGCAAAGGGCGGCGATCTTCTCCGCCAGCGCGTCTGAGGTCAGCGGGCCGGTGGCGATCACGCTGACGCCGTCCGTAGGGATTTCCGTAATCTCCCCGCTGTGCACTTCGATCTGCGGATGCTCCCGAATTGCCTTGGTCACCGCCGCGGAAAAGGCGTGCCGGTCTACGGCGAGCGCTCCGCCCGCGGGGACACGGCATTGATCCGCGCATTGCATCAGCAGGGAACCGAGCCGCCGCATTTCCTCTTTGAGCAGGCCGGCCGCGCTGTCCACACGCGCCGCCTTGAGGGAGTTGGAACAAATCAGCTCTGCAAAGTCCGGGCTGTGGTGCGCGGGGGAATACTTCTGCGGTTTCATCTCCCAGAGCTCCGCCTGCACACCGGCCTGTGCAATCTGCCATGCCGCTTCACAGCCGGCCAATCCAGCCCCGATCACTCGTATCTTCATCGGCGTCTCCTTTTATGCTTCGTCCTTATTTTCCTCATCCGGATTTTCCACGCGCTCATAGCCGCAGTCCGGCGTAACGCAATAGTACTTGGGATGTTTCCCTTTTTTCTTTAAGAGGGTCTTCCCGCAGCGCGGGCATTTCTCCATGCTGGGCTCATCCCAGGAGATGAAGTCGCAGTTGGGATATTCCGCGCATCCATAGAAGATGCGCCCCTTCTTGGACTTCTTCACAATCACCTTGCCGCCGCATTTGGGGCACTCTGCACCGGTCTCCTGCACCAGCTTTTTCACATTCTTGCACTCCGGGTATCCGGGGCAGGCAATGAATTTCCCGTAGCGGCCCATTTTGACGACCATCTTGCGGCCGCACTTTTCGCAGATGATGTCGGTCTCATCCTCTTTCAGTTGGATCTTGACCCCCTGCATCTCCTCCTTGGCCTTTTTCAAAGTCTTCTCGAAATCGCCATAGAAGTCGTGCAGCGTCTCCACCCAATCGACCTTCCCGCTCTGTACCTCGTCCAGCTCCTCTTCCACCTGTGCGGTGAATTTGACATTGACGATCTTCGGGAACCGCTCTTTCATCAGCTTGGTGATCACTTCCCCCAGCTCGGTCGGCTTGAGCGCCTTGCCATCGCGGACCACATATTCGCGCCCCGTGATGGTTGAAATCGTGGTGGCATAGGTGGACGGACGGCCGATGCCGTTTTCCTCCAACGCCTTGATGAGCGACGCCTCCGTATAGCGGGCGGGCGGCTGCGTGAAATGCTGGTTGCCTGCGATCTCCTTGCAGCGCAGCGGCATATCCTTCTCGAGGGGCGGCAGCGCCCCGCCGCTCTCGGAGTCTTCGTCCTTCTTCTCTTCGTAAAGCACGGTAAATCCGTCGAAGGTGACAGTATAGCCGGACGCCTTGAAGATATAATTCTTGGCCGAAATCTCCGCCTGCGTCGTGCTCTGGAGGCAGTTTGCCATCTGGCAGGCGATGAAACGCTCCCAGATCAGCTTATAGAGTTTATATTGGTCCGAACTCAGGCTGTCTTTCACCTGATCGGGCGAAAGGCTGGGCATCGTCGGCCGGATGGCCTCGTGCCCGTCCTGGGCGTTTTTCTTTGTCTTAAAGTGGCGGGGGGTATCCGGCAAATACTTCTTCCCCCAGCGCTCCAAAATGTAGTCGGCGGCGTCTTTGAGCGCATCCTCCGACAGGCGCAAGGAGTCCGTTCTCATGTAAGTAATGAGACCGACCGCGCCCATCCCCTCGATTTCAACGCCCTCGTACAGCTCCTGCGCAGCCTTCATCGTCCGGCGCGCCTGGAACCCCAGGCGGCGCGAGGCCTCCTGCTGCAGGGTGGAGGTGATAAACGGCGGCGCAGGGGATTTGCGGCGCGTGCCCTTTTTGAGCTTCGAGATCTTATATTCGGCGCCCTCCAGTTCCGCAAGGATTTGATCCGCCTGTTCCTTGTTCTCAATCTCGATTTTCCCATTCTCGTCGCCATAGAATGTTGCGGGGAACGCTTTGCGGGACCCCTTGGGGATCATCTTCACATCGATCGTCCAATATTCCTTTGGGACAAACTTGCGGATCTCTTCCTCACGGTCCACCACCAGGCGGACCGCCACGGACTGCACGCGGCCGCCCGAAAGCCCCCGGCGGATCTTCTGGGACAGGAACGGGCTGAGCTTATAGCCCACCAGCCGGTCGAGAATCCTCCGCGCCTGCTGCGCATTGACCAAATCCATATCGATGCTGCGGGGATGCTCCATCCCGTTTGTCACGCCGGTTTTTGTAATCTCATTGAACGTCACCCGGTTGTCGTCCTCCGTATTGAGGTCCAGCAAATAGGCCAAATGCCAAGAGATGGCCTCCCCTTCGCGGTCCGGGTCCGTTGCCAGGAATACATAATCGCTCTTTTCTGCCTTTTCCTTCAGTTCCTCCACCAATTTTTCTTTGCCTTTGATGATCTCGTACTTCGGTTTAAAATCCTTCTTGATATCCACGCTCAACCGGTTTTCCGGCAAATCGCGCACATGCCCCATCGAGGCAATCACATCGTATCCAGGGCCCAAATATTTCTTAATGGTCTTCGCCTTTGCGGGCGACTCCACAATTACCAATTTCGACATCTATCTATCCACCTCTTTCATCTCGTACGGCACAGCCGCCGTACCGCTGCGGGAACTCCATCTTCCCGCACAACAACGTTCCTATATATCTATGTTTTACAAATCAATGTTGATCTCCAAAAATGGCAAAGTCCTTTAGACTTTGTGAAAACCTGTCCACAAGACATTTGGACGGGCTTTCATAAAGCCTAAGAATGTTTTAAGGCGTATCTTCTCCCCGAATACCCCTGGATGCAACCCATCAGCTCCAGTTCCGTAAGCGCTGGAAGGGCGCGTGCCGCCGGAACCCCTGCCTCCGAGCAAAGCTCAGCCAAGGCACGCGGCTCTCTGGAAAGCGCCTGGAACAGCGCAGAGGCGTCGTCTGAAAGGCCCTCCGGCACTTTTCGGCAGGCCGGTGTGGGTTTCTGCTCCTGCGGTGCGGCCTTTATCAGCATAACACTTTCCGCCGATTCCTCCAAGTGGATTTTTCCTGGAAAGCGGAAAAGATATTCCTCCAAAATGTCATTTGCACAGCTGACCGCCTTCATTCCCTCGCGCAAAAGGTTGTTGGGACCTTGGGACATACGGCTCCCGACCAAGCCGGGCACGGCAAAGACGTCGCGGTTTTGATGGATCGCATTGTTCGCGGTGAGCAAAGACCCGCTCTTTTCCGCAGCCTCCACCACCACCGTCCCGACGGACAGTCCGGAAATCAGCCGGTTGCGGATGGGGAAATGATTGCGAAGCGCCGGTGTCCCCGGCGGATACTCCGAAAGCAGGGCGCCGCTATGTGAAATCGCCTCCCGCAAAGAGGTATTCGCGGCTAAATACGGATAATCGATCCCGCAGCCGAGCACGCAGACCGTCTTTCCTCCCGCAAGCAGCGCGCCCTTGTGGGCAGCTGTGTCGATGCCCAGCGCACCGCCGCTGACGACCACGGCGCCGCCCTTGGCAAGCCCATACCCCAAGCTGTGTGCAACCCGCTTCCCCACCAGCGTCGCTTTCCGCGTCCCCACAATGGAGATGGCGGGGACTTCCGCAAAATCCGGAAGTTCTCCCTGTACATACAATACAGCCGGAGGGTTATGAATCTGCCGCAGAAGGAAGGGATATTCCCCGTCCTCCGGCGTGAGAACCGTCTGCCCCATCTGCGCACAATGGGCGAGTTGGGCCTGTGCCTCCTGTAGGGGATATTCCCGCATTGCGGAAAGCTCGCGCTGTGTAAAAATCCCCAGCAGGCCCCACTCCTGCGGGCCCGCACGGTAAAAATCCTCGATGCTGCCAAAGGATTCCAGGATGTGGCGCGGCTTGCTGCTGCCCGCTTGCAGGGCATGTTGCAGCCAGATCCAATAGGCACGCCGGTCCAACTCCATCCTGTTCTCCTCCTCTCAATCCCGCATCAGTTCCCACATCAGAATGGCTGCGGAGGCCGCCGCATTGAGCGACTCCGCGCGCCCCCGCATGGGGATCGTCACCGCTTGTCCGCACGCGGCCACTGTCTCCGCTTCCAACCCGTTCCCTTCGTTGCCCACCGCAATGATGGAGGGCTTTTCAAAGGAGAGCTCCGTAACCCGCTTTGCCGTCCGATCTGGCACAGCAGCATACAGCGCAAAGCCGGTCTGCCGGAGCGTTGGCGCCGCATCCGCCAGGCGCTCCACCGAGCGGAACGGAAGGCGGAACACCGCCCCCATACTGGCGCGGAGCACCTTCGGACTATACACATCGCAGCAGTTTCCCGCCAGCAGCACGCCGGAAAGCCCCAATGCCTCTGCCGTGCGCAGGACCGCCCCTAAATTGCCGGGGTCCTGCAAATTTTCGACCGCCAAGAGGTGTCCTTGGGGGGAAAGCCCCTCCAGCCCCACCGTCCCAGGGCGCTTTTCACACACGCAGAAAACCCCCTGCGTCGTCTTGGTCTCCGCCAGCAATTCCGCCACATGCGGCGCCAGCAGATACGCACGCGCGGCCCGGGGGACCACCCGCTCCAAATACGAGGCATACCGCTGCGCTGCCTGTTCGGTATAGAACAGCGTCCGGACTGCAATGCCGCTGTCCGCAGCGTCCGCACACAAACGGGCCCCCTCGATTATAAAAAGGCCCTCGCTCCGCCGGAATTCCGCGGAGGAGGCGAGCTTTGCGGCATGGCGCACCCATTCATTTTTTCGGCTTGTAATCACTTCCGGCATCATTTTCACCCATAACGAAAAGTTGCGCCCGGCATCTCTTCCGGGCGCAATTCCAGCTTTTTTATCTTGCGGCTTTTGCCTTCTCAACCAGCGCCTTGAATGCAGCCTCATCGCTCACAGCGATCTCAGCGAGCATCTTGCGGTTGAGCGCGATATTTGCCTTCTTCAGCCCGTTCATGAACACCGAGTAGCTGATGTCGTTCATGCGGCAGGCGGCGGAAATCCGGGTGATCCACAGGCGGCGGAAATCTCTCTTTCTCTGCTTGCGGCCGATGTATGCATAGTTGCCGGATTTCATGACGGCCTGTTTCGCCATCTTAAAGTGCTTGCTCTTTGCACCAAAATAGCCCTTCGCCAGCTTCAAAGTCTTTTTTCTTCTCTTGCGTGTCATCAACGCGCCTTTTACACGTGCCATTTTATATACCTCCAGTAATGGTTATAGTTTTGATCGGAAACGAAACGCTGCCTCGATTATTTATAAGGCACCAGGCGCTTCACCTGGCGTACATTCGTCTTGTCCGCCACAGTGGTCTGACGCAGGCCTCTCTTGCGCTTGGTGGTCTTCTTGTTCAGGATGTGGGATTTATTGGCGTGGGCGCGGATGACCTTTCCATTCTTAGAAAGCTTGAAGCGCTTTTTCGCGCCGCTGTGTGTTTTAATCTTGGGCATGATATGCTCCTCCTTAATAATGATTATTTAGCGGGTTTGGATGCAAGGAACATCAGCATGTTGCGTCCTTCCAGCTTCGCCGGTTTCTCCACATTGGCAAGCTCGCTGAGCGCCTCTGCAAAGCGCCGCATGATCTCGTGGCCCTGCTCAGGATGCCCCATCTCACGGCCGCGGAAGCGGATGGAAACCTTGACCTTATTGCCTTCCTTCAAGAATCGGGTGGCATGGCCAACCTTCGTCTCAAAGTCGTGGGTGTCGATATTGAGGGACAGGCGGATTTCCTTGATCTCGACGACACGCTGGTTCTTTCTTGCTTCCTTCTCGCGCTTCGTCTGTTCAAAACGGTACTTTCCGTAGTCGATAATTTTGCAAACCGGAGGCGTCGCCTGCGGCGCAATTTTTACAAGGTCCAAATTTTGTCCGAACGCCATCTCCAACGCCTTCGCGGTGGGCATAATCCCAAGCTGGTTGCCGTCCGAACCGATGACACGCACTTCTCTGTCACGAATTTCTTCGTTGATCTGTAGTTCCTTGTTGCTAATGGTTAAGCACCTCCAAATCACGTTATTTATGAATGCAACAAAAAGCGCGGGCAGAATCCTTCCGCTCGCGCATCAATACCCCATTTCACAGATTGCTCTGTGTACGTATTGACCCATGACGGACGGAACCACACAGGTGTGGGCAAAGCCCCGCTTTGTTTTACCTACTAACTTTACCATCTAGCCCAGCGTTTGTCAAGGACAATTTTTCAAAAGATGGACGCACATCAACCCATCCCTTCCCCACGGATTTCGCGGTTCAGATAAAACGAGTACAGCAGGCATTCCTTGACCGGCAGGCCGGTGCAGACCGCGAGCGCCCGGCGATAAAGGGCCAACTGTGCCCGGTAGCGCTCCCACAGGGCGGCTTCGTCCTTAGTGTGGTCGGTTTTAAAATCCACGATAACCAGGCTACCGTCCTCCTCAAATGCACAGTCCACCGCGCCCTGCATCACCACCGGCTCCCCTGCGAGCGTTTCCGGCAGGCCGGGCTGCACTTCTCCGGAGGGAATCTCCACGGTAAAGCGGTACTCGCGGAGGACTTGCTTCGCATGCAGGATCCTTTGCGCCAGGGGTGAGGCAAAAAACGCCTGTACCCGGTTCATCTCCACCGCGTCGCCCTCCTCGCGGGAAAGGAACCCCTGCTTCACCAAGCGCTCACACTCGCGCTCTGGCTGCGTGCGCGCCGTCTCATAGTCGCAGAACTGCATGTACTGGTGCAGCGCTGTGCCGCGCTCTGCAGGAGTCAACCCCTGCTTGCTCAAAAAAGCGGGGCGCGCTGTGGCGGCATACTGGAAAGAAAACGGTTCCGCCGCCAGATCGCTGGCCGCCACCTTGGTCGGCACGCCACGTAAACCGGCGTAGGGATATACAAAATCCAGTTCGCTTCTCAATTGGAGGAGCAGCGCCTGGTCGGGCATTGCCGGGGCCTCCGCTTCTGGCTGCCCCTGCTCTTCCGCGGCGGGGGGAGAAACGATCCGAATCGCCCAGGGGGTATCGCAGGAAACCGTGACGCCCGGCAGCGCCGCCGCCATCTCGCGCAGCGTTCCTCCATCCGGATGGCGCATCGCACACAGGAGCAGCCAGTCGGAGATACAGGAAGCGCTCCGCACCACATAGGGCTGTAGGCGCGGCTCTTCGGTCAGACGGGAGGCCAGCTTTCCCAGCGTCTTCTCCGCATCTTTCACCGTGGTCACAAGCAGCAGCTTTTCTTTTGCGCGCGTCATCGCCACATACAGGACGCGCAATTCCTCGCTCATCTCCCCGCGGTCGATCTCCAATGCGGCGGCCTCCCTGGGCAAGGTTGTCACCCGCGCGCCGGTCTCCGGGTCGCGCAGTTTCACGCCGAATCCCAGTTCCGGATGCAGCAGAACGTCCCCGCGCTCCTTGTTAAACCGCCGGGAGCAGCCCGCCAAGATACAGACCGGGAATTCCAGCCCCTTGCTGCGATGGATGCTCATAATCTGCACCACTTCGGCCCCGCCCACTGTGGAGGCTGAGGCGAGGTCGGCATCCTGCTGTTCCAAGCGGTCCAACATCCGCACAAAGCCGGACAGCCCGTTGAAGCCGGAACCCTCGTATTTCTTGGCATACTCCAACAGCAGGCGCAAATTTGCCAGCCGGAGTTCGCCGTTTGCCATCGCCTGCACCAGATCCGGATATCCGCTTTTCTCGTACACCAGATTGATCAGCCGATCTGAAGGAAGGGTGGCGGCCAGAGCACGGTACTCCTCGATGTCCCGCAAAACCTGCGTTGCCCGCCCGTCGCCCTCCTGCGCCGCCCGCACCAGGGCGATGTAGAGCGGCTCTTTGCGCTCCCGGATGCGGATGTCCGCCAGATCGTCCGGGGTAAACCCATAGATGGGGCTCATCAATACGGACAACAGCGGGATGTCCTGCATCGGGTTGTCGATCACCCGCAGCAACGACACCGCCACAGCCACCTCCGGCGCGGCAAAAAAGCCCCCGCCCGTATCCGCCCATGCGGGAACGCCGAGGCGCTGCAGCTCCTTGGCATACTCCTTTGCGTACCGGTTTGCACTGCGCAGCAAAATGCAGAAGTCGTGGTAACCGCCGGGGCGCTGCACCCCATCCTCCGTGACCAGCAGGCCCTCCGCCATCATGCGGTGGATGCGCTCCGCAATGTGGCGGCTCTCGACGCGGACCATCTCTTCCTCGTCCCCTTTGGAGAGGTCGATGATGTCGAGCTGGGTGTCGGGCTCCGCGCTGGGGGGATAGGACGCGCCCGGAATCAGCTCCTCCCCCTCCCCGTAATCGAGGTCGCCCGTCTGGACGCTCATCAACTGGCGAAAGACAAAGTTGACCGCCCCGGTGACCCCTGCGCGGCTCCGGAAGTTCCGGTCCAGCGCAATGCTGGCCGGGTACACATCCCGCGTGCGGTCGTAGGGCGGATAGGCCGCGCGGCGGCGCAGGAAAATCTGCGGCATGGCCTGCCGGAAGCTGTAGATGCTCTGCTTGACATCCCCCACAAAAAACAGGTTCGATTCTTCCCGCGACACCGCGCGGAAAATCATGTCCTGCGCCTCGTTGGTGTCCTGGTACTCGTCCACCATGATCTCATCAAACCGCGCGGCCAGCTCCTCCGCCTCCGGGGTGCGGACAGCCCCCTCCGGCGTGTCGCGGACAAGAAGCTTCAGCGCCCAGTGCTCCAAATCGCCAAAATCGGCGGCGCGGCGTTCCTGCTTCAAGCGGTCGAGCGTCTCGCCAAAGCGGACCGTCACCTCGAAGAGCTTGGCCACCAGCGGGGCCAGGCGCGCAATGTCCGCCGCACATTCCAGCTCGCTCTCCTGAAACAGGCCGGCCAGCTTTTCCACCGTGGCCTTGACCTCTTTGCGGGAAGCCGTCAGCTTATTTTTCAAAGGGTCGTCCCCATAGCCGCGCAGGGGCTTCAGCTTCTCATAGGTAAAATCCCCGCACGCAAAGGCAAGCCCATTCCAATCCTTTTGTGCGATGCGCGCCTGCAAGTCCAGCAAACCGGCCAAGTCCGACGCATACGCATCGTGATAGGCCTTTTCGATCGCCTCATCCTGCCGCATCAGGGACAGCGCGTTCTGTGTCAAGGCGATGGCATACGCCACCGCGTCCGACGCATAGCGGAGCGCCGTCTCCCCCCAAATGGTCTGGGATGCGGGGAGCTCTTCCCGGTAGAGGGCGGCCTTTTCGCGCAGCCACCGCTCCGGGAATGGGTGGGAACGCACAAATTCATAGAGGGTCTCCACTGTTGAGACAATCCGCGCATCGTCACGCCCAGCGGAAAAGGCGTCCACCAGCTCCAAAAACGACGGGTCTG
Source organism: Anaeromassilibacillus sp. D41t1_190614_C2 (assembly GCF_015558525.1). Lineage (NCBI taxonomy): Bacteria > Bacillati > Bacillota > Clostridia > Eubacteriales > Acutalibacteraceae > Anaeromassilibacillus > Anaeromassilibacillus sp. D41t1_190614_C2. Next base: position 340,877 of record NZ_JADMOD010000001.1, on the reverse strand, counting down.
AAAGGGCATAATATTCATCCAGCACCTGCGCCATCGCATCGTTGCGAAGCAGCGTCATTTCCGCGTCGTCCAAGATGCGAAAATCCGGCGACACGCCGAGCTTATAAAAATTCTCCCGCACCAGTTCGCTGCAAAAGCTGTGGATGGTGCTGATCTGTGCCCGCGCCAACAGGATCTGCTGACGCTGCAAACGCACGTTATACGGGTCTTCTTCCAACAGCAGGGCGATCTGGGCGGCGATCCGGTCCCGCATTTCCGCAGCCGCGGCCTTCGTAAACGTGACCACCAAAAGGCGGTCCGCATCCGTCGGATGGCGCTCGTCGGTCAATCGCTCGATCACGCGCTGCACCAGGACCGCCGTCTTGCCCGAACCGGCAGCGGCGGAAACCAGCAGCGTCCCTCCGCGCGCTTCAATCGCGTCCCGTTGGCCTGGCGTCCAATTCCGTCCCATCTGTATGCTCCCCCTTCCTTGTCAATTCCGCTAGGGCCGCGTTGCGGTCCCATTTGCCCATCTGCCGCGCGGCGTCCTCCTGTTCCCTGCCGCAGACCGCAAAATACGGGCACCACTGGCAGGCGTCCGTATCGCCCTTGAGCGGGACCGCCGCCACGCGGCCCCGGTGCAGCTCTTCTGCCATGGATGCGGCCAAATCCTTCACCCGGCGCAAGATGGCGTCCATCTCCCCCGGCGACACCACGCTGTCGCGCCGGGCGGGAGCGCCGTTTTTGATGGTCACCGGGATGTATGTCCCCGCGCCGTCGGGTTCCATCGCGTGGAGAATGTCTGGGTCGTCGATCAACAGGCCGTTCATGCGCAGCTTTTTGGTTTCTTCCTGCCGCACCTTTTCCTTTGACGTGCCGCGCGCCACGGAAAGGGTGGGCCTTGATGCGGGCACATAAAGAATCCCCGCCGGCGCCAGATTGCCGCCATAGCGCGCTTCCGCGTTTTCGCTCAAGGTCGCCAAATAGATGAGCATTTGCATGTTGACGCCATAGATCACATCCGACAGCTTGAATTCCTTCTTGCCGGTCTTGTAATCCACCACGCGCAAATACTGGACCCCGTCCCGTTGGAGCAGGTCCACGCGGTCCACCTTCCCGTCGATGGACACCCGCCCGCCGTCCGGCAGGGGGATCGACAGAGCGGGCACCCCGTCCTCGCCGACAGGCAGCTCGAAGTCCACGGGCGCAAATTCGCTCTGGCAGAGTTCCTCCGCTATGTGCGCAATGATCACCAGCGCGGACTCGGACAGCCGTGCAAACAGATACGCAAAACGCGGCGACTTATTGCGCGATCCGCCGAGATGCGTCTCCATATATTGCTCCAACAGGCGGTCGATCTCCGCTTTGAGATCCTGTTGGCCCATGGCGTGCAATTCCTGCGCGCCCGTCTCGCGGAAGATGTGCTCCAAAAGGTAGTGCATCAGGCTCCCGTATTCCAATGCATCCATCTCCGCGGTGCGGCGCTCCTTGGCGCGCAGCCCATAACGGCAAAAGTATTGAAACCGGCAGAGGTAAAATGTCTCAATTTGCGTTGCGGATACATGCATATTTGCGCCAAAGAGCTTCCGCGCTTTCTCCTCGTCCTGGAAACCGGCAGCACCTTTCCGGGCCGCTCGGTCCACCGCAGCGGTGCGCGCCGCATAGCCGGGCCGCTCCGCAAAGAGCTGCTTCATCGTTGCGGAAAGCGGCGTATTCCGCTGCCATTGCTGTGCGGCCAGCGCAAAGGCGGGCTGCGCGGCGTTTGCCGTCCAAGTCTGCGGCAGGCTGTACGGGGTGTAAACAGGGACCCCCTGCAAAATGGACAGTGTCTCCGTGACAATCGCAGAGGCGCGCTTTGGCTCGCCCTCCGGGCCGGCCGCGGCAAAGCTGATGTACAATCGCTCCGAAGCGGCGCTCATTGCAGCATAGGCAAGGAAGCGTTCCTGCACGGCAACGCCCTCCAGCGTATCGTTCAGCGGCAGGCCGAGCGCGATCAACTCCCGGCGTTCCCCATCGCTGAACACACAATGGGAGCTGGGAGAGAGCGGGAAATCGCCCTGCGCTGCCCCTAACAGGAAGACTACCTTCGGTTCCTCCGCGCGGATACGGTCCGCAGCGCCGACAGTCACTTCGTCCAGGCCCTCCGGAATGCTGGCAATGTCGTTCGCCAAGATCACCAGACGCAGGAGCTCTGCATACCGCGTGTGGCGCAGACGGCATCCCTTGAGCACCAGGGCGCTCTGGTCGAGGATCGCCATCAGCACATCCCACAGGCGCAGCTGCCGTTCCGCCAGCTCCGGCCTTCCGTCCGCCGCCAGCCGTGCCGCCAATTCTTTTAGATGTTCCGCCGCCTGGACGTCCTCCAACAGGCGGTACACCGCCAACGCCATCTCTTCGCCGTCGGCCTCCGCCACCCGCTGGGCAAACCGGGATAAAGGCTCTACCACCGCACTGCGGCTCTCATTCAGCGCTTCCAGCTGCTCGCGGTCCCGCTCCTTCCATTCCTCCACAAATCCACGTGGATGGTCCGCCCATGCTTCTTTCCACTTCCGGCCGGACAGATTCCATAAGTAGGTATAATTTTCCAACGCGGAAATCTGTTCCGTGGAAAAGCCGGCCAAACCCGTCTTCAAGTAGGCAAACACATCGCCAGAGGCAAACCCGGAGCGCACCACCTGAAATGCAGAAAGCACCAACCGCATCAGGGGCTCCGCATCCACCGCCTGGGGCTTATCCATAAAGTAGGGGATGTCCCGATGCTCCAAAGCCACATCCAATATCCCCCGGTATTGGTCCGGCGTGCGGGCGATCACGGCAAAATCCCGGTAGCGGTAGCCATTTTCCATCACCAGATGCCGGATCGCAGCCGCAGCGGTCTCTGCCTCGTCGTATAGGTCCTTCGCTTCATAGAGGGTCACCCCCTGCGCAGGCTGCGGGGCGCCGTGGGCCGTCCGAAAAGAGCCCGCCTCCAAAGCAGAAAGGCCCTTGGCGTGAAACCGTTTCCCCGGCTCCAACACCTCCGGCGCAGCAACACGCACCCCGCGCTCCTTGGCCATCCGGATGAGGGTATTCCCCGTATGGCGTACCAGGGAAAACAATCCCATGCCGCGCTCGGGGTCGTCCAGCCGGTCCGTACAGAGGGATACATACACCTCGTCCGCCTGTTCCAGCATGGCGGCGATGATCTGGTATTCCTGCACCGTAAAGCTTTGGAAGGAGTCGAGCGCTACCACGCAGCCTTTAAAAAGGGTATGTTGCTCCAAAAGCGCTTTCAGCCGCGTCAGGTCGTCCAGCGGGTCCACGTAGCTCTGCGCTACCAGCGCATCGTAAGCCTCCAAAATCAAGGAAAGCTCCCGGGCCTTCTGCTGCAAAGTGCTGGACAACGGCTGGTCCGACGGCGTTTCCACCGCCTCCAAAAGATCGGACGGCCGGATGCCACACATCTTGAGTTCCGCCTCCTGTGCCAACAGCAGCCGGACCAGCTCCGCATCCTCCGCACTCTTGCGGTAGAAGTCCAACTGGTCCTTCACCTGCTCGAGTGCCAGGCTCATAAAGATGCTGCGGCCGCCGTCGTCCAAGCGCCGGCCAGCCGCCCCTCCAAACCGGCGGAAAGCAAAATCCGCGAGGCGCGAAAAGCTAAAGACCCAAACCCGCTGGGCTTCCTTCGGCCCCAATAGGCGCAGCATCGCGCGTTCATTTTGGAAGGACCCCTGCTCTGGGACCAGCAAAACCGGCTGCTGTTCCACCGGCGTTTCCTTGAGCAGATTGCGCAGGCGTACCGTTTTTCCGCTTCCCGCACGGCCAAGAAGTAAATGTAGCAAAATGAACCCCTCCGATCGTTCGTTCCTTCCCATTATACGGTGTTCCCGGCAGCAAATAATTTGAAATATGAAAAAAGGAACCCATCACCGAGTTCCTTCTCCTTCATATGGCTCTCACAAACCAGCCAGCCACGCTTTGATCTGTTCATAATATTCCAACGCTTTAAATTTAATCACATACCGGTTCTGCCCCTCCACAATCTGAAGCTGTTGGGCGTCCAGCACATCTGCAAGCTTCTGCGGCTCTTCTGCCGCCGGAAGGCACATCGGCGGGAAGATCACACACCACCAGTTGTGCCCCTCTGCCGCGCCGATGCACACCCGAAGGGCCTCATAGGTGCCGGCAGGCAGGGTCACCTGCTCATATTCTCTGGTGGGGAAGTAGGTTTGTTCCAGCTCCACGGTAACCGGATAGGTATAGCCGCGCTGTTCGATTTCGTCTTCGGCGGCGCGCTGCAACGCCGGGAGCGTTTCCCGGATGCGCTGTTCAGCCTCTTCCTTGTTGCGCACCCCGTCGAGCATCCCCGCGCTCTCCTGCAAAATGCGGTCGCGCACCTGCAATTTTAACGTTTGGTCCTCCTGCGAATCGGAGTTTGCCAGGACATGCAGGCGCAGGACGTGCTCCGGAATATCCTCGCACTGCGCTGCAAACCCGGTGAAGGAAAACAGCACGGCCAATATCATTGCAAGGCAGATCGACTTTTCGAACACTTTCATGGCAAGTCCCTCTTTCTGTTGGATGCCGGGAGTATTGCCCCATATTTTTGAAATTATACATCGCCTTCCAAAGAAACGGGAAATATGTCCCTAAACAGTTTGACAAAATCCCGATGTTCCGTTATGATGCAAACAAAGAAATGAAGGAGGAAGAACATGTCCAGATATATTGCAGATTACACCATCAACAAGCCGGACGATCTGATCAAATTCATTGCGGAAGATTTTCTCACGAAGGAAGGGTTTCGTCAGACGGTCTATAAGGGCGAAACTGTGTGGAAAAAAGGGGTGGGGGCCGTCTCCGCTCCCCAGTTCATCAAATTGCAGTACGGGCAGGGAAACGTGCATTTGGAAGCCTGGATCAAATCCTTTGGCGAGCACGGCGTAACCGGTTTTTACGGCGCGCTGCCGAAAAGCGAACTGAACAGCCGGGTGCAAACCCTTGTGCGGCTTCTCTCGCAAGAGATTCCTGCGACGCAAGCACCGATTCCCACAGGGGCAACCGCAGCAGATTCCTTCGCAAAGGAATCCCCCACACCCGCTCCCGTCCCAGTAGCGGTACATAACCCCACCAACAAGGCGACCATTTCCCTTGTGACGGGCATCCTCAGCATCCTTACGTCCCTGTTTATTCCCTTGATTGGCGTGATTCTCGGCATCATTGCCATTTCCACCGGCAGGGTCGGCAAACAGAGCACCGCAAAAGGGCTGGCCTCGGCAGGTTTCGTCACCGGTATCATCGGCCTCGTGATCGGTGCTGCTATTTGGATTCTCAATTTTGTGCTGTCCTTTGTTCTGGCGATTGCCTGATCGTAAAAGAAAATTTAAATCCCCCATACCGTTTTGTATGGGGGATTTTGTATGCTCTATAAAAATTCCTATGCACTGCCTTGCAGGAAGCACGCGCTTTCCGGGTCCCTGTCCTATTCCAAGAAATCCATGGGCACAGACACCGGCCAGCAGACAAAGGTCTCTGGGTACCGGCCTTGTAGCCGCTCCTTACATGCTACTGCCGGTTCTTCCCGATCGAACAGCCCATAGACCGCCGAGCCGCTCCCGGTCATGCAGGCCCCTTGCGCACCGCACCCGCGCATCCCGGCCTTGATGGTTTCGACCTCCGGCAGCTGTAAGATATCTTCAAAGGCGTTTCCCAAGGATGCGCCGACCTCCGCAAGGTTTCCCCGCGAGAGCGCTTCCAGCACCTTGGCTGTATGGCGCGACGCGGAGCTTCCTCCCTGGGCGTCCGCCAACCGGTACGCCTCCTTTGTATTGACCCCGACCGGCGGCTTACAGACCACTAACCAGCCGCCCGGAAGCAACGGGGCGCGCTCTAGCCGCTCTCCAATCCCCTGAACGCGCGCGCAACCGCCCCACACGCAGAAGGGTACATCCGCACCAACCGTAAGGCCGATTTCACAAAGCGTTTCGAGCGGCAATTCCGCGCGGTACATCCGATTGAGCGCATGCAGAGCAGCGGCCGCATCTGCGCTTCCACCGGCCAAACCCGCCTGGGAGGGAATCCGCTTTTCGATCTCGATCGAAAGATTCGGCCGCTGCCCGATCTCCCGGAAGAACGCCTCCGCGGCACGGTATACCGTGTTTTCCTCTCCGCACGGCACATCCGTCCGCCCGCAGGTCACGGAAAGCCCATCGCCCCCCTGCCGCAGGGTGAGGATGTCGCATAGGGAAATCGTGTGCATCACCATGTCCAAGAGGTGGTAGCCGTCTTCCCGCCTACCTGTGATGTCCAACGCCAGGTTGATTTTTGCATACGCCTTGATCCGCATGACCATCCCCCACAATAAAATCGGGACCGCCATGCGCGGCACAGCAATCCCCATGTTTTGTATCTTCTGTATTTGTGTCAAAAGCGAAATAGCCGGAAGCGCTTGATGTCGATCACGTGCTTCGGACACATTTCATGACAGCAGTAGCACCGGATGCATTTCCGGTAGTCGATCACGGCGTGGCCGCCGGCGATCCGGATTGTGTGCTGCGGGCAGCTTTCCGCACATTTTCCGCATCCGACACAGTGATTCGTCTGGATCTTCGGAACCGGCGTGGCCACCTTTTCCGCCAAAGGGCGTAAAAACTTCGGAAGCCAATCCAAAAAATTCACACTGCACGATTCCGGTTGAATAAAGTCGGAAACTGCCAACGATTGTACCGGCACGCCCCAAAGGGAAAGCTCGTCCAAGCTCTCCGGGCACACGCCACGCTTCATCCCCGCGCGGAGATAAGGCACATGCACGGGGTTCTGATGGACTAACGACGCGCAAACCATATCCAGCGCAAACGGATCCCGCGAAGCGGCCAATGCGCCCACAAGCCGCGGTTTCCCGCCGGTGGGGCCGTTACCCTCCATCCCCACGATGCCATCCACCACACAGAGCGCGGGCTTCAAGGCGCAACACAGGTCTGCTACCATCTCCCCGAACGCCTCACGCTCCGGGAAACGGCAGTGCAGCTCCGGTTTCATCAAACCGGGGACGCAGCCGAACAAATTCTTGACCGCCGCGCTCAACCCCATCATTCCATGTGTTTTTAGCTTAGCGATGTCCACCAGGAGATCCGCCTCCAAAACCGGCTGGATGACGTCAAACCGCTTACAGCGCTGGCCCTGCGGCGCCTCGAGCGATCCATAGGAACAATCAAAATTCAAGGAAAATCCATATGTTTGGGCCAGCTCCGTATATCCGCCTGCCTCGTAGATCGCTCGCAGAAGCGGCGGCGTATAAGGCCCTCCGGGGCTTTCTGCCACGGTCACATGCCCTGCGCCGCGCTCCAAAAGCTCCACCGCCACAGCTGCCACCACGGCCGGATGGGTGATCACACCCTCTTCCGGTTTGGAACGGATCACCAGGTTGGGCTTTATGACCACGCGGCATCCGGGAAACAAAAGCTCCTCCACATGCAGCGCGTCCAATTGCTCCCGCAGGGCTGCGTGGACCTCTTCAAACGCATAGGTCTTACAAGCGGAAAGGCAAACCTGTCCCTTTTGCTTCAATGGAACCACAGCGCTACTCAAGACTCAAACTGTTTGATGAAGTGCTCAATACGTGAAAGCGCTTCGGTGATATGTTTGATGGAATAGGAATAGGAGACGCGCACAAAGCCTTCGCCGCAGTCTCCAAACGCCGACCCCGGGACCACCGCGACGCGCTCCTCATACAGCAATCTTTCGCAGAATTCCTCTGAAGTAAGCCCTGTCTTTTTGATGCATGGGAATACATAGAATGCCCCTTCCGGTTCGAAGCATGTTAAGCCCATGGAGTTGAAGCCGTCCACGACCAGGCGGCGGCGCATGTCGTATTGTTCGCGCATATAGACGATGTCCTCATCGCCATTTTTCAACGCTTCAATGGCGGCATACTGTGCCGTTGTCGGCGCGCTCATGATGCCGTACTGATGCAGTTTCGTCATCGCCTTGATGATCTGCGCCGGGCCAACCGCATAACCCAAACGCCAGCCCGTCATGGCAAATGCTTTGGAGAACCCATTCACCACAATGGTCCGCTCCCACATACCGTCAATCGCGCTGAAGGTGACATGGTTGGTATCTCCGTAGGTCAATGCACTGTAGATCTCATCGGAAAGCACCATCAGATCATTTTCCCGGACAACCTCCGCAATCGCCTCCAAATGTTCACGGCGCATGACTGCGCCCGTGGGGTTATTCGGATAGGGCAGAATCAGCAGCTTTGTCTTCGGGGTGATCTTGGCACGCAGGGCTTCCGGCGTGATGCGGAAACGATCCTCAGCCTTTGTCTCTAAAACAACCGGTACGCCGCCCGCCATTTCTGTCAGCGGCACATAACACACAAAGGACGGCTCCGGAATCAAGACCTCGTCTCCCGGGCTGATGAGGGAGCGCAGGCAGAGGTCAATCGCCTCCGAGCCACCCACTGTCACTAAAATTTCCTCTTTGTCATTATAATTCACATGATAGTGGCGCTTCAGCCAGCGCGAAATTTCCTGGCGCAGTTCGATAAAGCCACGGTTTGGAGAATACCACGTTTTCCCGTCCTCCAAAGAGCGGATTCCCTCTTCGCGGACATGCCACGGCGTTGTGAAATCCGGTTCTCCAATCGAGAGGGAAATCACATTGTCCATTTCATTGGCAATATCGAAGAAACGGCGGATACCGGATGGCTTGATCGCCTGCACCTTTTGGTTGAGCACGGTGCTATAGTCAATCACAGAGCACACTCCTTCTCTCATCGTTTTCGTCCTCGGTCTTGAGAACGACCCCACCATCCTTATAACGCGTCAGGATAAAATGGGTGGCAGTGGAAAGCACAGAATCAAGCAGGGACAGGCGGCGGGCCACAAACATGGCGATCTGCTGCATCGTGTCCCCATGCACCATCACAGCCAGGTCAAATCCGCCGGACATCAGATAGACGCTGTCCACCTCTTCAAACTGCATAATTTTCTGCGCAATCTCATCGAACCCGCGGTCGCGCTTCGGTGTAACGCGCAGCTCGATCAAGGCAAATGCCTTGTTGGCATCTGCGCGTTCCCAGTTAATCAACGTCTGATAGCCGCGGATGATTCCCGCCTTCTCATAGGCGTCGATCTGATTACAGATTTCCGACTCCGGGCGGTCCAGCATCGTGGCCAGCTGGCGGGTGGTCAAGCGGGCGTTCTGGCTTAACAATTCCAATAGACGATCCATAAGATTCACTCCTCCGGTTATTTATTGGGAAGGGCTAAGGAATAAGACCTTCCTGTGTTTCAAAAGTTGGATATTAAATTATAGTATACAACAATTGCCAACCAATGAAAATATCCAATCCAAAAATAAGCCATAAATGGGAATTGCGTTGTATATCGTTTTCATCGTGATGAAACCGACGAACGGGATCGAAACCATATTTATCAACAAGGGGCCCTCCCCAAAATTGGGAAGGGCCCCCTGAAAATGTACTCATTCGATTGGAAGGAGCTTCGGCTCATGATGGGAATACAGGGCAAAATGGGTGAATCCAGCTTGGCGGATAAGCTTCATGCCCTCTTCCATCCCGGCGCCGACATCCGGCCAACGGTGTGCGTCTGAACCCAGCGTCACCAGTTTGCCTCCCAACTCATAATACCGCTTCACAATTTGCAAATTCGGCATGGTCTCCCCCAGCTTTTGGCGCAGGCCGCTCGTGTTGACCTCCAGCGCCTTTCCATTCTTAATCAGCGCTGTTAAGACCTCGTCAATCCGCCCCGATAACTGCACGTCGTCGATAGCCAAACCATGTTCGCCAACAATATACCGCCAAGGGTATGTCAAATGCGCAAGGGAATCAAACTTCCCCCACTCGATGGTTTCTAGAATCTCATCGAAATACTGATGCAGCGTCTTGGTAAGATCGACCTGGCTGTAGTCCAGCTCATAAAAATCCGGCATCCCTTGCACATTATGCACGGAGGCAAGCGTAAAGTCAAAATCGCAGGCATCGAGGATGTCCTCCGCCGCTTCTATGTTTTGCATGGGTTGCCCAAGCTCTATACCGGCGCGCACATGCAGCCGGCCATGGAAAACAGCCGAGGCTTTCCGTGCCTCAAAATACGATTGCCGGACAGAACGGTCATATTCCTCTTCCCTGTAAACATTACATTCACAGTGGTCTGTGATGGTCAAGGCATAAAGCCCCAACCGGCAGGCGCATTCACATAGCATCATGGTCGGGTCGGAAGCATCCGGGGAACAATCGCTATGGGTATGGCAGTCAGATAGGTACCGATATTTCATTGTCCAACTCACTTTCTAAACGATATTCTTATCTTTATGTTCACTAAGCAGAATCATCCGCCTTTTATTTGTATTCAGTCTATCATAGAACCGGCCTTATTTATAGATGAATCCTTCCCATTTTGCCGCTGGAAAACGCCGCCGATTTTAAACAGATTCCCCAAGGGTTGCACAAAAAAGTTGCTACAGCGTTAGATTTTACGCAGTTTTACCAGATATTCTGTTCAATGTTTCGATTTGTTTTGCCCCGCTTTCCATCCATGGATGTACCCCTTTGGCCCCTTTCCTGCACTCATACGCTCCTCGCAAAAAAGACAAACCGCCTTTCTTGACAGAAGATTTTTTTCCGTTCATAATGAGGACTGGAATTTGTATTATCCGGGCGATTTTATGCACCGGAGCATTTCTTAAAGACGGATCATAAAAATCAATGAGGAGGTTATCAGCAATGCGTGCAGTTATCACTGTAATTGGAAAGGATATGGTGGGCATTCTGGCCCGTGTTTCCTCCATCTGCGCAGAAAATAATGTCAACGTTGTGGAAGTGACCCAGTCCATCCTGCAAGACTTGTTTGCCATGATTATGATGGTGGACATTTCCAAGTGTTCGATCCCGTTCCAGGATCTGGTGGATGCGCTCACCGCGATTGGGGAAGGGATGGGCTTGACCATCCATGTCATGCACGAGGATATTTTCAATTCCATGCATCGGATTTGACCAGCATCGGGCATTTTACTTTTTACTAAATATATCGGTTTTCAAACCTGATGTTTTTTAAATCGGATTCATGATCATACGCCTTTTGAGAAAGAATAAGGAGTGATTCCCAAACATGCTCAATTCCCATGATATTCTCGAAACGATCAATATGATCGACAATGAAAATCTCGATGTGCGCACCATCACGATGGGGATTTCCCTCTTGGACTGCGCCGACAGCAACGTCACAGCCGCTTGTGACAAAATCTATGATAAGATCTGCCGCTATGCCGGGAACCTGGTCAAAACCGGCGAGGACATCAGCAAGGAATACGGGATCCCGATCATCCATAAGCGCATTTCCGTCACGCCGATCGCCATGTTGGCCGCCGCCTGCCCCGGAAGCAGTCCCGTGCATTTTGCAAAAGCGCTCGACCGTGCTGCAAAAACCACCGGGGTCAACTTTATCGGCGGTTATTCTGCCCTGGTACACAAAGGGTTTGGCCCTGGCGACTATGCTTTGATGACCAGCATTCCAGAGGCGCTCGCAGAGACTGAATTTGTCTGTTCCTCAGTCAATATCGGCACCACCAAAGCGGGCATCAATATGGATGCTGTGGAAAAAATGGGCGCCATCATCCGGGAAACAGCCGAGCGCACAGCGGACCATGACTGCATCGGCGCAGCCAAGCTGGTGGTATTCTGCAACGCCCCGGAGGACAATCCCTTTATGGCCGGCGCCTTCCACGGCCCCGGTGAACCGGACTGCGTCATTAACGTCGGTGTTTCCGGCCCCGGCGTGGTGCGCGCTGCGCTGGCCAAAGCCGGCGACTGCGACCTTTCCGGCGTGGCAGACATCGTAAAAAAGACTGCCTTCAAAATTACCCGCATGGGCCAGCTGGTTGCACAGGAGGCCTCCCGCCGCCTGTTTGTCCCCTTTGGCATTGTCGACCTATCCCTTGCCCCAACGCCGGCGGTGGGCGACTCGGTTGCACACATCCTGGAGGAAATGGGCCTGGAAAGCTGCGGCGCCCATGGCACAACCGCGGCGTTGGCGCTTCTGAACGACGCTGTGAAAAAGGGCGGCATCATGGCTTCTTCCCACGTGGGCGGCTTGTCCGGCGCGTTTATCCCTGTGACCGAGGACGCCGGTATGATCGATGCGGCCCGCTGCGGCGCGCTCTCCCTGGTCAAGCTTGAGGCCATGACGGCGGTTTGCTCTGTCGGCTTGGACATGATCGCTATTCCCGGCGATACCCCTGCCGAAGTGATCTCCGCCATTATCGCGGATGAAGCGGCCATCGGCATGGTCAACTCCAAGACAACCGCCGTGCGTCTGATCCCTGCGATCGGGAAAACGGCAGGCGACGAGCTCAATTTTGGCGGCCTATTGGGGGGCGGCCCCGTCATGGAAGTCAACCGGTATTCGCCTGCCAAATTTATCCATCGCGGCGGCCGGATTCCCGCGCCAATGCAAAGCTTAAAAAATTAAAAGTACCATGGGCAGTTTGAATAAAATAATTTGGAAACCTCGCTAAATCTTCCCCATCGGATTTGGCAAGATTACCGAAAATCATATTGAAAATGCAACTTGAAACGCTTATAATATAGCCGAAATCTTGCAGGAACCAAGTCGAAAATCTGCAAAATTTAAAGTGCTTTTGCCCGCAGTTCTGCCTATTTTGACAGCTTCGTACCGAGGGTGGCAAAGTAAGTGCAGAACTGTTTGTGCGTTTGTAGCCGGTTGATCCGGCTGAACAAATCAATCCGTTTGGAAGGAGGGGCACGGTCATGCAGGACATGATAAAAGAAATCGTCGATATGGACCGTAAGGCCAGAGAAATCACGGATGCCGCCCAATTGGAAAAAGTTAACTCCGAAAAAGAGGTGGCGGAACGCCGCGAACGGATCCGTGAAGAGTATCTTGCGCGCGCGCGTAAACGCATCGCTTTAAACGAACCGCAGGAACGCGCAGCTGCTGAGGAGGAATGGAAAAGCAAGGAGGCAAAAAACCGGGAATACTCGCAGCGCTTGGATGCGCTATATAAAGAAAAGGGCGACGAATGGGTGCGCACCCTCGTGGCCAGAGTGATTGGGGAGTGATTCCATGCTTTCCTCATTTGCTTCCAATGCCATCTTATCGAAGGCGCGCGCGATGTACGGCAAACGCCTCCGGGAAGAAAATTACCGGGATCTGCTGAACTGCAAAACGGTCAGCGAAGTAGCTGGCTATCTCAAAAACCGCACTTCCTACAGCGGCATTTTGGCAGGCATCAACGAGAACGAGGTCCATCGCGGCCAGTTGGAGGGCAAACTCCGGCAAAAGCTGTTCGAAGATTATGCTTCCCTCTGCCGTTATGAGCTCTCTGTTGGGGAACATTTTGCCGATTATCTGTTGGAACACGGCGAAATCGAACAGATTTTGCACAGCTTAATGTATCTTGACGCCGGGAACCCGGAGGAATACCTCTTCTCGCTCCCCGCTTTTTTGAACCGCCATACGCGCATCGACCTTTATGCGTTGGCCCATGTCAAGAACTATGAAGACCTGCTGAGCGCGCTCAGCCACACCCCTTACCGCAAGCTCATGGAACCTTTCCGGCCCGTTCCGGGCATACCGATGAACTACACAGGGATTGAGAACGCCCTGTATACCTATTTATACAACAGCGCGTTCGAGATCATCGACAAATACACCCATGGCCAAGCGGCCCGCCAGCTGCGGGAATTGTTCCAAACCTATATGGATTTGGTCAATGCAGCGCGTATTGTCCGGCTGAAGACGGTTTACCGCGAAAGCCCGGACTTTATCCGCAGCACGTTGCTTCCCTTTGGGACGCTCCATCCTCGCCTTCTGAATGAGATGCTAGAGGCAGAACCGGAAGCGGTCCTCGATGTCATGGCAAAAGCGCCCATTGGGAAACGCTGTAAAAAAGTGCCCCATACGTACATCGACCAGATGGCAGACCGGATGAAATATCTGACCTGCCGGCATGATATCCGTTTTTCTACGCATCCCTCCGTTGTGATGCTTTCGTATATCTTCCTGGCACAGATCGAGATACAGGATATCATCAATATTATCGAAGGTATCCGCTATCATTTGGCATCAGAAGAAATTCAAAAACTTCTCACGGTTGCTGATTTTTCAAGAAAGGAGGCGTGATGGTTGGCTGTACAAAAGATTAAGGTAGCGAGCATTATCGGGCGCATGGACGAATTAGACCATGTGACTATGATATGCGGCAAATCCTGCGTGTTCCATCCGGACAATTCCCTCTCTTTCTATTCGGACACATCCGGCTTTTCCCCTCTCAATGAGGAAAACCCGTACTCCACTCCTTTGCAGCAGTTGACGGACGCTGTAAAAGGCGCCCTCAAAAAGCTGGTGCTATTGGATGAGAAGGATATGGAGGGCATCCAGTACACACGCGAGGAGTTGGACGCCTATGTTCGCCGCATAGCCACCTCCCTAGGCGACCTGCAAAAGGAACGCACCCAGGCGCAGCAAGAGGTGGAGCAATATACCCGTGAAATTGAACAGGTCAGCCATTTCGTCGGCATGGATTTAAACCTCGACGAAATCCGCAAATGCAAATTTATCAAAGTGCGTTTTGGATCTCTCCCGAAAGAGGGCTACGAAAAATTACAGGCGTATAAGCAGAATCCCTATGTCATCTTTTTCCCATGTACCAATGACAACCTTCATTATTGGGGCGTTTATTTCGCCCCGATTGACGTAGTCAGCGAAATAGACCGGATTTTTTCCAGCCTCTATTTCGAGCGCACCCGGTTTATGGAATTTAAAGGCACGCCGGAGAGCAGCGCAGAAGCCCTGCGCGCCCTGCGCGACAAGGAGATCGAGCACATCCAGCGCGTGGATCAAAAAATTGACACGCTCTGGGCGCAGGAGGAAGCGGAGTGCCAGAAGGTCTTCTCCTTCCTAACGGAAAAATCCGTTTACTTTGGTATCCGCCGTTATGCCGCACGGTATAATGACAATTTCATTCTGACCGGCTGGGTCCCTGCAGACCACGAGGAGGACTTCCGGCATGCGCTCGACGGGTTAAGATCTGTGGAGTATACCTTTGAAGATGCGGAAGAGGAATTGAGCCACTCTCCGCCGGTCGCCTTGAAGAATAG
Source organism: Anaeromassilibacillus sp. D41t1_190614_C2 (assembly GCF_015558525.1). Classification (NCBI taxonomy): domain Bacteria; kingdom Bacillati; phylum Bacillota; class Clostridia; order Eubacteriales; family Acutalibacteraceae; genus Anaeromassilibacillus; species Anaeromassilibacillus sp. D41t1_190614_C2. Next base: position 325,774 of record NZ_JADMOD010000001.1, on the reverse strand, counting down.
GAAAGTCTTCAAGCCGTTTGAGTTCTTTGTGGATATGTATGGCCTTCCTGCCTATGACGAGGTGGACCCCACCCCCTTTGTGGCGATCACGTATGTGCTTTTATTCGGCATTATGTTCGGCGATCTCGGGCAGGGGCTGTGCGTGTCCATCGTAGGATGGCTAATGTGGAAATGGAAAAAGATGAAGCTCGGCAAGGCGTTGATCCCATGCGGCATCTCATCCGCCATTTTCGGGACCTTGTTCGGCTCGGTCTTTGGGTTCGAGCACGCATTGGACCCCCTCTACAAGGCGGTATTCGGCCTTGACGAAAAGCCCATCGAGGTTATGGAACCCAATACCACCAACCTGATTATCTATTCGGCTGTGGGCATCGGCATGTTGCTGGTGGTTGTCGCCATGCTCATCAACATCTATTCGAGCTTGCGCAGGCATCACTGGGAGAACGCACTCTTCGGCCCCAATGGTTTGGCTGGACTGGTCTTTTACACAGCGCTGGTCGCCGGCTTTGGCGGGCAGCTTGTATTTGGCTGGCAGATTGTCAATACTGCTTATGTGCTCGGGCTGATCGTCCTGCCGATCGCGGTCATTTTCTTCCGCGAGATCCTCGGCGGCTTGGTGGAGCGCCGCTCCGATTGGAAGCCGGAAAGCTGGGGAAACTTCATCATGCAGAATTTCTTCGAGGTGTTTGAATATCTGCTCAGCTATGCGACCAACACCATGTCCTTCCTGCGCGTCGGCGCGTTTGTCCTGGTCCATGCGGGCATGATGCTGGTGGTGTTCACACTGGCGGAAATGACCAGCGGCATCGGCTATGTGCTGATCGCCATCATCGGCAATGTGTTCGTGATGGGCCTGGAGGGATTGCTGGTCGGCATCCAAGTGCTCAGACTTGAATTCTATGAGATGTTCAGTCGTTTCTTCGACGGGGACGGCCGTCCATTCAACCCGGTTGTGGTCCGCAGGGACGCCTAACGCGCACAGATTGCGTGTTCCCTCCCTGTTCGCCGAACGCCGTTCCTTTGCGGTCCGGCAAACATAAATTCCAAATCTACGAAAATTTCATTTGGAGGTATTTGTCATGACTATTCTGTTCTGTGTTCCGATTGTATTTCTGATTGTTTCCGTTGCATTTTCCATCCGTGCGGTCAAGCGCGGTAAAAAAACAAGCCGGGCGGTCGCTACGCAGCTCATTGCGTTCCTCGCCGTTTGCATCGTCACCTTTGCAGCGCCGATGATCGCTTCCGCTGCCCCAGAAGACAGCGAACCGGCGGCAGCCCCTGTTACTACCTCTGACACGGCCGCGGCCCCTGTGGACAACTCCAAGGGCTTGGGCCTGATTGCAGCGGCTCTGGTTACCGGTCTTGCCGGCATCGGCGGCGGCGTTGCCGTTGCAGCGGCAGCTCCGGCAGCAATCGGCGCGACCAGCGAAGACCCGAAGGCGTTCGGTAAATCCCTGATCTTTGTGGCTTTGGGCGAAGGTATTGCCCTGTACGGCCTGCTGATTTCCATCCTGATCCTGAACAAGGTCTAAGCGAAAAGCGCCCGATGCCATCGATAGAAGGAAGGGATTTACATGCGCTTTTATCTCATCAGCGATAACGTGGACACCCAAGTGGGCATGCGCCTGGCGGGGATCGAAGGCGTGGTGGTCCATGAGCCGGAGGAGGTCAAAAAGTCTTTGACCGAAGCAATGGCCATGGACGACGTGGCGGTCATCCTGATTACCGAGCGCCTGCTCCAATTGTGTCCGGAGATGATCTATGACCTGAAGCTCAAGGCCAAGCGCCCGCTGATTGTGGAAATCCCCGACCGGCATGGCAATGGCCGCACCAAAGATTCCATTACCCGCTATGTCCGCGAGGCCATCGGGATTAAAATTTAGGCCGCTTCCAGGCGGAATGGGGGTTTGACATGGCTATCAATTATAACGACGAAAAGATTGGAAAATTTTATCAGGCGATCCTCCATTATGGCGAAGAACAGCGCAAAAAAATCGAGGAAGAGGTCGCCGCCTTTAAGCAAAAGGAGCTCGACGAGGCAGAAATCGGCGTGCTCACCGAGGCTTACCACTTGATTCAAAAAGAAATGGCGCAGATGCGCAGCGGCATCGCCCGCGAATTGGCGCAGCGGGAGATGGACGGCCGCCGCGCTCTTCTGGAGCAGCGCCGCAAAATTATGGAGCAGGTGTTTTCCCGCGCGGCGGAGGAACTCCGCGCTTACACGCAAAAGCCGGAGTATGCAGCCCTGCTGCAAACCTATGCGCGCAATCTCTCCTCTGCGTTCCAAAAGGAAGGGACCGTCATCCTTCTGCGCAAGGAAGACGCCCCCTATCAGCAGCAGATTGCCGAAGCCTTTGGGCAGCCCTGCCGCTTTGAAACCGATCCCACCATCCGGATCGGCGGCCTGCGCGCTTATAACAGCGCGATGGGGATCATGGCGGACGAAACGTTGGACGCCATGCTGGAGGACCAGCGCGGCTGGTTCGAAGAAAACTCTGGATTGACGCTGGCCGGATAACCGTTGCAGCTACAAGACGGAAAGGAATGATCCAAACATGAAAAATGAAACGGTCATATATGGCATCAATGGGCCGGTCGTCACCGTCAAAGCCGCGCAAAGCTTTTCCATGATGGAAATGGTCTATGTAGGAAAAGAACGTCTGGTGGGAGAGGTCATCGGAATCACCAGCGACTTCACCACCATCCAGGTCTATGAGGAGACGACGGGCCTCCGTCCGGGGGAACCTGTTGTAGGGACGGGAAGCCCGATGAACGTCACCCTGGGCCCGGGCATCCTCGACAATATTTTTGACGGCATCGAGCGCCCACTGAAGGCGATTGAAGAGGAAAGCGGCGCGTTTATTTCACGCGGCAGCTCTGTCCCCTCCCTGGATACCCAGCGCCAATGGGATGTGACCCTCTCGGTCAAGCCGGGCGACCGGCTCAAGGGGGGCGACGTCTATGCCGAGTGCCCCGAGACGCCCATTATACGCCATAAATGTATGGTCCCGCCGCAGATCAGCGGCGTTGTTCAAAAGGTCGTGCCAAACGGGGCGTACCGTGTGAACGATACGATTGTCACCCTGCAGGACGACCAGGGAGCGCTCCATGAGCTCTCCCTGTGCCAGAAATGGCCGATCCGTGTTCCGCGCCCCGTTGCAGAGCGCCTGCGCACCGACGTCCCGCTGATCACCGGGCAGCGTGTCATCGACACCCTGTTCCCCATCGCCAAGGGCGGCACCGCGGCGATTCCCGGCGGGTTCGGTACGGGCAAGACGATGACGCAGCACCAGCTTGCCAAATGGTGCGACGCAGACATCATCATCTATGTGGGCTGCGGCGAACGCGGAAACGAGATGAGCCAGGTTCTGGACGAATTCTCCGAACTGGTGGATCCGAAGTCGGGCCGCCCGATGACGGACCGCACGGTGTTGATCGCCAACACGAGCAACATGCCGGTGGCAGCCCGTGAAGCCTCCATCTACACGGGCATCACGCTGGCGGAATATTACCGCGATATGGGCTATCACGTTGCAATCATGGCCGACTCCACCTCCCGTTGGGCGGAAGCCCTGCGCGAGATCAGCGGCCGTTTGGAGGAAATGCCCGCGGAGGAAGGCTTCCCCGCCTACCTGCCCAGCCGCTTGTCGGAATTCTACGAGCGCGCCGGTATGGCCAAGAACCTCAATGGGACCGATGGTTCCGTCACCATCATCGGCGCCGTATCCCCCCAGGGTTCCGACTTCTCGGAACCGGTCACCCAGAATACCAAGCGCTTCACCCGCTGCTTCTGGGCGCTCGACAAGGCGTTGGCTTACGCGCGCCACTATCCGGCCATCAACTGGACCCAGAGCTACAGCGAGTATTTCGGCGATCTGGACCAATGGTACACGGACCACGTGGGGGCGGACTTTGTCAAATACCGCAGGCGCATCTCCCATATCCTCCAGGAGGAAAGCCAGCTGATGGAAATCGTCAAGCTGATCGGTTCGGACGTCCTTCCGGACGACCAGAAGCTGATTATCGAGACGGCCCGCGTCATCCGCGTGGGATTCCTCCAGCAGAACGCCTTCCATGCGGACGATACGTTCGTCCCCCTGGAAAAGCAAATGTTGATGATGAAGGTCATCCTGCATCTCTACAAAAAGGCGAAACAGCTGGTCGCGGCCAGCGTGCCGATCTCCGGCATCCTTGCGAGCGGCTTGTTCGATAAGCTGGTCAAAATGAAATACGATATTCCAAACAACAAGCCGGAGATGTTCGACGATTACATGAAAGAAATCGACGAAACTCTTTCCAACATTGTAAACGCATAAGGAAGCAGGTGATAAAATGATACTAGATTATATCGGCGTAAAGGAGATCAACGGCTCCTTGATCGTTCTGGACGATGTAGAAAATGCTTCCTTTGAAGAGGTGGTCGACATCCGCATGGATGACGGCACCATGCGGCAGGGCCGAATCGTACAGATGGAGGGCAAGCGCGTCGTCATCCAGGTGTTTGAAGGAACGCGCGGCATTTCCCTCCAGAACACCCGCACACGGCTTCTGGGCCACCCGATGGAAATGCCCCTCTCCCCGGAAATTTTGGGGCGCGTGTTCGACGGCGCAGGCCGCCCGATCGACGGCTTGGGCGATATTTTCCCACTTAAGCGCGCCAATATCAACGGCACCCCCATCAACCCGGTTTCCCGTATCTATCCGAAGAACTACATCAACACCGGCATCTCCACCATCGATGTGCTGATGACGTTGATCCGCGGGCAGAAGCTGCCCATCTTCTCCGGTTCCGGCATGAAGCACAATGAGCTTGCTGTCCAGATTGCACGCCAGGCGAAGATCAAAGACGCAAATGAGAACAACTTTGCCATCGTGTTTGCCGCTATGGGCGCCAAGAACGACGTGGCCGAATATTTCCGCCGCTCCTTCGATGAATCCGGCGTGCTGCAAAAGGTCGTTATGTTTTTGAACCTCTCCAACGACCCGATCATCGAACGTATCCTGACGCCGCGCTGCGCCTTGACCGTCGCGGAATACCTCGCCTTTGAGCTCGGCATGCACGTGCTGGTCATCATGACGGATATGACCTCCTACGCGGAGGCGCTGCGTGAATTCAGCTCCAGCAAGGGCGAAATTCCCGGAAGAAAGGGCTACCCGGGCTACTTATATTCGGACCTCGCCTCCCTGTATGAACGCGCGGGCATGGTGCGCGGCAAAGAGGGGTCCGTCACACAGATCCCGATTTTGACCATGCCAAACGACGACGTCACACACCCGGTCCCCGACTTGACCGGTTATATCACCGAAGGACAGATCGTTCTGGACCGCGCCTTGGACAACAGCGGCATCTATCCGCCGGTTTCCGTGCTGCCCTCCCTCTCCCGTCTGATGAAGGACGGCATCGGCGCCGGATATACGCGCGAGGACCACTCGGCGCTCTCCAACCAGCTCTTCGCCGCCTATGCCAAGGTGATGGACGCGCGCTCGCTGGCCTCCGTCATCGGCGAAGAGGAACTCTCCCCGACGGACAAAAAGTATCTGGAATTTGGCAAACGCTTCGAGGAGCAATATGTCAACCAGGGCTTTAACGAGAACCGCAGCATTGAGCAAAGCCTGGATCTCGGCTGGACGCTGCTTGCCACGCTTCCACGCGAGGAGTTGGACCGTGTGGACGATGAACTGCTCGACAAATACTATGAAAAGGCCAAAAAGCAGCTTGAAACAGAGGGAGAACGGGCGTCCCAGCCAGCGGCTGCGGGGCAAACCCCGTGATGCGGGGCTGATAAGGAAAAGAGGGCACCATTATGGCAAATCAAGTTGTACCAACCAAGGGAAACCTTCTGGCGACCAAAAAATCCTTAGAGCTCTCCCGCACCGGGTTTGAACTGTTGGACCGCAAGCGCAACATCCTCATCCGCGAAATGATGGCGCTGATCGACCGTGCCAATGCCATTCAAGGGAAAATCGACCAGACCTATGAGGATGCTTATGCGGCCCTACAGAGGGCCAACATCACCCTGGGTATCTGCGGCGAACTTTCCCAGACGGTCCCGCTGGACGACGGGTTGAACGTCGCCTACCGTAGCGTCATGGGCGTGGAAATCCCCATGGTCTCCCTGACGCCGCGCGAAATCCCGATCCCGTTTGGCCTGAACACCACCAACATCATGCTGGACGACGCTTACAGCAAATTTAACGAGGTCAAGCGGCTGACGGCAGAGCTGGCTGAGGTGGAAAACAGCGTCTACCGGTTGGCAGACGCCATTAAAAAGACACAGAAGCGCGCCAACGCCCTCAAGAACATCATGATCCCCCGCTTTGAGGAGACCGTGAAATTCATCACAGATGCGTTGGAGGAAAAGGAACGCGAGGAGTTTTCCCGCCTGAAAGTCATCAAAAAGCAGAAGGCCGGAAAAACCGAATCCGCATAAAAGAATGGCTGTCCCGGCGGTTTTTACCGGGTCAGCCGTTTTTGCATATTTCTGCGGCGAAGCAGCCATAGGGCCAAAGGAATTCGATAAAAAGCGGCGGTGTGATTCTCTCACGCCGCCGCTTTGCTGTATTTCTCATAAAAACGAATGGAACATTGCGCTTCAAACCGCTTTAGATGTCCTCTAGGTCAACAATGGTCTTGTCTTCTGTGGACGCATAGTTCAGCTTTTCCACGATCACCTTGGTATCGCGCGCAATGACCAGCTCCTCGTTGGTCGGGATGACGTAGACGGCAACCTGGGAATCAAACGTAGAGATCTTGCCTTCCTTGCCGCCGACCATCTCTTCGTTGCGCTCTGCATCGATCTTCAGGCCGAGATAACGCAGGCCGCGGCAGATCGCATAACGGTGGTGCGGCTGGTTCTCGCCCAGGCCGGCGGTGAACACGATGGCATCCAAGCCGTTCATGGCCGCCGCATACGCGCCGATCTGCTTGATGATCTGATAGGCCAGCATATCATGCGCCAGAATCGCGCGCGGGTTGCCCTCAATTGCCGCCTTCGTCACGTCGCGGTCATCGCTGGAGATCCCAGAAATACCCAATAGGCCGGACTTCTTATTCAAGACTTCGTCCATCTGCTGAGGGGTCAAATTCTCTTTCTCCATGAGGAATGTGACGATGGACGGGTCCAAAGAACCGCAGCGCGTGCCCATCATAAAGCCGTCCAACGGCGTCAAGCCCATGCTGGTGTCGATAACACGGCCATCCTGGATTGCGGCAATCGAAGAGCCGTTTCCAATATGGCAGGTCACCATTTTGATGTCCTCCAGCGGCTGGTGCATCAAATGCGCGCAATGACGGCTGACATACCGGTGGGAGGTTCCGTGGAAACCGTACCGGCGGATACCGTATTTCTCATAGTACTCATAGGGGATGGCATACATATATGCCTTGGGCGGCATGGTGGAATGGAAGGAAGTATCAAATACCACGACTTCCGGAACATCTTCCCCAAATACCTTTTCGCAGGCAAGGATACCATCCAATTCCGGGCCGTTGTGCAGCGGCGCCAACGGAATCAGGCTGCGGATTCCCTGGATCACCTCGTCGTTGACCAAAACGGATTTGCGGAATTTGGAACCGCCCTGTGCAACGCGATGTCCAATGGCGCTGACTTCGTCCAAATTCTTGATGACGCCCACCTTGGGGTCGGTCAATGCCTGCGTAACATGCATAAATGCATCCGTGTGATCCTTCATGGGCACCTGCATCCGCTTGCCGCGGCCGTCGGACGTTTTATGAATAAAGATGCTGCCGTCCATACCGATTCTTTCGCAATTGCCCTTGGCCAGCATCCGCTCGCTGTCCATGTCGATCAGCTGGTACTTCAAAGAAGAACTACCGGCGTTAATAACCAAAACTTTCATTGGAAACCTCTCCTCCTGTTTTACAGCACACCGTCCCCAATGACAAGGGAGCTCCCTCCCGGACCGGCAGCGCTGCTCTTTTCATCCGATATTGTCGTTTGGATAAAACAGAAAAAAACGCTCTTCAACCAATTTTATGTTCAAATAACCTGACAATATGGTATTATTATAATAGTACAAGAATCGAACAAATTCAAGGAGTTTTCCAAGGAAATGCAGATTGCTGGAATGATTTGTGAATACAACCCCTTTCATTTGGGGCATCTTGCCCTCGTCGAGGAAACGCGCCGGCAGGGGGCCACGCATATTGCCGCCGTTATGAGCGGAAACTACGTGCAGCGCGGGGAACCGGCCCTGCTGGAAAAGCGTATGCGGGCCAAGCAAGCGCTGCGCTGCGGCGTGGATCTTGTGGTGGAACTCCCGCTTCCCTGGGCCATGAGCACTGCGGAAACATTTGCGCGGGGCGGCGTCTTTTTATTGGATTGCCTGGGAGCAGACGTCATCAGCTTTGGAAGTGAATGCGGAAACGCAGCCCTTCTGATAAAAGCGGCAAAGGATTTGCTTTCTCCAGAATTTCCGCCGCTTTTGCGGGAAGAACTACAGAACGGATGCACCTTTGCACGCGCGAGGGAACGCGCCTTAGCGCGCTTGTCCGGCCCAGAAACCGCCGCAGTCCTGCAAACCCCCAACAACACTCTGGGGGTGGAGTATTGCAAGGCGCTCCTGTCCCAGTCCTCCCCTATGCGTGTGTTTACCATGCAGCGGGTTGGCGCTTCGCACGATTCCTTCACTAGCGACGCCGAAACCGCCAGCGCCAGTTATATCCGTTCCCTCGCAGCGGGAGGCATGGATTTTGCCCCCTATATGCCCGTCCCCGCAGCGGAAATCCTTCAAGCAGAATTGGATGCCGGTCATGCGCCCGCCTCCTTGGAGCGGATGGAACGCGCCATTCTGGCCAAACTAAGAACCATGGAACCGGAAGCTTTTGTCTGCCTTCCCGATATCAGCGAAGGGCTGGAAAACCGGTTGTATGCCGCGGCTCGAAAGGCCGCTTCCCTGGAAGAGCTCTATGCTTTGGTGAAGACCAAGCGCTATCCCCTGGCGCGGATCCGCCGGTTGGTTCTTTCCGCCTTTTTGGGGGTCACTAACGCGCTCACCCAGAGCTTTCCCCCTTATGTGCGGATTCTTGGCATGAATCCCCGTGGGGCGGAAATTTTACATGTATCAAAAATGACGACAAAACGCCCGATCATCGCCAATTCATCGGACATTTTATCTCTTGACAATATTGCGCAAAATGTGATTGAATTAGAGAGCCAATCCACGGATGTGTATTCCCTCTTTTTGCCAAATCCTTACCCGTGCGGGCTGGAATGGACTGCGGGAATATGCAAAGTGTGGGACAACATGTAGCTTCCTTTCCAGCATGATTCCGTCTCTTTTGTGGAGCTACCGCAAGAAGAAATTCCAATTTGAAGGACGTGTCATTCTTTGGATCTTAAGGAAATTGATTTCGAAAACTATGGAAAGTGCGTGCAGCTGTCCAATGGGGTCATTGATCTTGTGGTAACCATCGATTGTGGACCGCGCGTTGTACGCTTTGGATTTATTGGGAACGAAAATATTCTGTACAACGACTTGGATCGCAAATTTAAAGTGCAGAACGAATTTATGGACGATTACTATTCAGAAGGCGCTGCCTGTTATTTTTATGGCGGCCACCGGCTGTGGCTCGCCCCAGAACGGATGCCGGAATCCTACTTTCCAGACAACGACCCCGTCATCTACGCCCTGCTTCCCGACGGTGTGACATTTTCCTCTGCCAAACAGAAAAATAACGACGTGCAAACCCGCCTGGAAATTGTGATGGGGGATAATACCTCGGACGTCATGCTGGTCCACAGTGTAAAGAATTTTTCGAAAGAACGGCAGATGCTGTCTCTCTGGCCGATCACCATGGTGCGCGGCGGCGGCCTGGAAATCATCCCGCAGAACCGTGCCGACGAGGACGACGAACTCCTGCCAAACCGGGTGCTGACATTTTGGCCCTATACGGACCCGCGCGACGAGCGCCTCTATGTTGGCAACCGCTTCCTCACCCTACGGCACGACCCCTCGAACGGCCGGCCGCTCAAACTGGGCACAAACAATACGCTGGGCTGGGCCGCCTATGTTGACCGGACGTACACGCTTATCAAGCACTTCGTATACTCGGATGCCGCCTATCCCGATTACGGCAGCTCCTTCGAGACCTATTGCAATGGGGACTATCTTTCGATGGAAACCATGAGCCCACTTTATCAGATCGAAGCGGGCGGCGCGCTCCGGCACGTGGAAAACCTTTCCCTGTTCCGCACCTACAGCGATGTGCATCCCACCGATGAAGACAGCATCCAACACTATATTGAAAATTTAAAATAGAATTACATTTCCATATAGAAACACCGGCAAGCTTGTCGCTTGCCGGTGTTTCTTCATTTCTTCCTAAATATCAAAGCGTTCCAAAGATACGGTCGCCCGCATCGCCCAAGCCCGGGACAATATAGCCGATCTCATTGAGATGATCGTCCACCGCTGCGCAGTAAATCTGCACATCGGGATGCGCCTCAGACAGCGCCTTGACGCCCTCGGGCGCCGCAATAATGCACATGAATTTGATGCTCTTGGGATTGCTGCGCTTGACAATGCTGATCGCATCAATCGCAGATCCACCGGTCGCAAGCATGGGATCGAGGACGATCACATCGCGTTCCGTGATGTCCTGCGGCAGTTTGTTGTAGTATTCCACCGGCTGGAGCGTCTTGTGGTCGCGGTAGAGGCCGATATGGCCCACCTTAGCAGCTGGCACCATTTCCAACACGCCCTCCACCATGCCGAGGCCTGCGCGCAGGATCGGCACAAACGCCAATTTCCGGCCAGCGATCACTTTGGTGGTCGCCTCGCCCATCGGCGTCTCAATGTGTACTTCCTGGAGCGGAAGATCGCGCGTCGCCTCGTAGCACATCAGCATAGCGATCTCGCCCACCAGCTCGCGGAACTCTTTGGAACCCGTATTCTTATCGCGCAGGAAGGTAAGCTTGTGTTGAATCAACGGATGGTCCATGACAAAAACCTGATTTTCCATTTGTTTTCCCCCATTTATATTCTGTAATGAATAACGTCCTATAATTTCGCAAAGGGAAATTTTGCCGCAGGACGGCCCCTTTCCCTGCTATCCGTTTACAGCTCTCCGCGTTCCACCGCAGCGATCTGATCGACCCTTCTCTGGTGGCGGCCCCCTTCAAATCCGGTCGACAGGAAAATCTTTACAAACTCTACCGCCTTTTGCTCGTCGATCACCCGTCCCCCCATACAGAGGACATTTGCGTTGTTATGGCGGCGGGTCATCTCCACACAATAAGGATCTGAGCACACCGCCGCACGAACGCCCTGCACCTTGTTGGCCGCCATACTCATGCCAATGCCCGTACCGCAGCACAAGATCCCGAACTCGCCCTCGCCGTTTGCAACCCCATGCGCCACCTTGGAGGCGATGGGTACATAGTCGACCGACTCCGTATCAAACGTGCCAAAGTCCTTGCAGGCGATGTGATTCTGCTCCAAATAGTTTTTGATTGCGTCTTTCAATCCGACGCCGCCGTGATCGGCTCCTAATAAAATCATCAAATTCCTTCTTTCTATCGTTTCTCAGGCAACCCGGACCGAAAATTGCGGCACAGGCGTTCCCCCGTTTGGGGTCGCGTAAATGTAAGTCTGCGTCCCGGAAGCGTTTGCCGTAGCCGCAGCCGTAACCGCATAGATCGCATAGTTGCCGGAGGTTTTGGCCAATTTCACACCCACAATGCCATCCCCCGAACTGACATAGGGCAACACCAGGGGTCCAGAGCCATTATAGGTCAGTTTAAAATAGTAGGTCTGGCCGGGGTTCAAGGTAAGCTGTCCGGTGGTATCGCTCTGATAAAGGTCTCCCTGGACTGTCAATGGGAACCGCGTGCTTCTTCCGCTTTCAGCAATGATTTCAATCTCCGTGTTTCCCTGCTGGAGCCCCTCCAACTGGAAATAATACGAGCCGTCTGTCTCTGCGCGCAATAACTTCACGCGCGCAACATTGCTGTCCACCGGGCGGGCGACCACAATCTGGTTGGGCGAAGCGTTCACCTTGAACACATAGGTTGAACCCTTTTTACAAGTATACGAAGAGGTATCCACCGTCAACGCCGTATTCGAACGGTATTTTGTCTCCATCTGGGAGATGAACTGCCTCCAATCCATGTTATCCAAGATGGTGCTATAGGCCGGCGATGGCATGTGCTCCCAATTCCTGTGCTGGTTTTGGTTGTTTCCTGCCTTCATGTCGCTCGTCAACAGCATATCGACCGAATACCTGCCCGGCCGGTCCGGCGCGCTATCGTCCCAAGTGACGTCCACATGGTACCAGGTCCCGTCGAGCTGCACCGCGTTCCAGGCGTGGTTCATGGGGTCGCTCTCCACAATCGCACACGGGATCCCCAGCTGCTGCATCAGCAGCTCAAACGCCAGAGAGTATCCCTGGCAAACCGCCCGGCGGCTCACCAGCGCGCCGTAAGCGGTATAAGAACTTCTCGGAATAGTATCTGTCTGATAGTTTTCATAATCATAGGCACAAGTCAAAGCAAGATAATTATGTACCTGCACCACCTTTTCGGTCGCCGTCATATTCGGGTCGATACAGGAGAGCGCAGCCTGCATGGATTGGGTCAGCTCTTCCCGCATCGTCTGGACGGTCGCCGGGTCGTATGTATTGCGTGGGATCATATCGACAACAATCCCGCTCCGGTTGACATGGAACGTACATCCCTCAACATAGAAAAGCCAGGGGTCTTCCCGCAAGATCGCGTCGTACAGATCGGAAAACTCCTGCTCCGTCAGCCCGTATTGTCCTAACTGAACGGACTCGCTCATATTGGACAGGGCCTGATGGATCGCATCCTTTGCCTGATCCAGATTGCTTATAGAAACCTGTTGCACAACAGATTGTGGGGCAGCGGCCGGTATAGTTGCTGCGAACGCTGCTGGACTCCAGCTGGAGGTCAAAAGGACGGCGGCCAAAAGGGCGCTAACAATTGGCCTTTTCTTCATCTTTATCCCCTTTCCGGCTACATTTGGGCAGCCTGCCGTTTTTTCAGTTCCCGTTCGGCCTGCGGCATCCGCAGGTAAACAGGGGCCAAAGCCGCAGCAGTTAGGGTTTCTCCTCGCTCGAACAAGTCCTTTGCAACCTCTGCAACCCCCCAAGCGCGTTGGTACAAAAGGGGTTCCGGCGGCAATTTTGCGCCTAAAGCCTGCAATCGTTCTTTATTATAGCACAATTTTGCGCCGTCACCAACCAGAAACAGCGATTTTCCTCTTTGCATCTCCTCTAACTCTGCAGCAAGATCCTCAATCGAAATCGCGCGGTCCTCTGTCAGACGCGTGAGCGTTCCTCTTTCTGCCAGAAACAGCGCATTATACACCTGCCCGCATCGGGCATCCATCACCGCACAAACCAACCCCTCCAGGTGCGCTAGGTTGCGTGCCATGGCCTCCAACGTGGAAACCCCTGCACAGGGCTTCCCCTGGGCCATGGCAAGTCCCTTGATGCTGGCCACGCCGATCCGGACCCCGGTAAACGATCCGGGGCCCGCCGAAACAGCAAACAGGTCGATGCTTTCCAAGGGCACACGCGCACAGTCCAATACGCCGCCGATCATCGGCATTAACGTCTGGCTATGGGTCAAGCGTGTATTGGTGAAAAACTCCCCCAGTAGGCTGCCATCCTCCCAAATTGCTGCGGAGGCAGCCCCTGCCGAGGAATCAATTGCAAGAATCCTCAAAGAATCATCCCTTCCATGTTCAGTCCGTCGATCTGGAACACCCGCTCGTCTTCCGCCGCACCGCGCGAAATCGCAATGCGCACCGCGTTTTCCGGCAGGGCGTTTTCAATGTTTTCACTCCACTCAATCACCAACACGCCGCCGCATTCCAGATAGTCAAAAAAGCCGGTGGAATAGAGATCGTCCCAGCCGTCCACACGGAACATGTCAAAGTGATAGATGGGCAAGCGCCCATGGTATTCATGTACCAGCGCGAAGGTGGGGCTGGAAACGCCCGCCTCCACGCCGAGTCCCCGCGCCAGGCCGCGCGTCAGGGCGGTTTTTCCCATGCCCATACCGCCAAACAGCGCCAGCACCTCTCCCCCGGAAAGCCGTTGGGCGATGGCCTCGCCCAGCTTCTCCGTTTCCTCTGGGGAATGGGTCGTATAGGTCAAATTTCTCACCTCAGAATAAACCAGATATTTTTCCGGATGCATCCACATCGATCCGCTCCGCCGCAGGACGCTTCGGCAGGCCGGGCATCGTCATGATGTCCCCCGCATAAGCGACCACGAAGCCCGCGCCGTTGGAGAGGCGCAGGTCCCGGATGGTAATTTGGAACCCAGCCGGGCGGCCCAACAGCGCTGCGTTGTCCGAAAGCGAATACTGTGTCTTGGCGATGCAGACCGGCAGCGCATCGCCGCCGAGCGCTGCAATCTCCTTGAGCGCTTTCTCCGCCTGGGCTGTATAGGTAACCCCATCGGCGCCGTAGATTTCCTTTGCGATGGTTGCAATCTTTTCGCGCACGGGCAGATCGCCCGCATAAATGGGGTGGAAATCGGAGGGCTGCTCTGCGGCGGCGCACACCTTGCGCGCCAGTTCCATGCCACCCTCGCCGCCCTTGGCAAACACCTCGCTGAGGGCAAAATCCGCGCCATTTTCCTTGCAATACTGCTCAATATATGCAAGTTCCGCATCCGTGTCCGAGTCAAAGCGGTTGATCGCCACGACCACGGGCACGCCGTACTTGCGCATGTTCTGGATATGCGCGCCCAGGTTGACGATCCCCTTCTTCAGGGCTTCCAGGTTTTCGTTCCCGGTCTCCGCCTTGGGGACCCCGCCGTTGTATTTGAGCGCACGGGCGGTGGCAACCACCACAACCGCGTTCGGGCGCAGCCCCGCCAAGCGGCATTTGATGTCAAAGAATTTCTCTGCGCCGAGGTCGGAACCAAACCCCGCCTCAGTGATGCAATAATCCGCCAGTTTCAACGCCAGGCGTGTCGCGCGCACGGAATTGCATCCATGGGCAATGTTCGCAAACGGGCCGCCGTGCATAATCACCGGCGTTCCTTCCAGCGTCTGCACCAAATTGGGGTTGATCGCGTCGCGCAGCAGCGCCGCCATGGCGCCCTCCGCTTTCAAGTCCTTCGCATATACCGGTTCGCCGTCCAGATTATACGCCACCAAAATGTTCCCCAGGCGTTCCTTCAAATCCGAGCTGTCGGCAGCCAGGCAGAGGATCGCCATCACCTCGCTGGCCACCGTGATGATAAAGCCATCCTCGCGCGGAATCCCATTCATTTTTCCGCCGAGCCCCACCACCACGTTGCGCAGGGCGCGGTCGTTCATATCGAGGCAGCGTTTGATCAGCACACGGCGCTGGTCGATGCGCAGCTCGTTCCCCTGCTGCATGTGATTGTCGAGCATGGCGCACAGCAGGTTGTTTGCCGAAGTCAATGCGTGCATATCACCGGTAAAGTGGAGGTTGATATCCTCCATCGGCACCACCTGTGCATAACCGCCGCCGGCCGCGCCGCCCTTGACGCCGAACACCGGCCCGAGGGACGGCTCGCGCAGGGCGATGACCGCATTCTTCCCGATCTTTGCCATTGCTTCGCCCAGCCCCGCCGTTGTGGTGGTCTTTCCCTCTCCCGCAGGGGTCGGGTTGATCGCGGTCACCAGGATCAGCTTTCCATCCTTTCGATCCTTGAGGCGGTTGTAAAGCGAGTCGTTCAGCTTCGCCTTAAACCGGCCGTACGGTTCCAGCTCTTCTTCCCGGATCCCAAGGGAAGCGGCGATCTCTGTGATGGGTGTCATCTTGGTCTGTTGAGCAATTTCAATATCCGTCAGCATTCCCATTCTCCCTTCAAATCGCGCGGTCTTTTCCGTTCAACCGCGCTCTAAATCATAGAATTATCAAAATTATACCACAACCATGCAAGGGAGAAAAGGGATTCGCGAATTGTTTCGTGCGTCGACTTCTTTTTGGGATTATGTTATAATAAAACCTCGTACCGTCCGCGTAAGTTGCTGTTTCTTTTATTTTGGGTGGTACCTTCCCGTTCCAAACAACCAAAAGGAGGAGTTTTACGATGTGGATCGTCAGACAATACCAGGAAACCGGGCGGTTTTTCCGGAAAAAGCTATTAAAGCTCTTTTTGATCCTGTGCATCTGCTTCGCCGGCCTTTGTGTGCTTTCCGGCATTTGGCTGGCCAGCGAAGAAGCGTTGTTAAACGAATTCGTCCAGCAAATCGCCGCTGGTTTTGAAGAAAAAGGACTTTTTGATGAAGGCGGTATCTCGTTCTTTACCCTCTTGCTCAACAATCTTTATGCAGCTGGGATCTCTATTTTAATCGGCTGCATTCCGTTTTTCTTCCTTACAATCTTCCCCTTCTTTTCCAACGCGGTGGTGTTGGGAGCGATGGGAGCACTTTACCAGACCACCGGCATCGGGATGGGGGCGTTTTTGATAGGGATTCTGCCTCACGGCATTTTGGAACTTCCGGCCCTTCTGGTTTCTTTTGCCCTTGGCCTATATTTATGCTGGTCGCTCTCCTACAAAATCTGCTTACAGCGGGAGCGCTCGTTCCGGCAGGCGCTCAAAGAGGCGGGGCGCGTCTATCTGCTGGTCGTTGTGCCGCTTCTCCTGGCGGCGGCAGTGATCGAAACCTACGTGACCCCCGCACTGATGGGGCTATTTTTAGGTGTATAGGAAATCCGCTTTGAAACGGTTATCCGTAAGATTTCTTTAAGAAATCCATTTCGTTTTTTGTAAGGATTCTCCCTTATCATGATAGACACGGAACATACTTTGGGTGAAAAGGATCTGAGATTATGAATGAAGGCAGTATTTTGGTTGTGGACGACGATCGGGAAATTGTCCGCTCCATCGCCATCCACCTGGAAAAAGAAGGATATTCGGTGCTATGTGCATACAACGGCTTGGAAGCGCTGGACATGGTGATGAGCCAGCCGGTCTGTCTGATTATCATCGACGTGATGATGCCCAAAATGGATGGACTGTCCGCCATCATGAAGATTCGTGAAAAGCGCAACCTGCCCATCATCGTACTCTCCGCCAAAAGTGAAGATACCGATAAAATTTTGGGGTTGTCCATGGGCGCGGACGATTATGTGACAAAACCGTTCAACCCCATGGAATTGGTCGCGCGCGTGCGCTCCCAGCTGCGGCGTTATACCAGCCTGGGGGACATCCATGCGCAGCAGGGCAATCATGTGATTGTAAACGGGCGCCTGCGCTACAACACCGAGGAGCATATCCTCACCGCGGACGGCGAGCCGGTCAAGCTGACCGCCACCGAAACTAAGATCATCGACTTGTTTATGCGCAATCTCGGCCGAATCTTCCCCGCGGAGGAAATCTACCGCCGCGTTTGGAACGAACCTGCTTTTTCCGCCGAAAACACGGTGATGGTTCATATCCGGCGCATCCGCGAAAAGATCGAACTCAACCCGAAGGAACCCGAATATCTAAAGGTGGTATGGGGAATTGGATACAAAATTGAAAAAAAGTAAAGCAATCGTCAGCCTCATCAGTTTTTTCCTCAGTATGGGGATCTTGATCGCCACCGCCATATTCGGCATCTCTTTTCTGATGAACTATGATTATGCCATGCAGCAAATTAGCGATCTCAAACAAGAGGATTATCAGAATACCAATGCATTCCGGGCCGAACTTTCCCAGATGCTCAACCATATCCTGCACGTTATGGATACGCTGTCCTCTTCCGACACCGCCGCAGAGACGGAGCTGCAGGATTCCGTCTATTCCGATTCCGATGGAAACCGCTACTACTATTTTTCCGATGCCGACGATCCGTTCGGCCTGAACGCGGATACAGCGCGGAACCTGCTATATCAAATCGGAACAGCTTCCAATCGAACCGCCTATTCTAACGACACGGAGCACGAGAACCTCTATGAAGGCGATCTGCCGGAGGGATACAATTTCCGATTGATTTTCGACGGTAAAACCGTCTCCATCGAAAAGGACGGGGTGGCAGTCGATGTCTACGGGGACGGTTTTTACCGCAGCGACTCCGGCATGTGGAATGTGCCCGGATACGAAAACATGGCGGCCAACCCGGATTACGAGAATTTCCGCGTCTGCCTGGTCGCGCGCCAAATCCCTGTGGAGCCGGTGGACGGTTCCAGCGCGCTTTACGACATTCCCCAGCAGGGAAGGGAAACGCTTTTGTTCCTGCGCATCTGGTCTTGCATCATTGCTTTCTCTGCTATCCTGTTGGTTTTGGCGTTCCTTTGGCGAAAAGAGCGTCGGGAGCTGAGCCGCCGGATTGCCGCGCACACGGCCAACCTCTATTTCGAATGGAAGCTGGCGTTCGCCATCCTTGTGTTGTTCCTCACTACGGGGTTTGTCAGCGGTAGCATCCCGGGCAACGTGGTCTGTTTCCTGCTCTCCCTGCCCGGCTATTATCTGATTGCCATCGATCTGCGCTATAACCGCGGGAGTTGGAGGCGCAATGTCATCAGCACCATGTTGCGTCGCCGGGCCGAGTACCGAAAAACGTTCGAGCAAAAGCTGCCCCTGGAACGCCGCCTGCTCGAACGCTGGGACGATTTTATCAAGTGTGAGGCGATCACGTTCAGCGTAGGATTGGTCCTCAGCATTTTTACGGTAGGGCTGCTGGCTCCGGTCACCATTGCACTCATGGTATATTTTGCATATCGTTATGGGAAGCTGCACCGCCAACTGGCGCAGGACCTTGGCCGCCTGACCACACAGATCACCTCTGTTCAGCAAGGCAAAAATACCGCATCCTTGCTGCTCCCGCAGGATTCCGATCTGCGGGAGGCCGCCCATGCCCTAAACGATATTGAGCACGGCGTAAACACCGCTGTGGAGGAACGTGTAAAGAGCGAGCGCATGAAGGTGGAGCTCATCACCAACGTTTCCCATGACATTAAGACGCCGCTTACCTCTATTATCAGCTACGTAGATCTGTTGAAACAGGAGGAGACGCTTCCCGACCATGTAAAGGATTACATCAAAGTTCTGGACGAAAAATCCCTCCGCCTGAAAAATATGATCCAGGATATTTTCGACGTCAGCAAGGCGGCCAGCGGCAACATGGAACTCCAAATGGAGCCGTTGGACCTTGGCAAGCTGGTGCGCCAAACGCTGGCCGATATGGACGAAGCGGTCCAGGCTTCCCAGCTCCTGTTCCGGGTGGATATTCCCGACCAACCGGTGACGATCACCGCGGACGGCGGGCGCCTCTACCGCGTATTTCAAAACCTGATTTCCAACGCACTGCGCTATTCGTTGGAAGGGACGCGGGTCTTCGTCTCCCTCACCGAGGCGGACGGCTTCGCCTGCGTCGCATTGAAAAACATCTCCCGGTATGAACTCGATCCCAATGTGGATATTACAGAGCGCTTCGTGCGAGGGGACGCCGCCCGTACGACCGCAGGCAGCGGGCTGGGCCTCTCGATTGCCAAGAGCTTTACCGAAGCCTGCGGAGGGGAGTTTTCCATCCAAATCGACGCGGACCTTTTCACCGCACGAGTGACGTTTCCCCTCACGCCTCCCTCTATCACATTACAAAAGCCATCCGAAGCCTAACCCAATCGGTTTTGGACGATCGTTTGCTGCATACGATGGATTTTCTGTAACGATTTGTTTATTGTGGATTCAAAAATGCTATGCTATAATAAACGCATAGCATTTTTATTTGCCGACTGCCAGAAGGATTCGCGGCTATGCCGCGATTTCTTTATATACGGGCCTCGCAGCTATGTACACGGGGCTATAGAGACATAATATAAGGGGTACACAAATGGAACGATTGGGAAAATCCTTTTTGGATTATTTTAAGCGGGCGGACAAGTTCCTTTGGCTGGTGATGCTCGCAATTTCTGCATATAGCTTATTGCTTTTGAAAACCGTCCCTTCCCCTGCGGGAAGGCGTTCGTACTTCGCCACCCAGCTGATTGCCATTCTGATCGGCTATATCGGCGCCTGGTTGATTACCCTCATCGATTACCGGGATTTATCAAACCTATGGTATATCATCGCGGGCTTCTGTATTTTCCTGCTGATCTATACGCACTTTTTCGGCATCGCGGTGCAAAATTCTGGCGGCATCAATGCACGCGCCTGGATCAGCATCCCCGGATTGGGGACCTTTCAGCCGTCCGAGCTGGTGAAAATCGGGTTTATCCTCACCTTTTCCAAGCATTTATCCGTATTAAAGGACCGCGGTTTATTGGAGCGCCCATTGCATGTAGTTCTCCTGGGCTTCCACGCTTTGATTCCGGTCGCGGTGATGTTCCAGCTGCAGGGAGACGCCGGTTCCGCCGCCATCTTTTTCTGCATGTTCCTGGCGATGAGCTTCGGGGCTGGCGTGCAGCTCCGCTATTTCATCGGGCTGTTTGCCGCCATTGGCGTGGCCTTTCCATTCGTCTGGAGATACCTGTTGGACGACTACCAGCGGGACCGCTTCACGATCTTCCTGCATCCGGAGAGCGACCCCACGGGCAAGGGCTTACAGCAGTTGCAGGGAAAAATTTCGATCGGCAGCGGGCAGTTGTGGGGCCGTGGCCTCTTCTCGCCGGATTCGCGCGTACAAAAGGGCAGCGTCCCTGTCCAACAGAGCGACTATATCTTCTCCGTGGCAGGCGAACAGCTTGGTTTTATCGGCTGCATGCTGATTATCGTACTGCTCTTTCTGTTGCTGGTGCGCACGATCCACATCGCGCGCCATGCCACGGAACCGCTCGGCAGCAGCATCTGCTATGGATTCTTTGGGATGATCGCTTCCCAGATGGCGTTTAATTTGGGCATGTGCCTCAACCTTTTCCCCGTGATGGGCGTCACCCTCCCCTTTTTCAGCGCAGGCGGTTCTTCCGCTGCGTGCCTCTACTTTGGATTTGGCTTGGTGCAATGTGTCGCCATGCATAAGATCAATATGGACATTGTAAAGATCCACACATAACAATCGATCCAACGATACAAATCGAATTTACACCCGCACGATCCCCTATAACAAACAGAATCCCTGGTCCGGATATTGGACCAGGGATTCTGTTTTTATGCCCGGCTATTTGAAAGGATAGCCGTTAGAGCAAGGAAATGAAACCATCAAAGGTACTTGTGGGAGTACCTGTATGCTGCGCTTTATCCAACGTGTACCACACAATGCATCTGCGGGTTCTGCCCCGGCAGAGTGGTATATACGCCCGTGCTGCTTCCCGGGGCACCGGTCGCCCACACGCGGAAGTAGTAATCGTTGCCAATCTTTGCAACAAACTGCGTTTTCAACACTTCTCCGTTGCCCACGGTAAAGCTGGGAACGGCTGTTGCACTTCCCATCACGGTCATCTTGAAGCAGTACGCGCTGCCTCTCTTTACCGTAAACGGAAGCGTTGTGTCAGAAACCACATACACTTGCGTCTGTGCCACTGGGATATTCGGGATAACAGGAGACGTTGTGGCTGTAGCCGTACCAGTTCCAGAGGTGCTGCCGGACGAAGAACCGCCGCTGGAGCCTCCCGAATGGGAACCATCGTGCTTTTTCGTCTCCAACTGCCCAACTTTCTCCTCGACGTCGTCATAAGCGCCGGCCACCTGTTGGGGCGTTGCTTCCGGATCGTCCAAAACTTGCTTTGCTGCATGCACGGACGCGTTCAACGCCTGGACGGAAGCCGCTGTATAGTCGCTCAAGTCCATCCCTTCCACCTGTGCGATCAGGTCCTTCAGCGCGTCCCGATCCGGGATTTTGCGCAGATCCTTGATTGCCTGGGTGAGCGCCAAAGCCGCCTCGTCGACCGCCTCCTGTGTGACATCGCCCGCTCCCTGTTCCAGGATCGCCTCCGCTGCGGCAAGCGCTTCTTGGAAAGCCTCCTGCCCTTCCGGACGATACTCGTCCATATGGAGGGAATTCGCATAATCGACCAGGGACTGCAAGCTGCTCAGGTCTGCCCGGAAGACCAGCCGATTCAGGGCATCTTCCAGAGCCTGGTACGCTTCCTCGACGTCCGCTTTCAAAGCGTCGCCACCCTGTGCATAGACGTCCTGTGCGCTCTGGTACGCTTCTTCAAAGCCTTCGTAGCTGCTTTCGGTAAAGAGCTCGGGGTCAATCTCGGATGCAATCTCCAAGAGCTTTCCGAGGGAATCCACATCGCCCTTTTCAAATTCGAGATACTGAATCGCTTCGATCAGGCATTTCCACGCCTCATTGACCTGCGCCTGCGTCGCCGCATCATCCTCATATACCTCTTGTGCCGCAGCCCGCGCCTCCAGGAAATTCTCCCTTACTGTATCCGCAAGGCCGGCCAACTCTTCTTCCGTGACTGCATTTGCTACATCCAAAGCGGCCTTCAAAATGGTCTTATTGACCACCACAAATTGGAAATACAGCTTGGTATTTTCATTAGGCATGGTGACGGAGTACGTGAAACCGTCCGCCTCGAAGGGGACCGCTTCTCCATTGCAGGTAACCGCGCTGAATACACGGTCCACCGGCGTGAAGTGCAGCTGCAACGCTTCGTTCGCCATCACCTTTGCGCTGTAAACGCTGTCGCTATCTAGGATAACGCTTTCGACATTGCCCTCCACTTCCAATTCCGCGTTCTCATTCCACTGGACAAAGAAGAGGTGAGCGGATGGCTCCTGCTCAGGCTCCACAACCACGGTTGCCTCTGCCTGCAAATTTTCCGGGTTTTGCACGCCTTCCGGAAGCGTCAGGACGCCCGGAATCGTATAGGTGCCCGCCTCCGGCTGATAGCCGTCCTCTTCCCAGGCGACCGCCGCATCCGCCGTTGATCCATCGCTCAATGCAACTTCTACGGTTTCCGGCAGGTTCAGCTCTGCAAAGGGAGTCCCATAGGCGACGGTCTGCGGTTCCGGATTCGTCACAGAAATGACGGACAATTCCGGTTGTACAGCCGTAATCGTAAACTTGTCCAAATTGGCGGTGGACGTTTCATCGTTGTAGAATTTCAGACGGTCCACGCCCTTCTTGAGCTCGACCTGGATGGTCTGTTCGGCAAAGTTCGGATAGGTGTTTTCGCACGAAATACTGCCGGCGATGGTCTTGTCGAGGTTCTCATAATAGAGGACGTTCGGCGCTCCCGCCATGCAAGACAGCGTGATGTCATAAACGCCATCCGCGGGAACCTCCACCCAGAGGTTCAGCCATGCGTTGCCATGGTCGCCGCAATTGCCCAGCCAGCCGACGGCCTTCCCGCCGCTTGCATAGGAATTTTCCTCTACAAGGGCGCCCTCGCCGCCAAATTCCAGAAGCTCTGCTTCTACATGGACCGGTGTCACGTCCTGATTCAGGACAACGGGATTGTTCTCCCCGTAATGGTCCATCGCGCGGAAGGAAACTACAATCGTATGGTCTCCTGCAACGTCCTCAAACGTATAGGAGGAAACGGCACCGGCCGATTGGCCATCCACCAGGACGTCCGCCACCTCATAGCCGCGGTCCGCTGTCATGGTAAAGGTCTGCGAATCGCCTTCCTCCACAGAAACAGCCCCGGACGGGGTGATGATCCCGTGCTCTTCTGCGGAAGCGGTGATGGTATAGGTGTTCGCCAACAGATCCTTGGCCGTGAATTCAAATTTATCCAGGTTCGGGCCCGCATGGGAGTCCGCTGTAATCACCAGTTCGCCGGCCCCGGGCTCCGTGATGACCAGATCAAACTGGATCTCCTTATAGGGTGCGCTGCTGTCGCCATAGACGCTCACCGAACCGCTTTGGATGTGTTCGCCGCTCCAATTGATGGTGTTCGCCGTCGCTTCGCTGAGGCGGCCGCTTTGGTAACGGCAGTTCACCGTATACGTGCCGGCATTGGTTGCCACATAGGGCAGCTTGATAACGTTGCCCGGCTCCATCCAGCCGACTTTCTTGCCGTTGCTCGCCCCGTCATCCTCTTCGATCCGCACATATTTATCCCCGGAGATGGGAACCAGCGTAAAGAACTCCGCCTCAGCCAATTTGGTGCCTTCACTGGTTCTCGGTAGCACAAACGGGTCTTCCGCGGTATAGGCCGCGCGCGGCTCCAGCGCTTCCTGGGCATTCTGGAGATTCGTTAACGCCGTGCCGACCTGCTCGCCCGTCGCGTCCGGATTGTCATATACAGCCTGCGCTTCCTCGCGGGCCTGTGCAAAGGCCTCCCAAGTGGCGGGCGTATACCAGCCTTCGTTTTCTGCATTTGCGGCGTCGATCGCCGTCTTGAGCGCATTCTTGTCGACAAGGTCGTTGTCCTTGATGATGACGTCTGCGCGGGTATTAAAGCCCAGAATGGCGCCGCCGCCCGGGTTGACGATCTCCGCATAGAAGCGAAGGTCCCCAGTCACTTCGGTGTTTTCGATGGCTTCCACCGTTACGGTCGCTGTATCCTGGCCGT
Organism: Anaeromassilibacillus sp. D41t1_190614_C2; assembly: GCF_015558525.1. Classification (NCBI taxonomy): domain Bacteria; kingdom Bacillati; phylum Bacillota; class Clostridia; order Eubacteriales; family Acutalibacteraceae; genus Anaeromassilibacillus; species Anaeromassilibacillus sp. D41t1_190614_C2. Next base: position 301,408 of record NZ_JADMOD010000001.1, on the reverse strand, counting down.
CTTCAAAAGTGACAGTTTTGCTCACATCGTTGTAATGCCGTCCGTGGACAGCGGTGTCCGGTGCGGTTTGGAAATCGACGGTCACTTCCCCGTCCGTTCCGCCCACGCGCTTGATGGTGACATCCTGTGTCCCAGCCTCGTTTACCGTATAGCTGGCCGGGTCAATCTCAAACATCCCTGCGCCCTGGTTGTCCAATACAAATGCAGCGTCCAAACCGGTCGCCTTATTCTTGCAGACCATGCGCACCGTATGCTCGCCATAGGGCAGGTCGTCCGTCGTATAAAGGATCTGTTTCAGCGCCCGGTTGGGCTGGTATGCGTTGGGCGTAGCCACCAAATCCCCATCCACGTACACATCCATGGTCCCGTGGTTCGGGTCCTTCGTGCCGACGATCCATGCCTTGGTGCCGGTAAAGGTGAAGCTGGCTTCCGCGCCGGGATTTGCCCACATACCGGTTTCGTTGACGCCGTCAATGGTCTCCAGATTCCAGTTGCCGCTCCGCGCAAATTCGCGGTCGTCGATCATCGACAACCCCTCGGGCATAACGGATTCCTGTTCAAACGCGCCCTCCGCTTTGAACACACCCACGTTTTCAATCAGCGGGACCGCCTGGGAACCGGTGATATTGATGCGCACCTGGTCGGCACGGACCGGTGTGCTGCGCACCAGGCGTTTTGCGCCGATGGTATAGCCGGAGCCAAACTCTTTCCAACCGGAATCGGTGTGTACGTCTACAGTAAATTCGGAGATTCGCTGTCCCAGCTTGATGTACTCCTCAATGGAGACGATGTCGAACAGCTTGGTCCCGCCCAGATCGATGGTAATGCTGCCGGTCGTTTGGCCGTCATCCATGGTCCAATAGGTGTCTGCATCGTCGTCCAGGACATTGGACGCGGCGTAGTCCGGGCTATTCCCGCGCACAGCGGTGGCCTCTGCGGTTACGCCGTCCTGTTTGGTCAGATCGGTGCGGAACGTATCCCGGATGGTCTCCCCCAGTTCCGCCACGCGGTCGACGAAGTCCTGCGGCAGGACGCCCGTTGTATCCGGGGGCACATTGAGCAGCAGCGGCTGGCCGCGTCCCACCGATTTAAAGTAGATGTCGGTCAGCTCCTCCATGCTCTTTGGCTGTTTGCCGGATTTCCAGAACCAGCCGGAGGTCAGGGAGACGTCGCATTCGCCGATGCTCCAAATATCGCCGTTGGGGTCGCCGCTGTTCAAATAGGCCGCTTCATCGCCGCCGTACGTATCGTAGTAGTTCCTCTGGCGCTGCTGATCCAGCTTTGACCAGCAGGGGTCCCCCGCCTTGCCGGATTCATTGCCGATCCAGCGGATGGTGGAACCGTACGGGCTGAACACCACTGCGCCGGGCTGGAGTTCCTCGATGAGGTCAAACCACTCCTGGAATTTGTAATGCTGGGCGGCGGCGCCGCTTCCCTTGGCGCCATCCATCCAAACCTCTACAAATTTGCCGTTGTTTCCATACTTCGGGTTTCCAAGCACTTCCCGGAGCTGATTCATGTAGTATTCGTTGTAATCGCCATTTGAATCCGTTTCCTCGTCCGTGCCGCTCCCGTATCCATAGGTGGGATTGTTGGCATCCCACGGGGAGAGATAGAAGCCCATGTCCATATCATACTTTGTGCACGACTTGGAGAGCCCCTCCAAAACATCCCCGGACTGTCCTCTGGCAGCCTGCGTTGCCTGGAAGTCGGTGCTGCTGGCAACGTCCTGCGTGGTGTAGTCGCTGTTCCAAAGGCAGAACCCATCGTGATGGCGGCCGATCATAATGATCCGCTCAAAACCCGCATCCTTCAGGGCTTTCACCCACTGGTCCGTGTCCAAGCCTGTTGGATGGAATACGTTTGGATTCTCCCGGCCGTTTCCCCATTCCACACCGGTAAACGTATTCACGCCGAAGTGGATGAACGCGGAAAGCTCTTCCTCATGGTATTGCAACTGCGTTTCCGTGGGGATGGGCCCCCAGGCCTCCGGGGGAGCCACATCATCCGCCGGCGCTGCCGATACAGGAAACGCCAACGGCTGCAAAGCCAGCATTGTGGCTACCAAGAGCGCCAGCCATTTTTTTACCTTCCTCACTCTTTCTCATTCCTTCCTTTTAAACGTTTAGCCTTTCGAATTTTCCATGCTGCCAAAAAGCTAACAAGTTGATTATAACATTTTCTATAATTTTCATCAAATAGTTCTCAAACAATTGTGTATATTATTGTATTTGTTTCTTGTACTTTTGCGGATTTTTCTCAATGATATAGTATGTTCGATATATGTGATTTTTTGAATAATGGAAGGATGAGAAATGTATTAGACTTTTTACCATTCATCGCCGCCCATAAAGTCCTCAAGAAGATCCATAAAGTTGTCATAGGAGACGAAATTCCGGTTCAATTGCGCCACGAAGCGTTCAACGGCCTTTCGGTCTGTTGAGAGGTCGGGGATCACTTTGACCCGTTCGGCACGCCCCATCGCGTAAAATGTAGCCTTTATCCCGTATACCCGAAGCCCGCGATACATCGTATCTTGACACCTGGAAGAAATCACCTCATAAAAGCTGTGGCGGATCAAACGAAGAACCTGCGCCACCAGGGATTGGACATAACTGCTGTCCAATTCGATATTTACAACATCGTTCAGAACCTGTAGCAGCGCCCGGGCGGCAGAACGGTTCGGCTCCGGAAGCGCTGGCAAATAGACATTGTGCAGATACCCGTTCATCCTCTCTGAGGATGGAGCTGCCAACAATTCCGGCAAATCCATTTCCAACGCATCCGCAACGCGCAGGAGGGTATTTAGATTTGGATTGGCCTGGGCCCGCTCGATTTTTCCTACGGAGGAAGGCTGCATCCCCGTCAGATCCGCCAAGTCCTCCTGCGTCATGTGGCGGCGTTTGCGCTGCCGTCGAATATTCTCCCCAATAATGGCTCGGTAATCTTCCATACAATCTCCTCTTTCCTGAACGTATCGTAATCATACTATAAATCTGGAAGTTTCACAAAGTCATAAAAAACCTATTTGTGTCGAAAAGATTGTTTTTATGGAATGATTTCGGGTGCAAAAGGAGCATATGGGCGGGGCATTCGCATCGTTCGGTTCAATCTGGTGGATTTGCCCTTCGCTGGAGAATGGCATTCAGTAAAGGGACTGGTATTAAGAAAAATACATCGATCTGCTGTTTGAACAAATTGGCAATGAAAAAGCCGCCGGTAAACCCGGCGGACTTTGGAGTTCCTATGACAAAATGGAAAGCCCATTTCTCTCTGTTGATCAAGTTTGCAAAATTGTTGATCAAAATGTTGATCGAACATAAAAAAAGAAACCTTAAAACCCAGCATTCATGCGGGTTTCAAGGTTTCAAACTTGGTGCGCGAGACGAGACTTGAACTCGTACGTCATAGACACACGCCCCTCAAACGTGCCTGTCTGCCAGTTCCAGCACTCGCGCATTCAGCGAGAATGATTATAGCATAGATTACAAGAATATGTCAAGACAAAATATCAATTTTTTTGCATTTTTTGGTCAATAGAATTCAGACACTCTACAATTCCTGCACCAGCTTATAGAATTCTTCATACCCCATCAAGCTGTTCAACACTTTGACCAGGGCATTGGGGGCCAAATGCTCCGGCAGCTTCAAGCGTTTCAACAGCGCCCGGCGCTTTTGCGTGCTGTTCTCCCCTCCGGAGAGCCCTGCCTCAAATAGGTCGGTCTTGGTAATCATCCGTTTGGGGCACGCCACTGGTTCCTGGCCGCAGGTGGCTCCCGCACGCTGCAACGCCTCCAAAATCACTTGGGCCGGCACGCCCTCCACGCCGAGCTTCCCCTCTTTGGAGGGTTTCTCTTTACGTTTCTCCTTGCCGAACATATCCGGCACATAGGCATGTTTGATCTGTTCCGCCGGGATGGAACTGGAAAGATAATTGCGGATGACAAAGCCGGCCCCGTCGCTGTCTGTCAGGACCAAAATCCCGCGTGTCTCCGCCAACCGGCGGATCATGGCCATCTGCTCCGGATCTTTAAAAATCTGAAATCCATTGGTCTCGATAATGACACCGTCAATTAGGGAAGACAGTTTGATCTTGTCATACTTTCCCTCCACAATCACGGCCTCTTTGACTTTCAGACGCACTGCGCTCCCCTCACTCTGCAAATTTTTCCCGTTCCGCGATCAAAAGCAACCGCGCAATCAACGTTTCCATCACCGTGCGGCGATTCCCCCGCGCGCTTTTTAACGCGACATCGGCATTTAAAAGCGCATCCAAACTTTCGCGCAACATCTCTATGGAAAATCTTCCGCCGTCGCGTTCCGCATTGCGCAGGCGGAACTCCTTTCCCTTATAGTCGAAATACTTTGCCGGTTCCAGGGCGCTTTCCCCACTCTGTACGGCCGCGCGCACGCGATACAGATCCAGGTAAGCCGTGGAAAGCACTGCCAGGACGGAAACCGGCTCCTCATTCTGATAAAAGAGCAGGTCCAAAATGGAATAGGCTTTGTCATATTGCCTTGCTAAAATGGCGCGGGAAAGCATAAAGACGGTGGTTTCAAAATTTTTGGTGACCAACTGATCGATCTCCCGGCGGGTGATCTCCTTTCCCGGTCCGACATAGGCGCAGAGCTTTTCCAATTCGTGAAAAAGCGCCTGCAGATCGTTCCCCGTATATTCGATGATCTTCCCCGCATCCGCGCGCGACAGTTCGCAATGGCGCTTTGCAGCGGCTGCACAGAGCATTTTTTCTGCGTCGGCTTGGGTTTTCCGCTTAAAGCAAACCGTATTTCCCGCTTTTTGCACCGCAGCCAAAAACTTCTTCCACTTCGCGGATTTTTTATAATCGATCTCGACGGACGGCAGATAAAACACCAAAACGGTACTCTCCGGAACCATCCCGATCAATTCATAAAGCTTCGAAAGGTCCGACGCACTGCGCGCCTCTACGTCGAGGTCGGACACCGCCACACATTTTCGCTCAGACAACAGCGGCACCGCCTCCACCGCAGCCGCCATTTCGTCGATGGACACGCTTCCGCCGTCCATCCGTTGCAGGTTAAAATCCTGAAACGCACCCCCGCAGGCTTTTTCGATCAGGCGGTTTGCATAGAGCTTGAGCAGGTATTTTTCCTCCCCGTGCAATAGATAAAGCGAGCCGAAGGTTCCTCGCTCGATCTGTTTCTTGAATTCGGTTTCTGTGATTTCCGGCATCATGCATCCCTCCTGATCCGGCAAGTTTGTCCGTCCGTGATTTCGATGGCCACTGTACCAAGTCCCGCTGTAGCCGTTACCTGTTGTCTTCCGGCAACCGCATCACCCACATCCGACTCGTCCATGGACAGCACCGTATATTCCGCTTCGATTCCCTCAACATCCTGTGCCAGCACTGCAAAATGGGGCGAGCGCCACGCCTCCGGCAAATTCTCCGCCTGTACACCGGCTGGGCAGAATAAAACAGTCACACCGTTCGCGTTCAACAAGGCCGCCCCGTTGACCATCTCCACAGAGATCGCGCTTCCAAGGGTCAGCTTTGCAGCCTCGCGGTACGGGTGTGTTTCTCCGATTTCCGCCGCCTCCGCTTGCAAAAAGTCGTCCATGTAGCCGGACGGCAATACCAGCCGGTCGGCCGGATAGTCCTCCAACACCTCGGCAGCGTTATGCGCTTCCTCTCCAAAATGGGTAAACAGGAGCATCCCATCCAGGGATTGCACCCCTCGCCCCTGTAATTCGTTCTCGAGGGACTGTGTGGAATATCCTTCGCAGCCGACCACCAGGGCATGCCCGTTGCGTGTCACCGCTACCGACAGCCCGCTCCCCACATCCGCCACTGCAATGCGTGTGATGTCCCGCCGGGAGACTTGATAGGAAAAGATTCCCGCCAACAGAAGAATGCAGGATAGCCAAGCGGCGGTACGCAAAAGCGGTTTGGAAGGCCCCATCCACACACATACCGCCAGCAGGATCAGCACAGCCGCAATCCATAAGAGCATGAACCCCATCGAGACCGGCAAACTGGCATAGGGAACCTGCGCAAGCAGATGGACAATCCCTTCCACAAGCTTTGCCAACCATCCCGCTGGAATGGCCAACGGCATCGCCGCCAACGTTCCCGGCAACAAAAGCTGGAGAAATGCCGCTCCCAATCCCAATTGGAGCAGCAATGTTGTCGGCCACAAAGCCAACAGGTTTGCCAGCAGCCCTACCGCGGATACGCTGCGAAACGTCAGCGCGATCACGGGCAGGGTAAACAGGGTCGCGCTGACACTCGTCGCCAAAACCAGGTGGACGGCATGGAACAGGCGCTTCCCATATTTAAAACCGGACACCCGCGCATCAAGCCAAGCTGTGAGCGGGTTGGAACACAGGATCAACCCCAGGGTGGCGGAGAAGGAGAGCAGCAACCCGACATCCGCACCGGCGTAGGGGCTGGTCAGGCACAGCACCCAAACCGCCAACCCCAGCGAATTTAGGGAATCCGCCCGGCGGGAGAGCAGTGTCCCCGCTAAATACAGCAGACACATGATACCACTCCGGGTCGCGGAGGGGACAAAGTCCGCCACCACCATAAAGAGCAGGACCCCAACGGAAGCGATGGCCGCACTTCCCTTCCGAGGGACCCGCAGGGCCAGCAGGCTGGCCAGAAGCAAATTCGCCACGGTGGTCATGTGCAGCCCGGAGACCGACATCACATGGGAAAGGCCGACGGTCCGAAAGTCCGCCGTAAGCTCCGGTGAAATACCGGAGGAATCGCCCATGAGGATTCCCTTTAAAAGGCCGGCTTCCTCCTCCGGCAAGATCGCCTCGACTGCTTTTCCAAGGGAAGCGCGCAACTCCTGCATCCAATGGGAAAAAGAGGCTGGCTCCTGTGGGACAACCGTATAGGGTTCATAGCTATACAGATAGGCACATGCGGCGATCCCCTGCGACGCATAGTAGTTCCGGCTGGAAAAGCCGTCCCCACCGCGCGGAAGATACACATGCACCTTTCCCTCCAAGCGGTCCCCGGCCTTTCCGACCACACTTTCCGGAAGGGAGAGGCGGATTCGGAAGTCCACGGGCTTCCCGTCCACGTTGTCCACCTGCACCGTACAATAGCGGTTGTCATAGGAGCGGTATGGCGCCTCGACAAAGGTGCCGGAAATCGCAGCGTCCGTATTGTCCAACGCCTCCCCGGGCGCAGTGACCGCCGGTGCCAGGGCCGCAAACCCGCCAAAGGCCAGGGAAGCCGCGCAGAGCGCCACCGGAAAGATGCTCAAGCGCAAGCGCGGAAGAAGCAATGTGACCCCCATGAGAAGCAACAGCACACAAGCCACCGGCAAAGCCCAAGCGGTCCCCAGAAAAACGGCGGCCACCTGCGCCAGCAGATACGTGAATCCAACCAGCGCAAATGGCCGCCGCATGTCCATTCCTCCTCAAAGAGGTTCCTTTTGTCCGCAGGGGACGTATTCTTTTGCCGTCCTTATTTCGTAAAGAGCGGCAGAGGCTCCAAATAGATGATATCCTTGCGGTCCGCCGCATCGCCTTCAGCGAGCACACAAGCGCGTCCCACAATATTGCCGCCGAACTGTTTGACCAGGTCTTCCATTGCGGCCAGGGATTCTCCCGTGCTGATGACGTCGTCCACAATCAGGACGCGCTTCCCATTCAGGCCCTTGTAGTCGTCCTCAGCCAAATAGAGCTTCTGCACATGATCCGTTGTGATGGACTTGACCTCCACATGGATGGGATTGCGCATATACGCCTTTACGCTCTTGCGTGCGACGATATAACGGCGGCAGCCCTGGCGCGCCATCTCATAGCACAGCGGGATTCCCTTGGTCTCTGCGGTCACCACCACATCGTGCTCCGGGCATTTCTCCAAAAGCGCCTTTGCAGTCTTTTCCGTGATTTCCACATCGCCCAGCATCACAAAACCCGCGATGTCCAAATGCTCGTCGATGGGGCAAATGGGCAGGTCGCGTTCACAGCCCGCGATCGTCATATGGTAATACTTGTTTTCACTCAAAATAATCCGCCTCTCTCCTACACGCCGCAGCGCGTAATCCGTTCCATTTCCGCTTCAAACCGGCCATCAGCCCGGAGGCCATGCCATAGAGCGCCCACCCAACAGGTGGAAATGCATATGCATCACGGTTTGGCCGCCGTCCTTGCCCACGTTGGTCACAACGCGCCATCCCTGCACAAGGTCCAATTCCTTGGCGAGTTTTGCCGCCACCGCAAAGATATGCGCCACAATCGCGCTGTTTTCTTCTGTAATGTCCGCTGCCGACTCGATGTGCTCCTTCGGGATCAGCAAAATATGTACAGGCGCCTGGGGATCCAGGTCGTAGAACGCCAGGATGCGGTCGTCCTCATAGGCTTTTTTGCTCGGGATCTCGCCCGCCGCAATTTTACAAAAAACGCAATCCAACGATTTTTCCTCCTTTCGCCGTCTTTTGATCCAAAAAGACGTTTTATGCGATTTTTAACGGAACCATTATACCATACGGGGAAAGCCCCCGCAAGAAATTACTGCATCATCCCGCTGACAACGCCCTCTGCGGCTGCAAGCGCCTCGTCCAGCTTGGTGAGGTCCTTGGCGCCCGCCATGGCGAACTCCGCCTTGCCGCCGCCGTTGCCCCCGGCAACCTTGGCGACCTCGCGCACGATCTTGCCCGCATTGAGGCCCTTTTGCTGCGCTTCCTTGCCCACCGCTACGGCAATATTCGCCTTGCCGTCCTGCGTGGCAGCCAACACTGCCACCACGTTTGGCGCGTTGTCGCGGATCTTATCGCACATGGTGCGCAGTGCATTGGACGGAGTCGCGGAGAAGAGCGCTGTAATCACGCGGACACCGTTGATGTCCTTCGCGCCCTCGAACAGGCCGTTGATGCGCATATCGGCCATCTTTGCGTTGAGCGATTCAATCTCGCGGTCCTTCTCCTTCAGCTCCGCGGTCATCTGCTCCGCACGCTGTGCCAAACCGGAAACGGACGTCACCTTCAGGGCGGAAGCAACCGCGCCGAGCTGGGCGAGCGTATCGTTCAAATACTGCAACGCATTCAACCCGGTGACCGCCTCGATACGGCGCACGCCGGCCGCTACAGAGCTCTCCGAGAGGATTTTAAACAGGCCGATTTTGCCCGTATTATCTACATGGGTGCCGCCGCAGAACTCTTTGGAGAAATCCCCTACGGAGACAACCCGGACAATGGAGCCGTACTTTTCGCCAAACAGCGCCATTGCGCCCAGCTTCTTGGCCTCTTCAATCGGCATCTCACGGCATTCGACCGGCGTACCGCTGAGGATCACCCCGTTGACGATCGTCTCCACGCGATGGAGTTCCTCCGGTGTGAGAGCGGCAAAATGGGTAAAGTCGAAGCGCACATATTTTTCATCCACCAGCTGGCCAGCCTGCTCTACATGGTCGCCCAGCACGGTGCGCAGCGCCGCCTGCAACAGGTGTGCCGCTGTGTGGTTGCGCATGATGGCGCGGTGGTTCTCCGGATCACCCTCGGTCTGGACCCGGTCGCCGACCGAAATGGTCCCGGCGTTGATGACGCCGTGGTGGATAAAGTTCTTCGCATGGTTCTTGGTGGTATTGTCAATGGCAATCAGCGCGTCCGCAGAGGAAATCGGGCCGACGTCTCCCACCTGGCCGCCGCTCTCCGCATAGAAGGTCGTGCGGTCCAATACCAGGGCGATTTCGTCGCCCGCCGTTGCATGATCGACGCGCTCCCCGTCCTTCAGGATTGCCAGCACCGTCGCCTCGGTCTGGGATTTCTCATACCCCAGGAACTCTGTCGGCGGCACATCCGCCAGGACGTCGTTTTCGCCCGCCCAAGCGTCCGCACCGGCGTTTTTCCGGGCATTGCGGGCGCGCTCGCGCTGCTCCTGCATGAGCTGGTGGAAGCGCTCTTCGTCGACCGTCATCCCGCGCTCCGCAACGATCTCCTTGGTGAGGTCGAGCGGGAAGCCATAGGTATCGTTCAAACGGAATGCATCCTCACCGGACAGGCAGGCATTGAAGTCCTTGTCGATCAGGCTGTTCAACATCTGGATTCCCTGGTCAATCGTCTTGGCAAAGCTCTCCTCTTCCACATGGATCAGCTTTGTAATCATCGCACGCTTCTCGTCGAGCTCCGGATAGGCATTCTTGTTCTCGTCGATCACCGTGTTCGCGACGTCCGCCAGGAAGGTGTGGTTGATTCCCAACAGACGGCCATGGCGTGCCGCACGGCGGAGCAGGCGGCGCAATACGTAGCCGCGCCCTTCGTTGGAAGGCATGACGCCGTCGCCGATCATAAAGGTGGTGCTGCGGATATGGTCGGTAATCACGCGCAGCGAAATGTCCTTTTTCTCGTCCTCACCGTACTGAATGCCGGCAATCCGGCAGATATGCTTCATGATGTTTTGCACGGTGTCCACCAGGAAGAGGTTGTCCACGCCCTGCATGATGCAGGCCAGGCGCTCCAGACCCATGCCCGTATCGATGTTCGGATGCTCCATCGGCGGATAGTTGCCCTTGCCGTCGCTGTCAAACTGGGAGAACACCACGTTCCAAAATTCGACATAGCGGTCGCACTCGCAGCCCACGCCGCAATCCGGCTTGCCGCAGCCGTACTTTTCCCCGCGGTCAAAATAGATTTCCGAGCAGGGACCGCAGGGGCCGGAACCGTGCTCCCAGAAGTTGTCCTCCTTGCCCATGCGCACAATGCGCTCCGGCGCAACGCCGACTTCTTTCGTCCAGATGTCAAACGCCTCGTCGTCATCCTGGTAGATCGTCACCCAAAGCTTGTCCACCGGCAACTCCAACACCTTGGTGCAGAATTCCCACGCCCAGGCCGTCGCCTCATGCTTAAAATAATCGCCAAACGAGAAATTGCCCAGCATCTCAAAGAAGGTGCCGTGGCGCGCCGTGATGCCCACGCGCTCGATGTCCGGCGTGCGGATGCACTTCTGGCATGTGGTGACGCGCTTGCTCGGCGGCGTAACCTCGCCGGTAAAATACTTCTTCATCGGCGCCATGCCGGAGTTGATGAGGAGCAAGCTGTTGTCGTCCTTCGGAATCAGCGAAAAGCTGGGAAGGCGCATATGCCCTTTGCTCTCAAAGAAGGATAAAAATTTTTCGCGCAACTCATTAAGTCCTGTCCACTGCATGTTTGAAACTCCCATCCTCTACAAAAAAATAGAGCTTCCCCGTCCACATGGGACGGGAAAACCCGTGGTACCACCCAAATTGCGCCAAACGGCGCCGCTCTTATCCCTATAACGCGGGAAACGCCGCGGTTCCTCGCCGCGGGGCTGGGGGCTGGCTTGCCGCACGCCGCTTCCGGCAGGTCCCTTTCAGCCAGGAAGATTCCTCCCCTGGAGACCCTCTCTTTTGCCGTGCAGACAGGGGCATCGGCCCGTCATCGCCTGTTTTTTATTACAGATTGATTATAAACGTCCACAGCCGGAATGTCAAGAATCCATCCCGGCAAAAGGTAGCCTTCCTGCCCGATTTCTGCTATTCCAGCGGCAGCGCGTCCGCGATCTCCTTAAACACCGGGCCACAGGTGGCCCCGCCGCCCGTTCCATCCTCGCCCATCACGGTGATGACGTAGCGCGGCTCCTCCTGGGGATAATACCCCGCCACCCAGGAGATGACCTTTTCCACGCCGTCCTCGTATTTTCCCGTCTGCGCAGTGGCCGTCTTTGCACCCGCACCGCCGGAGGCAGGTGCAAATTTTTCGCTGGTCCCTTCTTTGACCGATTCTTCCATAAACGACCGCAGCAGGGACGCCGTGTGTTCCGTCATCACGCGCCGCGTCGCCGGTGTCTTGGCCCGGTCCAGATATTGCAGGTTTTCGTTGACAAACCCTTCGTAGATCGTCGGGGCGGTATATTCCCCGCCGCTGGCGATCGCATTGACCATGCCCGCAATCTGCACCGGGGTAGCGGTCAAATCGCCCTGCCCAAAGGAGAAATTGGCCAAGGCCTTCGGGATGTTCAGGCTATCCAGTGTGGGGAGGTCGCCCGCCGCAGACGAAAAGCCCGGCGCGATTTCCACGCTGCTGCCAAAGCCGAGATTTTGCGCCATCAGCAGGAATTGCGCCTGCGGCACCTGCTGCATCACATGCACAAAGTAGGTGTTGCACGACTGGGCAATCGCGCGGCTCATGTCCTCCTCGCCGTGGCTTTCCCCGTTATAGCAATGGAAGATCCCATCGGAAACCTGAATGCCGCCTGTGCAGGTGTAGCGCGTCTCCGGAGGGATGCCGTATTCCAGGGCGGACGCCGCGGAAACCAGCTTAAAGACCGATCCCACGCTGTAGGCGGACAGCGCGCGGTTCAGCAAGGGGGCGTCCTCGTCCTCCAACACGGAGGCCACATCGTTCGGGTTAAAATCCGGTAGGCTCACAATGGCGCGGATTTTGCATGTGGGGATCTCCGTCACCACCACAGCGCCCTTTTTGAGGTGCTTTTTGGCCGCCTGTTCCGCAATGGTTTGAATCTCCTGGTCGAGCGTCAAAACCACCCCACGGCGGCTGAGGAAGGAGGTGTCGTTGATGGTCTTTTCCTCGCCGGCGAGCACCCGGTTGGTCGCGTCCACCTGATACGTGACGCTGATCTCCCCCTGCCCCTGGGAGAGCTGTTGGTCAAAGAGCTTTTCGATCCCGGAGACGCCCACCCCCGCGCCGTCCAGGTAGCCGATCACATGCACGGCGGACTGCTCGTCCGTATACCGCTTTTCCACAGGAAAGACATCCGCCCCCTCCGCAGTAAAGGAATCCTTTACCCGCAGGGCGAACGGTTTCCCCGCAGTCAGGGATGGGTATATGTCCGCCATCTCCTGCTGGGTTAGGATACGGCTCAGGGCCGCCGCATCCTCAATGGTGGGCACGATCGCCGCCGCGTATTCGGTCTGCTGCCCTGTGAAGCTGCGCATCTTGCAGTCGTAAATCGTCCCGCGCGTCTGTGCCACCTCCAGCCGGTAGCTCCGCTGCTGGTCGGCGGTCTGGGCAAGGGTGGTCCCGCTGGCCACTGTGAAAACGCTCAAAACCGCGACCAGCATCCCCAGCATCAGAAGCAGGAAAAAGGCGATGGTCCGTTTACAGATCCGCTCCATACCGCTCCTCCTCTCCATCAAATAGAAAATGTCCTCTTGTCAGTATGGCCTGGCAAGAGGACATTTAAACCATCAGGATTCCCCGAACCGGAGTGTCCCGGAAAGGATTTTGGAATGATCCCGGATCAGCGGGATTACCGTCCGGCTGGAAAGATACAGAATGAAAAATGCATAGACGAAAGCGGCAAAATGGGAGGAGATTTCCAGCTTCAACCCGGTCAGGGAGACCAAAGCCGCGAGAATCTCCTTCATAATATTTTCCGTGCCGCACAGAATCAGCGTATTGCGGCCGATTTCCGTAAATGCGTGCACATGCGCGAGCAGTTTTGCCCCGATAAAATTCAGGAAGACAAGCGATAGCGCCAAGCCAGCGGAATAAAACACACTGATAGCCCTTGGCAGTTCGAACGGCAGCGCGTCAATCGGGAACGACGGCCCCTTAAAATAAACCACACATGCGACAAATGCACACGCCAGCGTCACAGCCCAAAAGAGCGCCTTTGCCCACGGCTTCAACGAACGAAAATGGAAGTCCTTCAAATAGGGAAAAAGCGCCGCGCCCAAAGCATAGTAGAGGATATAGCACATCGCGCTGTCGATGCCGAAGAACATGCGCGGCTCCCCCACCGGCCGGTAGGGAATGCCGATCTCCGTGGCCACGTAAAAGCCGAGGCCCACCAAGACCATCAGCCATTCCCACCGCAGGAGTTTCTTCAGCAGGTAGTGCCCAATCGAAATCACGAACAGGCACGGAAGGAACCACAGGGCCGCCGCCGCTGTCTTTGTCCGCACGCCCATGAAGACCGCAACCACCAGGTCTACAAATTCGGTAAATGAACAACCCCAGGTGAGCACATTCACCACCACGTTGATGGCGCTGAACGCAAAGTACGGCAATACGATGGCGCAAAACTTCTTCTTGAGAAACGGCCAAAAGGTCTGCTGTTCGGTGTGTGGGGCGAAAAAGCCCGACGCCAAGAAGAACAAGGCCACACAGTACTGAAACGTAAACGGATACAGCGCGCCGGCCGCTTCCCCCATATGGCCGACATAGATGGACGAAATACCAAGAAATTTCAGCGCGTCCACCCAATCGTAGCGCACCTTCTGCGTTGGAGTGGTCTGTACAGCTTCCAAATGGATTGCCTCCTCTTACTCTTAGGAATCCTCTGTGCGGCGGTGCCGCAGGATCGCCCCGCGTTTGAGCGGCCGTTCTGTTTTTAACAGGACTGTCATGGTCGCATGCGGCGCGGACTCGATCGGCTGCCCGTCCTGATCGAACAGTTCGTCCAGCGGCAGGTCGAAGGGCTGTTCCCCGACCTCCAACACGTCCGCCGTCTCCCCGCGGAAAAAGCGGTTCCTCTGTGATAAAATTGCAATGCCGTCGTGGTAGTCCTCGCAGACGGCGATCACCTCGTAATTGCGCACATACCCGCCCTGGACGGTCTCCTGGCCCGGCTCGCCGCCGAGATAAAAGCCCGTGCTATAGGGCCTGTGGCTGATCTTATCCAGCTCTTCCACAATCCAAGGCGAAACAGGGATGTCCGGATGCTGCTTCAGCTCGTCCAGCGCCCAGCGGTAGGCGTTCGTCGTCACCGCCACGTAATACGACGACTTTGCACGTCCCTCGATCTTTAGGCTGGTAACCCCCGCCCGGAGCAGCTCCGGCAGATGGCGCACCATGCACATGTCTTTGGAGTTCAGGATATAGGAACCCTCCCCCTCCTGGTAGATGGGCATATATTGGCCGGGGCGCTTTTCCTCGACCAACGCATACTTCCACCGGCACGGCTGCGCGCAGGCGCCCCGATTGGCATCACGGCCCGCCATATAGTTGGACAGTAAGCACCGCCCCGAGAACGACATGCACATCGCGCCATGCACAAACGCCTCGATTTCCAGATCCTTCGGCGTTTTCGCCCGGATCTCCGCGATCTCCTCCATGGTCGTTTCGCGCGCCAGCACCACGCGCTTGGCGCCGAGCTGGTAAAAGGCGTTCGCCGCCGCGTAATTGGTGATGCCGGCCTGGGTGGAGACATGCAATTCCACCTTCGGCGCATAGCGCTTGGCGAGGTCGATCACCCCTAAATCGGTGACGATCAGAGCATCCACTCCCGCCTCCTGCAAAAATGCAAGATAGTCCGGGAGCAGGTCGATCTCCTTGTTGCGCGGCACCGTGTTGCAGGTTACATACACCCGTACCCCGCGCGCATGCGCCAGGGCGACCGCTGTTTGCAGCTCTTCACGGGTAAAATTGGAGGGCGCCGTGCGCATGCCAAACATCTGGCCCGCCAGATAAACCGCATCCGCCCCGAAGTCCAGCGCCGCACGCAGGCATTCCATATCCCCGGCCGGCGCCAACAGCTCCGGCCGGTTGTCTCTGATATCGCTCATCGCAACCCCGCCTTCTGTAGATTCTGCTGATGCTGCTCCAGGGTTTCCGCATAGTACGCATTGCGGTCCGCATCGTGGCAGAAGTAATAGTAGTTGGTATCCGCCGGATGTAAGGCCGCGTCAATCGCCTTGGAGCCGGGATTGCAAATCGGCCCCGCCGGGAGCCCCTCGATTTCATACGTGTTGTATTTGCTCGAATACGTCTCCCGGATGTCCTCCGGAATAGCATCCCTCGTACGGTACGGATAGTACATGGTCGGGTCGGATTGCAGGCGGCGGAGCCCATTCGACCCGTCGCTGTTCAAACGGTTGTGGAAGACGGAGGAAATCATATACATATCGTCTTCATCCGCGGCCTCAGCTTGGATCATGGAGGCCAGCGTCATCACCTGGTCGATGGTCATGCCGCTCGCCGTGATCTCCTGACGGATCTCGTCGGTCAATTTCCGGTCGCAGTTGTTCACCAGCTTCAAAATCGCATCCTCCGGGGATTCGTCCTTGAAAAACTCATACGTGTCCGGGAAGAGGTAGCCCTCCATATGATAGTAACGGTCGCCGGTGAGCTGCTGGAGAAAATCGTACTTCGAATCCAATGCGTTGGAGTTGATGTAGTTCAATGCGTCCTCCTGGGAGCAAACGCCGTTCTCCTCCAGAAGTTGAGCAATCTCCAACGCGTTCATACCCTCTGTGAATGTGATCTTGACGATGTCCACACGGTTGGCATTGGACTGCAAATTGTTGATAATCGCCTCATAATCCATGCTGGTGTTCAGCTTATAAGTACCGTTGTTGTAATGGCCGTCGGCCTTCGTCATCGCTGAATAGAGCTTAAAAAAGTCTGAGCGCTGGATGACGCCGGCCTCCTGCAACACCTGGGCGATCTGGTCAGTGCTGGCCCCTTTAGGGATATCAACCGTGACATTGACTGCATCGCGTCCAATCGCCAACATATCGTTGATACCGGTGACTGCATACTGCGCCAGCGCAACCCCGATGAACAGCACCATCATCAGCCACACCAGGCGGAAAAAGAGCTTGTTCTTGCCACGCTTTTGTTTATTGCGCTTCTTATGGGCCTTTGCCGCCCGCCGTGCCGCCTTACGCTCCGCCATACGGACATCCGCCGCTCGGTGGTTTTTCTCCGGACGGCTATAACTATTGATCGCCGGCGGCTCCTCCCGCGGGGATCTGCCTGATTCCTGCGGGAATGAATCCTCGGGAATCTGCACCCGGAAATTTTCAATTTTCCTCCGGCGCAATTCCTCGTTGCGCTTATCGTCATTCATGGCGTATCCTCCTGCCTCGCAATTCTGCGGACATACTTCTCTGTGATCAGAATATCGACGGGCCGGTCGTAATACCCATGGGGCAAATTCCATTGGATGCACCCCAGATAGCATATGCCCACCGTGATCCCGCGGAACTGCGCAAGGTAACGGTCGTAATATCCTTTCCCATATCCCAGGCGGTACCCCTGTGCATCAAAACTCAAGCCCGGAACGACGCACAGCGCCCGCCCATAAGAATCCCCCACGCGCTCGCATTTGTCCACAATGGGTTCGAGCACGCCGAACGTTCCCTTTTCCAGGTCGCTCAGGGAGGTGATGTAATAAAACTCCATTTCAAAGGTATCCGGCACACAGCGCGGCACGGCCACCCGTTTGTGATTGGCGAGCGCAGCATTAATCACCGCCAGAGTGTCCACCTCGATGGGCTTGCTGACATAAATAAAGAGGGTTTCTGCATGCAGGTATTCCTCCAACGTCAGGAGGCGGCATTGGATCGAGGCGTCCAGGCGGATCTTTTGCTCCGCGTTCATCTTCTCCCGATAGCGGCGGTATCGCGCGCGCAAATTCTTTTTCAGTTCCTTGATGTTCTTGATATACATGCGATCTTCCTTTATAGGAGGGTCAGTTCTGACACTGGATGGATTTCTTTATCGCAGCCGATTTCTGCGAGCCGCAGAGCTCCGCCACAATGCGTAGGGCAAAGTCCACCGCTACCCCTGCGCCCTTGCCGGTGATGATGCGTCCGCTGACGCAGACCGGCTGTGAGGAAAGGCTTGCCCCCTCCAATTCTTTTTCAAACCCCGGGAAACACGTCGCGGTACAGCCTTTCAGCGCGCCGATATGCCCCAGGATGGAGGGCGCCGCGCAGATGGCCGCCACATAGATGCTGTTATCCAGGCAATAGCGCACGGACGCCATCACAATCGGGGACTTCTCCAGGTTCAGCGTGCCCGGCATGCCGCCCGGCAAAACGACCAATTCCATGTCGTCCGTCGTGACATCCTTTTCCTCGATATCCGCAGTCACCGGGATTCCATGCGAACCCGTGACGGCCTTGCCGCCCACGCCCACGGTTTTGACATCCAGTTCCGCGCGGCGGAGGATATCCACGGTCGCCAGCGCTTCAATTTCTTCAAATCCATTTGCCAAAAATACATAGATCATTGTGTAACGCTCCTTTCCTTGCGGATGATCTTTAGTCTTTTCCTAAGCCAAGATACGGCCTTTGGTCTCCAACGTGAATTTGCTCCATAGAAGCGCCGTCCAACGGCCGGAGCATCCCGCAAAAGGCGGGTTCTGGAGCCGAAAGGGAGGGCACGCCCGCCGCTGCAAAAAGGCCGCTTCCCTTCGGAAGCCGGATGCGGTAATCCTGGGCAGGCATTTCCTGAAGCAGCGCCGCAAAGAGGGCCGGCAGGTGCTCCGGCGCGCTCATGAATTCGGTAATCTCACAGACATCCGGTTGTTCCCGCCGGCACACCGCATAGGACGGTCCCTCGGCGCACACCAGCTTGCCGCCATAAATGCGGTTTTCCTCCACCGCAAACCAGAACGCGCCGTTCTCCCAAAGGACGGACCCTTCCCGATCCCGCAGCAGCGCACTGCGCATCCGGTTCAACGTGGCAGGCGTAAACGCTCTGCGTCCTCCCCGAACAACCGCCTTTTCCCGCAGCTGTTCTGCCGAAAGCCGGTATTCGTCCCGTTCAAAAAAAGTGACGTAATCGGACTTTGCATAATAGTCATATAGTCCCGGGCTGGCGGGCAGGATCGCGGAAAACTGCTCCTCCCTCTGGGAACCCACCAGCGCGGCATAGGCCAGCAGCGCATTCATGTATCCGTGGGAACGGTGCTCCGGCGCGGTCGCACAGGCAAACACATAGTGGATGCGCACCGGCTTCCCGCCGCAGACGATCTTCGCCGGCAACAGATGCAGCATCGCCGCCGGCCGGCCCGCAACGCGGTAGACCAGGCAGTTCTCCGGGCGGAACGCGTTGTTGAAAAAGAAATTGGCGTACCGCCGCTCCTCTTCAAAACAGACCTGCCAGAGTTCCGCCAAAGCCGGACGGTCCTCCCATTTTGCAAAACCGATCACCGCCGCACCGCCTCCACTCAGTCGCCTTGTTCCAATTCCGTGATTTCCTCCGTCTCCGAAAGCAGGGTCGCGGAGTATTTTTCCAAAAGGATGGCCGGGTTGTAAGAGAGCTTTGCTTTCCGCAAGCCTTCAATCCCCAAATCCTCTTCCCGATTGATATAACGGTAGTTCTCCAGATGGTTCGCCGCATATTCGTGATTGATGGCGGCATAGAGCCCCTCATAACCGCTGAGGGCCTTTTCAAAGTGAAGGAGGTAGACCTCCGGGTTGATCTCCTCGCCAACGGTAAATGCCACCGGTTTGCCGTCCACGCGCAGCAGGCCGCCGGAGAGCTTCAGCTCCTCAAAGGAGCGGAACGCCATATTGATGGCACAGGTCTCGTCGTCCGTGCCATCCTCCTTGCCGCATCCGCCGTTTTGGACACACCATTCATGGGCAATCTTCTTGCAATCCGCATAGTTTTCCGGCGTAATGTCCTCATAGGACCAATTGTAAGAACGCTGGAACCGCGCCAGATGGTTCCGCTTCCCGTGGAACTTGCGGCCCGCCAGATGGATCAGGTCCTGCGACGCATAGATATAGTCCGACGCATCCCGGTCCAATTGGAACCGGAACATCCCCGGCATCGCTTCTTCCAGATGTTCCGTCTCCTGTTTGGTCAACCCCCACAGGCGGAATTTGCATCCGGCTTCCTTTGCGTCGGCGAGCAACAGCTCCACCTTGCTGCGCAGATCCCCCGGTCCCAACGGCAACTGATAGAACCGGTTCCCCTCGGTCCCGGAACACCGCAGCACCCACCCGTCGTGCTGGCACACACGCGTGCCATACGCACAGGACCAAAGGTATAGGGTGCCAAAGGCAAATTCGCTGCCCATTCCGCCGGACGCGGAAAGCGCCGGCTGCATCCATTCACGATCCGAAACTTCTGGAATTTTCCAATTAAACATATAAGTTAATCTCTCCTGCCAATTCTTTCATCAATTCCCTGTGAATCTGTTCCATAGGTTTAGCATTGTCGCCCTCTGCGCAATTTATAACCAGCCAGCCGAGCATTTTTGCAGCGTAGGCCGCACTTTCCCGGCAAGCGCGCAGATAAGCCGTATTGCGCTCGTGGATATCCTTCTTTCGCTCGTCGCCGTGATAGCGCCCGCTCAGAAGCTTTTGACTCACAGAAGGGGGCATGTCCAGATAAACCGTGCAATCCGGTTGTGGAAGCCCCAGTTTGTTGTATTCGTAATCCTGCACCCACTGGATGAATGCATCCCATTTGTCCCTGGGCAGCTTCGACATCTGAAACACGATGTTAGAGGTGGAATAACGGTCCGCAACAATCACTGCGCCGCTCTGGTAGTCTTCCTTCCAAAACTGCGCGTAGCTGGCAAAACGGTCCACCGCATAAAAAGAAGAGGCCGCATAAGCGGACACATCCTCCGGATTTTCTCCAAATTTCCCGTCCAAATACATCTTTGCCAATGCGGAAGAGGGCTGCCCATAATCCGGGAATGAAATCTTCCGCACACGTACGCCCTTTCCGGCCAGCTCCTTACACAGGAACTCCGTCTGCGTCGCTTTCCCGCTTCCATCCAGCCCTTCCAAGGTAATCAGTTTCCCGCTCATGCGTCTTCCCCCGAATGGAAGAATGCGCGTACTTCATTTGCCTTTCCGCAGGACATCTTCCCCTCCGGACAGATGCCGCGCAGGCAGCCAGGGCCGGCGTTTGCAAAGAGATGCGGCGCAACCTTGCGCACCAAAAACAGCATCTGTGTTGCAACGTCCCGGATCTCCCACTGCGCACGGTTGCAGCAGCGCAATGCAAAGAAGTTTTGGAGCGACCGTGCGTTGAACGTGCAGACCATTTTTGTCTCGCAGGCGTTCGGCAGTACAAAACGTGCATCTTCAATCGCACGTTTCTCCGCAGCACGCGCGGCCTCCTTTTCGCTTTTCCCCTCTTCCAGCAGGGCCTTTCGATGTTTTTCCATTAAAAGCGCCGTCAAGCGCTCATAGTGCCGGCGATCCTCTTCCATGGCCGCCAGAAATTCCTCCTTCGCCTCCGGGATTGCCTCGATCTCCGGCGGGACCACATAGGCAAAATCGCTCTCCGCGACATAACGCTGGCTCTGCACGCTGAACGATGCAATGCGGTGGCGTGTGATCTGCGCCAACAGCGAGCGGGAAACGCCCTCAATCCCAAAGGTAAACGAGGCGTGCTCGATCGGGCTTTCGTGTCCGATTTCCGCCAACATCTGTACAAAAGAAGCCGTCTTTTCCTCCGTCAATCCCTCGCCGATCTGGTCGATGGAGGACGGCGAATAGCAGAGCTTCGCCGCCATCGCGACCGTCTTTTCCGGCTGCGGGGTATACGTTAGAAGGGTAACCTTCGCCATAAGTACTCCATTCCCCGCCGGTTTCCATGCACGGGCAGCGGCCGGCGGCACCCGCATCCCCATCTTTTGGGCGCATTTTTCGCCCTGTTTTTCGGCAATAATTGATTGTATTATAACAAATTCTTCCTATTGATTCAAGGTATACCGGCCGCGCGCCAGCCGAATCGGCAGATTCCCTATCTTCCATTCGTAGAATTCTTGAAAATACGTGAACCATATAGTAAGATAAAGATAGAAAGGGGAATTTTTCCTCGGAAGATAAGAATCCCACAGCGCTCGAAGCGCGGAGAAATCCTCCGGACCGATTTTTCATTGTCCGGCTTTCCATCAATATTTCTGAAGCGGTATCACGAACCTTTTCCAAGGGATGGCCAAAACGCCGCAACTGCTAAAACTACCATTTTGCTGCTCTTCTAACATAAAAGAAACGACACCGTTTTACGGAGGGATCGCGATGAAATTCGCTCTGCCAAGCCAAGAAACTGTTCTAAAAGCCGCCAAAGAGTATACACTCATCACTCTCAGCACCCTATTGATGGCTGTGGGCATCTATTTCTTCAAGTTTCCAAATAATTTCACGTTTGGTGGGGTGACCGGCCTGGCAGTGGTTGTCAGCCAGGTGATGCCCATCTCCCCCAGTACGGTCAACTTTATTGTAAACCTCGTCTTATTGCTCTTAGGATTCCTCTTTTTGGGCAAGGGATTCGGCGTACGCACTGTCTATTCCAGTATGCTGCTGTCGGTGGCGCTTTCGGGGATGGAATATCTCTGGCCACTGGACAAGCCTCTGACGGACGATCCCCTTCTGGAACTGATCTTCGCCATTGTGCTGCCGGGCCTTGGTTCCGCCATTCTGTTCAACATCGGCGCTTCGAGCGGCGGCACGGACGTCGTGGCGATGATCCTAAAGAAATTCACCAGCGTCAACATCGGCAACGCACTCCTGCTGAGCGACCTGCTGATCACGCTGTCGGCTTTCTTCATTTTCGATATTAAAACATTCCTGTTCTCGATGCTGGGATTGTTCTCCAAATCCCTGGTGATCGACAACGTGATTGAGAGCATCAACCTGTGCAAATATTTCAATGTGGTTTGTAGCAGCCCGGAGCCCATCTGCGACTACATTGTGCATAAGCTTGGCCGCAGCGCCACCGTCTGTGAAGCGGAAGGCGCCTTCTCCCATGATAAAAAATACATTATCTTTACGGTTCTCAAGCGGTATCAGGCTGTGCAGCTCCGGCAGTATATCAAGCAGGTGGAGCCCGGTGCGTTCATCCTCATTTCCAATACCAGCGAGATCATCGGCAAAGGGTTTCACAGCGTCTAATCTGCTTAGATACCCGTGAAAAAAAGGAACATCTGGTACAGCAACACCAGGTGTCCCTTTTTGATTTCTAAAAAAGTTCTTCACAAATATTTATCAAACATTGGAAAGTATCCTTCCCAACAAAGCAGGCGAACGGTTTTTCAACGCCGTTTATGCGATTTCGTAATCGACGCAGGCGCGTCCGCAGGTGGAGGCGCGCACTATTTCCGCAACGGCCAGATGCGCCGGATTGGTCTGATAGGCGTCCTGGTCCTCCTTGGTCGCAAACGCGCAGTACAGGGCGATGTCATATTCCCCGCCGTTGTAATTCGCGCCGAATTCAATCTCTTTCAGGCCCGGCACCACGCCCAACAGCGCCTTGAAGCGCTCCTGCAGGGAAGCAACCAGTGCTTCCGGGTGGTCCTGCTTTACCTCGTCCTTCCATTTCCACATGACAATATGCTTGACCATTGGTAGATCCTCCTTAAAAATCAAAGATATTCAGCCCCGTCTCCGGGTCCAACCTGCGCCCTACATGGCCCTCGACCTTCCGGACAAACAGCTCACAGGTGGCGCTGACCACCGCCTCGTTGAGATGCCCGCCGATCACCTTTCCGGTGAGGTCCCCGAAGGTGGCGTGCAGGTGCAGATAGGGTTCTCCGTCTTTTTCCGTGATGTTCCCCATCAGGGAGGTCAATTCCATCACGCCGTCAAAGGTGTTGGCAACATATTTCTGTTCATCCACCCGGTACACGCCCACCACCACATGGTTGACCGCACCGATGGCTGAAACCGTCCCCAGCGAGATGGATTCCTTCTCACATAACTCCCGCAGGCAGGCGAGCACCTCCTCGCCCCTTTGCAGGCGCACAACATACGTATCTCCAAACACACGGTATTGCATGGTATCGCGATCCTTTCCATCCGTCCGGTGAACACACCGGACGAACGCTGATTTGTCCTCATTTTAGCAAGACCTTGGCCGGAATGCAAGTCAATCCGCGCCGATGTCGTTTTGCAGCACCCCGCAGATGGACACCGCATCCTTGCCAAACTTTTCCCGGATGGCGTCCAGAGTGGTCTCCAGCTTTTCCTGCTTTTTGCGTTCCTCCTGCCGGGAGTGCTCAAACAGGCTGAGCTGTTCCCCCGGCGCTTCATCCGCAGGCACCAGGTTGGTCCCGGTAAGCGTCAACATGCGGATCGGCGCATTGGGATTCCACGAATCCGCCAATATCTCCATAGCTGCACGGGCCAGCTCCTTTGACAAAAAGGTCGGCACCGCGAGCGGCTTTTGCCGCGAGATGGTTTTAAAGCTTGGATTGCGGATATTGAGCTGTACCGTATAACATTTCACCCCACTGCGGCGCATACGCGCTGCGACGGTATCGGCCAGGACTGTAACGCCGAGCCGGATGTCGTCCCACCCGACCAGGTTCCTTTTAAAAGTCAGCCCATTTCCCACCGACTTGACCTCTTTCGGCTCATAAATGCTCTTCACGGGGCTCTTGTCAAGCCCGTTTGCGTAGTCGTAGAGCTCGCCGCCGGCCTTTCCAAGGCTTGCCACCAGCGCCTTACGGTCTGCATGGGCCAGGTCGCCGATGGTGCGGATGCGCATGTTTTGCAGGGTTTCCCGCGCGCTTTTCCCAACATAGAGCAGGGCGCTCACCGAAAGAGGATACACAATGTCCCTGTAATTTTCCCGCGAGATCACCGTGGTCGCATCGGGCTTTTTATAGTCGCTGCCCAGCTTGGCAAAAATCTTATTGAAGGAAACCCCAACCGAAATTGTCAGGCCGGTCTCCCGCTGGACCTCGGCGCGCAGGCGGTCCGCGATCTCCGGCCCGGAACCGAACAGCCTCTGGCTCCCGGTGACGTCCAGCCAGCTTTCATCGATGCCGAAGGGCTCCACCAAATCCGTATAGCGCTGATAGATCGCGTTGACCCGCTTGGAATATATGGCATACTGGTCACGATGCGGCGGGGCGAGCACCAGGTCGGGGCATTTGCGCCGCGCTTGCCAGATGGTCTCCGCGGTTTGGACGCCGAACCGCTTGGCCCGCTCATTTTTTGCCAATATGATCCCGTGCCGGTTCTCGGGGTCCCCACAGACCGCCATCGGCACATCCCGGTAAGCCGGATGCAGCAGGCATTCCACTGATGCGTAAAATGCATTGCAGTCACAGTGCAGAATCACACGATCCGGGCCCTCCATACGC
This sequence comes from Anaeromassilibacillus sp. D41t1_190614_C2, assembly GCF_015558525.1. Taxonomy (NCBI): domain Bacteria; kingdom Bacillati; phylum Bacillota; class Clostridia; order Eubacteriales; family Acutalibacteraceae; genus Anaeromassilibacillus; species Anaeromassilibacillus sp. D41t1_190614_C2. Next base: position 276,639 of record NZ_JADMOD010000001.1, on the reverse strand, counting down.
TCATCTCCAATCAAATGTTCTACCTTATTATAGAACGCTGCCGCACAAAAATCCAGTGACTCTCAAATGGTTTGTATTGGAAAAACAGAAAGCCGCCCGGTGTCCATGCACCGGAGCGGCCGATCTGCTATCTTTCGCATTATCCGCGGATTTCCAGCAGCTTCTGTTTGAGTTCGTTTTCCAAGCGGCCCAGCTCCACCTCCGCCTCGCGGCGCTTCTGCCGGCCTTCCTCCTGTATATGCATCACTTCGTCCAGGGTGGAGATCAAATTTTGGTTGGTTTCGCGCAGGGTTTCCATATCCACGATGCCGCGCTCGGTCTCCCTGGCTGTCTCCACGGTCGCCATTTTCAGCGTCGCGGCATTCTTTCGCAGCAGCTCGTTCGTCATGTCCGTAACCTCGCGCTGTACCTGCGCCGCCTGCTGCGAATGGGCGATCCCCAAGGCCAGGGCCATCTGGCTCTTCCAAAGCGGGATGGTATTCACCAGCGTGGACTGAATCTTTTCCGACATCTGCGTGTCGTTGCTCTGCACCAGCCGGATCTCCGGCGCCATCTGGATGGACACCATGCGGGTCAACTCCAGGTCATGCAGCTTTTTGTCGAAGCGGTTGCACAGGGCGTTCAGATCGTTGGCGGCCTGTGCATCCTCCGGCAGGCCAGACTGCTTAGCCTTTTCCACGAGCTTGGGGAGTTCTTCCTGCTGCACCTGCGCCAGTTTCTTTTTTCCTGCCAAAATGTACATGGACAGCTCTTTAAAATAGACCTTGTTCATCTCGTACATCTTGTCCATCATGGCGACATCCTTAAGCAACTGCACCTGATGGCGCTCCAAAACCGCGCAAATCTTTTCGACATTGGCTTCCACCTTGTCGTATTTCGCTTTTAACGCGGTCATCTTATTGGCTCCCCGTTTAAAGAATCCGAAGAATCCTTTCTCCTCTTCCTCCACGTCAAAGCTTTTCAGCTCCGTTACCACACTGGACAGCATATCCCCGACCGCGCCGAGATCCTTTGTGCGCACATTGTTCAGCGCATCCGCCGAGAAGTCCGCCATCTTTTTCTGGGCGCCCGCGCCGTATTGCAAGATCATATTGGAATTGCTCAATTCGATCTTTGCGGCAAAATCGTCCACCATTTTGCGCTCTTCCGGCGACAGGCTGCTCTCGTCGAACACCGGCGCTTCGGTGGGCGCCTGCGCAGGTTCTGCCTTTTGCAGTGAGGCGGACGGCTCATCCGCAAAGGGCTCAAAGGTCAATACGGGTTGCTCCTGAAAAGTCTCGTCCATAGCAATTTCCTCCGATTCATTTACGGTTTCTTCTTGCGGAACGCATCCTCGGTCAGGCCCTCCTGCGCGAGCATGGTTTCCAACACGGAGATATCCGTCGAAATATCCATCACATCATCCTGGAACAGGCTGTCCAGGAGATTCTCAAAGGCGGTGTTGATCGTATCCAACGTATCGCTGATCTCAGCCTTCACTTTGGTGACATTTTCTCCCTGCACCGGCTGTCCGTCAAACTCGCGATAGGCCTTGACCAATTTTAAAGTGGTCGGCAAATAATACTGCATAAATTTGCGGATATCCGGCAATTTCTGCGGATGGGCCTCCACATGGTCAAAAATCTTCGCGCAGATCTCTTCCAATCGGGACAGCTTCCGCGAAAATTCTTCTCCCGGAATCGCACGGTTTTCCTCGCGGATCTGCCAGAGATAATCGCGCCCCTCGGCAATCGCCCGCTCACATTCGCCGGCCTCATCCGCCTCCGGCTGTTGCTTTTTCCGTTCTTCTTCCAACTGCCGGCGGCGTGCGCTCTCTTGGGCTTGCAGATACTGCCGATAGGTCTCGTTCGTGGCAATAAAGCAGGTCTCCTGCTCATCGATATGCCCTTCCGGGAACAAGCCGTCCCGGATCATCTTCTGCAAATCGCGAATGACAAAGGATTTTGATTCACCCACAGAGGCCGCCAAAAGGTCGAGCGAGCAAAAGGTATCGCCATTCAACTGCGCCTGATACCGTTGAAACCGGCGTTTCCGGCGGACTTTGCGCACGCCGCAAATAGCCAATACGGTAAACCCCACACAAAGCGGAACCAGCACCACACTGGAGATCGCAAACGCGGCCCAGGGCATTCCCGCCAGCAGAGAAGCGAGCGCAAGGATCACAAACGCCAGACCGGTTGGGATTGCCCCAGCCAACCCGACGATCTCCATGACGGTACCCGCAATCGAGGTTCCCGGGTTCCTACGGACACGCAATTGGGTATTTGAGCGGGGAACAGGCCGCCCCGGATATACATAAGGCTTCGGAGGGGCAGGCCTGCGAGGTGGAACCGGTCTTTGGGGCGGGACCGGACCTCGATGGGCATCCACATTTTCCCGCACTGTGCGGACCACGGTCTCTTTCAGATCCAGGGCGTCCTGGACTGTCTGGTGGATTTGCTCCTCCAAATGATCTATAAAATCTTTATCAATCATACGGTGTTCCTCCACACCAGGGAATCTTCCCAGAATATAACCGGTTTCATTATATCGCATTCCTTATAAAATAACAATATTTCGTGCGATGAACCGAAAGCAATTTTGACATCAGCCCATCGTTTATCCGATAATCAAAATCACTAGTAACCTAATGTTTGCCCACCCCCAGAGGGGTTCGTACTTGCCGAGTCCTGGAACGGATACGAAAAAATCCTTGCATCGCTTGTCCTGCTACTGGTAAACCAGTTCACTTTGGTTTTCTGTAACATTCTGCAAAAACTCCCGAGTGCTTTGCTCGAAATCTATTTTTTTGGGAATCAAAGACGATCTTCATCTAATACGAACTTGTTTCGCCAAGGCTTTCTTATTTACCCCTGGTTGGATCAGGGGATGTTAAGCCGAAAGGCAGAAAAATGCAGTGCAATGTGCGATACACATTGCACTGCATCCATTCTTCAATGAGCTTCTATTATCCCTCATCTTTTACAACAAGCTGCTTGCCATCATAGTCCACAAGGAGCGTCTCACGTGGCTTGATGTTCCCCTGAATGATCTTCTTCGCAATCAGGGTTTCGACCTTGCTTTGGAGGAAACGCTTCAACGGGCGCGCACCGTAGACCGGGTCATAACCGCTGTCTACAATGAACGTCTTGGCTTCAGGCGTCAGCTTCACGCCGAGCTGCTTATCCGCCAGACGGCGCTGTAAGTCCACCATCTGTAAGTCCACAATATGGCCTATTTCGTCGCGCGTCAACGGCTTGTAGAAGACAATCTCGTCAAGACGGTTCAGGAATTCCGGCCGGAACTGCTGCTTCAACAGCGCGTTCACCTGCTCCTTCGCCTGTTCGCTGATCTGGCCGTCTGCACCGATCCCTTCCAGGATGGCGCTGGAGCCGAGGTTGGAAGTCAGGATGATGATCGTATTCTTGAAGTCCACGGTACGGCCCTGCGAATCTGTGATGCGGCCGTCGTCCAACACCTGCAACAGGATATTGAATACATCCGGGTGCGCTTTCTCCACTTCATCAAAGAGGATGACGGAGTACGGCTTCCGGCGGACCGCCTCGGTCAACTGGCCGCCCTCCTCGTACCCGACATATCCCGGAGGCGCGCCGATCAGACGTGACACGGAGAATTTCTCCATATATTCGGTCATGTCGATGCGGATCATATTGCGCTCGTCATCGAACAACGCCTGCGCCAGGGCCTTTGCAAGCTCTGTTTTGCCCACACCTGTGGGGCCCAGGAAGAGGAACGAACCGATCGGGCGGTTCGGATCCTGAATCCCCGCGCGGGAACGCAGGATCGCTTCGCTGACCTTCTCCACCGCTTCGTCCTGCCCGACCACCCTCTCATGCAGGATGTCGTCCAGGTGCAGCAGCTTCTCGCGCTCGCTCTCCATCAGCTTGGAGACCGGGATGCCCGTCCAGCGGGCCACGATCTTCGCGATCTCCTCCTCCGTGACCTTGTCGCGCAGAAGGTTTGTCTCCGAGGACTGGCTCTTTTCCGCGATCTGCTCTTCCTCTGCCAGCTGCTTTTGCAGCTCCGGCAGCTTGCCATACTTATATTCGGCGGCCTTGTTCAAATCATAGGCGCGTTCGGCCTTTTCGATCTCTGCATTGACCTGCTCGATTTCCTCGCGCAGCTTCTGCACTTTGCCGATGGCCTGCTTTTCGTTTTCCCACTTTGCCTTCATTTCCTTGAACTGGGCGCGCAGGTCCGCCAGTTCCTTCTGGATGTCCTTCAAATGCTCCTGCGTCAGCGGGTCGGTGTCCTTTTTCAGGGCCGCTTCCTCGATTTCATGCTGCATGATCTTGCGGGAAATCTCGTCCAGCTCGGTCGGCATGGAGTCGATCTCCGTGCGGACCATGGCGCACGCTTCGTCCACCAGGTCGATGGCCTTATCCGGCAGGAAACGGTCGGAAATATAGCGGTTGGAGAGCGTCGCCGCGGCAATCAACGCCTGATCCTGGATCTTGACGCCGTGGAACACCTCATAACGTTCCTTTAAGCCGCGCAGGATGGAGATAGTGTCCTCCACGCTCGGCTCATCCACCATGACCGGCTGGAAGCGGCGCTCCAAAGCCGGGTCCTTTTCGATGTATTGATGGTACTCGTTGAGCGTCGTCGCGCCGATGCAGTGCAGCTCACCGCGCGCCAACATCGGCTTGAGCAGGTTGCCTGCGTCCATGGAGCCCTCGGTTTTGCCCGCGCCCACAATGGTGTGCAGCTCATCGATGAACAGGATAATCCGGCCCTCGCTCTTCTTGACCTCGTTCAGCACTGCCTTGAGGCGTTCCTCAAATTCGCCGCGGAATTTCGCGCCGGCAATCAGCGCGCCCATATCCAGGGAGAAGATTTTGCGGTCTTTGAGGTTGTTCGGCACGTCCCCGCGCACAATACGCAGTGCCAGGCCTTCCGCAATAGCGGTTTTGCCGACGCCGGGTTCGCCGATCAGCACCGGATTGTTCTTCGTCTTGCGGGACAGAATACGGATGACGTTTCGAATCTCGTCGTCGCGGCCGATCACCGGGTCGAGCTTATGGTTCTTTGCAAGTTCAACCAGATCCTGGCCGTATTTGGAGAGCGCGTCATAGGTTTCCTCCGGCGTGTCGCTGGTCACGCGGGTGTTGCCGCGCACGCTGGACAGCGCGGTCAGGAAGGCGTTCTTCTCAATGCCAAAGCGCTGGAAGACGTCCTTCATGGCGTTGTTAGGCCGGTTTAAAATTGCAAGCATGATATGCTCGACGGAAACATACTCGTCCTTCATCCGGTCGGCTTCTTTTTCCGCCGCAGTCAGGACTGCATCCACGTCTGCGGAAACATAGATTTTCCCCGCCTCACGGCCCGGGCCGGTCACGCCCGGGATGCGGGAAATCTTTTCCGCCACTGCGCGCTGGACGGCGTCGCAGTCTACATGCATCTTTTTCAGCAGCTGCGGGATCAGCCCGTCGCGCTGTTGCAGCAGAGCCGCCACGAGGTGTTCTTCCTCGATCTGCATATTGTTGTTTTCAATGGCGAGGTTTTGGGCTTCCTGGATGGCTTCCAGGGATTTTTGGGTGAATTTCTGTGCATTCATGTTCAACCCCTCCTATCGTTTACACATTCAGTGTTCATGCGGGTTTGAAATATATTTTTAGCACTCTTTTATCGAGTGTGCTAAAAGTATACCGCATATATATGAATAAATCATGAACAGATGAAATATTTTATGTAAACCGGAAAATTTGTTCCCCACGAGGGGAAGAATGCCCATTTTTTGTCTGGACTATGCACAAATTGGAACGCCCTTTGGAGGAAAGAGCCACAATGGAACGCTGGTTTTGAACACAGCAATCCTCCATAAATCATACGACACAAGGGCTGGGAAAAACATCTGCAAAAGAGTTTGGAAAATGCATCCGCCTCGAAATGCTGACCAGAAAAGCGGTTTCCCGGGCACAAAACCGCCTTTGTGCGGACCCCAAGTACACAAGCCGTTTTCCGGGGAGTCCGCACCGCGCAGCGCGCCTGGGATGGAGCGGTATTTTTGCTAAAAGCCAGGCAAAACAGGGGTTATTTTTATGAGGTTCGCACTTTGAGCCTTTACAACCCGCATGGTTTCTGGGTATAATAGGGGTGGAGTTACAACCCACGCTCCGTCAGGGGACGGAAACTTCTTCCGCCGGCTCGTTTAGCCATTTACGCCAGGTTACAACCCACGCCCCGTCAGGGGACGGAAACAAAGACTGCTTACGCACCCCTACCAGCTCAGGCAGGTTACAACCCACGCCCCGTCAGGGGACGGAAAAGTATCGAAAACCTTGGAACCATATGGAGTAAAGTTACAACCCACGCCCCGTCAGGGGACGGAAACTTTATTGCAAAATAAGCTGATATTTCGAAAAGATAAAGTTACAACCCACGCCCCGTCAGGGGACGGGAACGTTGCAGGAGAGCCAATCTAAGAAGAACACTTCCCCGTTACAATCCAAACCCCGCCAGGGGACGGAAACTTTTGAGCTTTGGGCGTACTAGCAAACGATGCGAGGTTACACCTCACGCCCCGTCAGGGGACGGAAAGCCAAACAACAGCGAGTTTCATGGTTAGAAGTACGGTTACAATCCACGCCCCGTCAGGGGACGACAATCCCGTATGGTCCATATGATTATGAGTTACAATCCTTACCCCGCCAGGGGACGGCTATGTGGTGTAGTCCAGCGAAATCCAGCCGGCACCGCAGTTACAACGCATTCCCCGTAAGGGGACGGAAATATATATCCTTTTGCAGTCTCTACTAGATTAGGAAGTTACAACCCATGCCCCGTCAGGGGACGGCTATGGGATGTCATGGGATGTTAGGAATATTGGAGAACCATCACAACCACGCCCTGCCAGGGGACGAAAATGCGACCTCGATTGTGATAGCCCTCTGATCGTTGGATAACAGTCCTCACCCCGCCAGGGGACGAAAATGCGAATCAGCGATGGACCGTCATTACCATCTCCCGTTACACCCCATGCCCCGCCAGGGGACGGCAATTCTGCTACATCCAGCCAAACGCCATCAATTCCAAGACAGAAATCTTACCCCGCCAGGGGACAAAACAAGGCGCCTATCCCATTTGCGTGGGGTAGGCGCCTTGTTTGATTTACATGTTATTTATTTTACAGCCGGTTCCTCTTGGTTTTCCTTCTCTTCCGAGACAGAACCATCTGCCTCAGAAGTTTTTTCGGATGACTCCGTCTGCAAATTTTCTTCGTCCGTTTTTAAGTGGACGTTTGTCAATGTCGCGTTGGCATAATCGCGGATATCGATCGCCGGGACGGTCCCGAGCTTATAAAGCTCATCCAGAATCATATAAAAGAACGCGAGAACCGCTTCCTCCGGCTCGCTGTGCAGCATGGATAAGAAATTTCTCTCCGGATCGCGCTTTACTAAGAAAGAGCCGGATTTTACCGCGCATCCGATGTCAATGTTCGGATTGTCCTCCACATAAGACTCCACTGTGCTCCAACCAGCGGATGCCGCGGCCAGAATTCCGCCGAGAATGGGCGGCAGGTCTCTGGGGGAAACCCCCCGACCGGCGACAACCATTCTACGCGATGTCCGGTGCAGGTTCACCACGCTTTCGATTTTCCGGTTTGTGTACTCCACCGTCTCCTTGTCGATCTTCTGCTTTGAGTCAAAGACCGCATAGACACTTTCCGCCGTGATGAATTTTTCGCCCGCATCGGTTCCAAAGATCAGCGGGGAATACAGGGCATCATAGATAATAATATCGATCTGCTCGCTGACCGCCCCTTTGCTGTCGAATACGAACCCCTTATCCACCGCATATTTGCTGGGCAAAAAGCTCCGGAAAAAGTCGATCCAGGCCCCCTCGCAGTGGTCGCCCTTTGTGACCGGATGGTTGATCAACACATCTAGCTTGGATTCCAGCAGCGTCTGCTTGCTGCGAAGCAGGGACTTGATGTTCATCTGTTCCATGAAAAAACCTCCTCTGTTTTTGGGAAAGATTCTTCCACCGTACAGCCGCCCATCCCCAGCGCCGTCTTGATTCCAACGCCGGTATGGGGCAGCGCGCACATCAACAGCCAAAACAGCCGTTTCATGGAGGTTGGTCCATGGATGGCCAGCCGTATCCAACCGGTAAAGCCCGGTATCACGGCGCCTTTCATGCTGTATCTCTGCGTGTGGAGCGAATAGCCAATGATCCGCGCCGATTCGACGAGCTGCCGGAGCGCCTCTTCATCCTGTAGCGTCACACCGCTGTCCAGCAGCGCAAAGCGCGAGGCCGCACTCTTTACCACCAGCCCTGCGGTGGGGAACAGCGCATACTGGTTTTCGGTTTTAAACGTCGTGGGGGACAGGAAGCGCAGCTGATAGGAAGATGGAAGCGCCGGCGCGGTAAAACAGCGCTCGACCGCCTCTTCAAAGCGGAACGTCTCTTTTTCCGCCCTTCGCACGCAGACCTGCTTCCCACCGCTGCGGAATGGAAAGGACGTGCTGTTCAGCAGGATGGGCGCGACCATCTGCACTGCGTCCTCCGAAAACAGCGTCCATTGATACACAGCCCGATGGCGTTCGTCCCTCGACGGGAGCAGATATTGGCAAAACGGCCGCTCGCCTTCCTCATGCAGATACGCGGCATAAGCGGGTGGAAGCTGCTCCATCAGCCAACCGTACAGGCAATAGGCGTCCTCCGCCACCAGGGGCGCGCGATGGGTTTCCTCCAATTCCAGGCGGATGCTCGTCGTCATGGAAACAGCACCTCACATTTCCCCATGGGGACCAGGCGGTCTTCCCATTTGGTGCATTTCAGCATGTGCGGGGAACCCCCGGCGGCCACGTCGGTTTCATGGTAGCCATCCGGGAACAAAAAGGTGAGCAGCTCTGCGGTGCAAGAGAGCGATGCATCCCCATACAGGGACTGGAGGATCGTTTTGCTGGGGAACCCGCACCCGCCGCCCAAATAGAGCACGCACCCGCGTTCCTCCGCTTCATGTTCGAACCCATGGAATTTCGCGACGAACTGCCGGTTTTGCAGCGCATAGAATTCCTGGATTGCCTCGACCAAAAATTGCCGGTCCATCCCCGCCTCCCGCAGGAAGCAGTCGTCCAGGGTGAGGGCGGCGTGCAGCTCCGTGCCGGGCTTCAAGCATTCGCGCATCATGGGCACGCGGGAGGAAATCCCGCCGCTGGGCCCCACGTCCAGCTTCTGGCACAGCGTCAGGCAGGATGCATCCACCGGCAGGCTGTCTGAAACCGACAGCCCGCGCATGGCGGAGCAGACCGCATTATAGCTCGGGATTTCTTTCCCCTTTTGGTTGATCAGCCGCAATTTGTGGAACTGCCCTTCTTCGATGTTTCCGGCTTCCCGGCGAAAAAGGCTCTTGCTGGCACGGCCATGCGGTTCCTTCCCGGATTTTACACGTGCGTCTATCTCCTGCACGCCCTTGTGGAACGCCTCTTCCGAAAATGGGCACGGCTTCTTGCTGGCAACCATCTTGTTCAGGAGCGCCGTCCGCATAGCGCCCTTAATGCTGCTGCCGGGAAGATAGGGTTTTCCGCCCGGCCCCTTTACCATGGAATGGATATCGTCCAGGCGGATCGGCTTTCCGTTGATGGTTCGATCCCCGCCGTGCGCCGTATACGCGGCCAATCCGCGAATCTCTTCCTTCGACGCCTTCTGGGACAGCAGCCATTGGTACAGGCTGTTGTCGCTGCTGAGAATGAAATCCGTATATGCGTCCACCAGATTCCGTTCCTGTAGCCAGGAGAAAAAGCGATCCCGGTCCGGCACATAGACGTGGTTTTCGTTCGGGATATAGATGTATTCCTTTTTCAAGAGTTTTTGCCCGCATCCCACAAAGACCGGCGTCAAGACGCGCAGCACCATATGGATGGTTTCTTTCATACATCCACCCCCAAAAACATCGGTTTTAACATGCGCAGCGCCGGTTGGCGTCCCTCCGGCGCAACATTCCGCACCTGGCCGGTAAACCGTTTGGAAAAGCAGGAACCGGACGCAAACGCATAGACCGTCCGCTTTTTGTAGCCCCCTCCATGGACGAAGCCCCCTCTTCTGCAAAGGGAATATTCCGCGTGCTCCATCGCTTCCTCCAGCTCGTCCTCTGCCGGGAGCGAGGTATTCAGGGTCATCCAGTGGGCGGCGGGTTCTCCGGACAGGTATGTCCCCAGAACCCGGGCCGCTTCGCAGGCGCTTTGAGCCAATTCGCCGCAGCACTCCAATTGGAATTTTCCGAAGCCAACGCTCCGTTTCCCGCCGACCCCGCTGAAGGACAGGGATTGCAAAAGGCCTTCCACAAGGGAGCGCACACGATCATCGTCAAAAGCCAGAATACAATATAGGCCGCAGTCCTTGTTAAATTGCAGCCCCCGCACGAGGTATGGGTCGGTCTCCTCCTTGCCGCGCACGGCGGCACAGGCGCGTTCATCCAAAAAGGACAGGTTTTCAAGCTGTTGCAGGCAGGCGGCCGCGTCGAATGGACGGCCCTCCCGCCAGAGGTCCAAGTACGCATCCCAAAGGGAGGCTGGCAGGTACGTCAATTTTTTGAACAGCTTCCGCTGTCCCGGGTCCTGCATCTGCCGGAGCCCTTGTTCTGTGCGGATCAGCGGCTTCGGGAGAAAGAGCTCGTCTGCCCGGTAGGGAAACGCGTCCGAAAGCAGGAACCGCCCTGCCGCAGCCTCTTCCAAAAGGCTGTTTCGCGCTGTTTCGTCCCGCAGCGCCTCAATACACAGGGCAGAAAACAGCGTATCGGAATGTAGCAGAATCCCAGACGACTGCAAGACATTCCGCCCATCGTCCGGCCCAATGTGGAGCGCCCCATAAAAATGGAATTTATAAAGGTAATACGTTCGCATCTTTCACACCCTCAAGCGTCTTTTGCAGGGTTTCGATCTTTTCCGTTTTGCCCGTCGCCTGGATGACCTTGAGCTCCTCAAAACGGATGCGTCCGCTGCCCCGGCTGCCATGGCCGCCCAAATAATCCAATTGCAGCAGCTGCATCCCCTTCGCGAGCGTTTGGAAATCTTCCTCTACTTCCGCCGGATTTTCCACATTATAGATCATCGCAAAGGAAAATTTTGCTCCCCGGATCACGCGCTCCAAAGGCCGCGGATTGGCAATCGACGTCAGCCGGTTAATGCTGTTTTCCGTTTTGACCTCTGTAAAGCCGGTGTCCATCAACTCGTCTGCATTGGCCAGGAAGCAATCCATAAATTGAAGCCGGGAAGCCACCGCCTTTGTTTCTGCACTGGAAGCTGGTTTTCCAAACAACCGGGCAATTGGGGGTGGATCGTCCTTCGGTTCCGGCAAGACATAGCCCTCCACGGCATCCCGCACCAGGAGCGTCCGGATTTTCCCTTTCAAGCTGCTGCCGGGAATGATGGGGTACTGCGTCTTTGGGTCCCGCACCACAGGGGAATTTGCCGCGCCGATGGCGGCATAGACGTCGGACGCGCCGATATGTAACCCGGTCAGCACTTCAATCTGCCCTTGAATCATCAATTTCTGATACATCGTTCCACCCCTTTAGTCCTTTTTATCGGTGTAATAATAGTGGTAGGCAACCAACGCTTCCATATAGCGCGCATACCGCAGGAAGCGCCCTTTATCCGTGCCGATAAAGTCGAGGCCCCTTAAAAGCCCCGACTCCTGCAAAAAGCTCTGCACATCCGCTTTCCGTCCCGCATCGTACACCATCCGCACCTTGATGCTCCCGATGTCCGCGGGGGTGATCTCCCCGCCGATGGTCACTCGGTTGTAGAGCCGCGTAACAAGCGCAAAGAGATTCCGCATCTGGCTGCTGGTCAGCTCCCCATAATTTCGTTTGATTTCATTTTCCTTATTCCATTTGTTTTTACTGGGCCTTCCCAGCCGCTGCATACATTGATCGGCCAAATCTACATAATCGTCCCTGCTGAAAAATGCCGGCGGTTCTTTGCCGGAGGACGCCTTCTGGCCGGCGGGCTGCCGTTGCGTCCGAGCGACCTCTTCGGGGGTTTTCCCGATCAAACCTCCCAGCGCGTCTTTCCAATCACTCGCCATATGGTTGCTCTTCCCCTTTCTCCTGTGATGTCCGGATCAAGTTCAAATACAGTTCCATCGCCGTCAGCAGCTGCCTGCGGCTTTCCGCATCCTTGATCCATTGATACAGCTTTGTCGAAAATTCATGATACAAATCGGACAGCTCGCGCTTGTCCTTTTTTGGCTCCATCCGGGCCAACAGATACGCAAAGCGCGCCACGTTGATCGTTTGCCCTGGGGTTCGATCCAACTGCTCCGCATAATTCTTCAGGCGGTAAAGGAACGAACTCCCCCGGCCGTTCTGTTCCTTCCGGTCCATTTCAAAATAGCGCTCCAACAAATAGAGCTTTTCCGTGACAACCTCTTCGATAAAGGTATCCCAATGGTACAGGTGCCGCGCCACATGCCGCACCGATCCACCGGCGTCCGGCAGCAGCTCCAAGCCAAACAGGGCGAGGCCGTTTTTCCCGGCGTCGATTCCCTTGGCTGCGTCCTCCAAGATCGCCGTATCCTCTGCCATCGCATAGAGCGGATAGTGCGGGGAAAACAGGCCAATCCCGGCGGAAAAGGTCAAACGGCCCCCGGTAAAGCCCCGGAACGCGCGGTACAGGTCCACCGACAGTTCCACAATTTCATTCCAGGCGCCCACAATAAAGAGATCGTCCCCGCCCGCATAGACCACGATGGCCTTGCGCGGGGAACGTTTTCCCGCTTCGTTCCACACAAGGTGAAATGGCTCGACCGGTCCCTCCGTCCCCTGCAAAATCGTTTGCAAGTGGACCTTGAAAAACTGCGTCAACTGCTGCGAGAGCGACGCCGTCAGAGGGAGGCCGGAACCGGTTTCCCCGGACTGCAAACGCCGGTGGAACCCGCTGACGAACGCCCGGCCCAGGTTGTCCACATCCGCCCGCAGGACGCCCAAACGCCGGATGCCTTTGGAACACGCCGCAAGGCCCTCAAACGTCGCCATTTTTTCATCGATCGTATATGCATAAGCGCCGAGCGGAAGCGGAATATCCGCATTGCCCCCGCCACCCGGCGCATAAACGCGGACGACGGTCCCCGGCTGTTCTGCACGGAGGCGGTCCGCCTGCGCCCGGTCCATCATATAGACAAACCAATCCTGCCCATCCAGCGAGGGAAGCGTCAGGGGCGTGCCGCCCTCTTCCCAAACTGCGCGGCAGACGGCCGCCACCTTTCCCGGGGCAGCAAGGCCGGAGGAGCTATCCCGGAATTCCCGGCAGACCGGGCAGAGGTCGTCCCCATCCAGCGGCAGGCTGCTGCCCGCGCAGACCCGGCATTCCCGCTCCGGGTCGCTCATCTCCTGGGAATTCAGCCATGTCAAACCGCTGGCGTCAAACCGGCGGTTGCGCTTTTGGTTCAGCTTGTTTTCCAGCCGGGCAAAGATCTCCTGGTAAGCTGTCCCGCCCTCGTTTTTGAGCTGCGGCCCGGAACAGGGCTCCCAGGCATAGAGGAATTGCAGCGCGCCGGAAAAGCGCTTGAGCAGCCACTGGTTGACGCTGCGCAGGCAGGCTTCTAAGGTTTCCCGCGTGCGGTCCGTATTGGGCAGGACGGCATAGCTGCTCCCGCCGCCCACATACAGCCGGTGCGCCCGGCAGAGGTGCAGACGGTCCAGCAATTCCGTCATCAGATGTTCTTCCAGCAAATCCAAATAAAACGACCGGCTCCGCAGGGATTTCAAAACCCCTTTGCCGGAAATCGTGTACAAAAACTTCTGAATCCCCGGCAAGCCGCAGGAGACCAGCAGGAACGGGGATTCCAGCCCCGCTTCGCGCATACAGCACGCCAGGCAGACCTCCAGGCGCGCCTTCTGATACAGGGATACCCCTGGGATGCCGGAAGGATAATAGGAAAGCTGCTGCCTGCAAACCTCCAGGGCGGGTTCGATGCGCCCGTCCGCCGCCTTCAGCCCCTCCAAGCAGCGCTGCATCCGCTCCTGTTTTTCAGCTGGGCGGACGGCCTGTTCCGCCGGACATTGGAAGCGCTCCACCGCATCCGGGCGGAACATCCGGCCCGGCGTCCCTCCGTCCAGCAAATCGAAGATGGAAAGCAGGCCGCCCTCGGATGCATCCAGCTTTGCCGTGCCAACGACAATCCCGGACGCCCGGCGCAAAAGCGCCTGTTCTTCCTCCGAAAGCGCCGTCTCCATGTCCGGCCCAAACGACGACTGCCACACCTCCGGCGGGCCATACGGCCGCAGGGCATGCAGCAGGCATTTCCACGCAAACCGTTCTCGTTCCATAAGACCTCCTCCCCCGCTGAGCTTTCCATAAAAACGCATCGGCTCAAGCGTCTGTTTTTGTTATTTTAGCACAATTTGTCATCTTTTGCAATTCCTTAATAAAATTTTCCTAGTTGCATCCTTTTTTTGCAGCAATTTTGCACCTTGCACCACGCGGAACAAGGGGGATGCGCCAATGGGAAAGCTTGAACCCGGAGAGCGGAAGCCGCAAGCCGAGAGAGGGCTGCAAAGTGCGAAGCTGTCTGTTGGGAGGGGTAAGCGGCGCCCAGTTTCAGCCGCTTCGCACCGATACTGTTACAAAAGAGCGATGGATTTCATGGATAATTTTATGCAAATTTGCTTTACTTGAAGCAAAACGCATGTTATAATGAAAACAGATTTGATGTGTTTGGCAAAAATACAGGAGAATTTTATGCACATTTGCCGAAACAATCAATGCCCCGCCAGGGGACGGAAATTCTTCATGGTGTTCATCCTTTCTTCTGGTAAGCATCGAAACAATCAATGCCCCGCCAGGGGACGGAAATGAATAGCGGTTCCGGGTCAATCCCATCCGTGTATAGAAACAATCAATGCCCCGCCAGGGGACGGAAATTCGCTTCCAAACGCGCTGTTTATAGCTGCACTTGTGAAACAATCAATACCCCGCTAGGGGACGGAAACATTTCCCATGTCTGGCGGTTCCTCCCGTCAGACGAAACAATCAATACCCCGCTAGGGGACGGAAACCCACATAAAACAAAATCTTCCCTAGGCAACTAAGAAACAATCAATACCCCGCTAGGGGACGGAAACTGGAGGAGTGGGACTACGCCGAGGGCTGGGTGCGAAACAATCAATACCCCGCTAGGGGACGGAAATCCACCGCCGCTGACAGTCTTTGGAATAAATCCAGAAACAATCAATACCCCGCTAGGGGACGGAAATAGCCAAGGCATCTCGTTTAGACACTGCACCATGAAAAAAATTACTGCCCCGCCAGGGGACGAAGCCATGAAATATTGACGCATTACTTCTCTTCCATCGAAACAATCAACGCCCCGTCAGGGGACGGAAATATGCGAGGCATCTCGTTTAGACATTGCACCATGAAAAAATTACTGCCCCGCCAGGGGACGGAAACTAGCTCACACTGCCGAATTTTAAACACGAAACAATCAACGCCCCGCCAGGGGACGAGAAATCATTGTAATACTGTCTTGCTACAGCAATTCTATTTTGAAACAATCCATCCCCCGCTAGGGGACGGAAAGGACATCCCTGCGATCGCTTTCGGAATGTTCATGAAACACAATCAACGCCCCGACAGGGGACAAAAAAGAGCAGTCATTTTTGAATGACTGCTCTTTTTTTGTGTGCGACTTTTCCTTGATATCCGCCCCACCTGATTTTGCCCGCCGCCTCCATCCCCCACATCTGCACACCCGCTTGCCCATGGCGCTTGGCTCCGCGCGGCGCCTGCCTTCCTGCGCATCCGCCTTCTGTTTCTTTTGAAATATTCCAGTAGCAAAAAGAGCGGCCTGCCATAAACTGTTAGGGAGAAACAAGGTTGTGCGTGCGTCTGAAACGCCGCGCGCCGGGTTCTTTTTCCCGACTTTTCAGATGTAAGGAGGATTTTTACCATGGATGAGAACAATTGCAACTCCACGCCGCAGGAACCAGGCGGGAATTTCAAAGAAGCGGTGTGCATCGACGCTATGCGCATCTACGATAGTTGCAGCGATAAAGACTGCTTAGAGGACCTTCGCGTTTACTTCACGCCCGATAAGCACGACTTGATCGAACAAGCAACCAATGTACGTATCCGCAATGTGGAGGTTATCACGGTCTATCTCGACCTGGAGCCCGTGCCCTTTAACAAAGGCTTCTATTCGATCGACATGACCTTCTTCTTCAACGTCTGCCTGGACGTCTATTCCCTGCCGAGCGGCGGCCCGGTGATCGTCAGCGGCGTATCCGTCTTTAACAAGAAGGTCATCCTGTTCGGCAGCGAGGGCAACGTCAAGATGTTCAGCTCCGACTTGAATTGCGATGAGGTGGACGCCCAGCTCACCAGCGGCCGGGTCCTACCCAAGGCCACGGTGCAGGTTGCGGAGCCGATCGGCCTCTCTGCGCGCATTTGTGACCGTCCGATGGGCTGCTGCGACGCGTGCTGCCGCATCCCGGACAGCATCTGCCAGCGCTTTGGCGGCCAGTTCGAAACCAACACCTGCCGCAATGTCTATGTCACCATCGGCGTATTCACCATTGTGCAGATTGTGCGCAACGTCCAGATGCTGATCCCGGCCTATGACTTCTGCATCCCGGAAAAGGAGTGCGTCACCACCAGCGACAACCCGTGCGATATGTTCCGCCGCATTGAATTTCCGACGGATGAATTCTTCCCGCCCAAGGTGGGCGAAACCGGGTGTGGCTGTGACTGCCGCAACCGCAAACCCAGCAGTTCCGACTAAAACGTTTGCATCGCTCCGTATGTCGGAGCATAAAATACGAGCCTGTGGGGAAAAGACCTCACAGGCTCGTGTTTTTGACGCCCGCCCCATCGATCGGCGGGTTTCTTTTATGGAAAGCACATCATCCGGCGGGCAGGTTTCCAACCCAAAAGCCGCCGGAGCGCTTTGTCAAGAGAGGGAAGCCGCAGCCCCTCCCCGTTCTTTTCGCTGTGCAAAGCATCATAAAAGGGGCTCACTGGTTTCCACTCAATTTGGTCAGCCGGGCAAAATTGGCCATCAGCTTCTTCGTGCCAACCTGTTCGAATGCGATCTCCAACAGCGTATCGTTGCCCATCGGCGTTGCGGTGAGGATGCATCCCTCGCCAAAGGTGCGGTGCGACACGCGGTCGCCCACGCGCAGGGGTTCCGACGGCGCATGGCCCTGTTCCAGGCTGGAAGGCCCAAAGTGGCGCGCTGCATTGGCGGACACCACCCGCGCCTCATAGGAAGAGGTGGGAAGCACCATCCCGGGCTTCGGCTTTTTCCATTCGCGCGTCCGCGAACGCTCGATCAGCTCCTCCGGGATCTCCGCAATGAACCGGGAGGGCTTATTGCGGGAGGTGCTGCCAAAGATCATACGGCTTTCCGCGTTGAGAATGTAGAGCTCCTCTTTGGCGCGCGTGATCGCCACATAAGCCAGGCGGCGCTCTTCCTCGATTTCATTCGGATTGTAAATCGCCTGCAACCCAGGGAAAATCCCCTCTTCAAACCCCGGGAGGAACACCACGGGGAATTCCAGGCCCTTCGCGGAATGCATGGTCATCATAACCACCGTATCCGCGGTTTCGTCGAAGTTGTCGATATCCGTCATCAGGGAGACCTCCTCGAGGAACCCGGAGAGGCTTGCCTCGTCCCCGTTGTCCTCCTCATACTTGATGATATTGGAAGACAATTCGTTGATGTTGTCGATGCGGTCCTGCGCGTCGTCGTTTTCGGCGGCCTTCAGCGCTTCGATGTAATTCGTCCGATCCAAGATGAGATGGTATAGATCGTTCAGGCTGACATCCGGGTCGTTGGAGGCCTCGATGAGCGACTGCATCAGCTCTGCAAATTGGAGCAGCTTCGGCGCCGTACGTTTGAGCGGTTCGTAGGAATCCGCGTGGCAAATCACATCAAACAGCGATTCGCCCAGGGTAGCCGCAATCTCGGAAGCCTGTGCAATGGTCTTGTCCCCGATGGAGCGCTTCGGCTGGTTGATAATCCGGCGCAAGCGCATTTCATCTGTGGGGTTGTTGATGACGCTCAAGTAGGCGATCATGTCGCGGATCTCCTTGCGCTCATAGAAGCGCAAGCCGCCGATAATCCGATACGGCACGCCGGACTTCACGAACATCTTTTCCAAAATATTCGACTGCGAATTCATGCGGTAGAGCACGGCAAAATCGGAATATTTCCGGCCGGCGGCTACCTCCTCCAAAACCTTCTTGGCAATATAATCCGACTCATCCTGTTCGTTGTATCCCGTGTGTACCGCGATCTTTGCGCCCGCAGGGTTCTCCGTCCAGAGGGTCTTCCCCTTGCGCTCCGTATTGTTGGAGATCACCGCGTTTGCCGCGTCCAGGATATTCTGCGTGGAGCGATAGTTCTGCTCAAGACGGATCACCGCCGCGCGCGGGAAGCTTTTTTCAAAGCTCATGATGTTTTCAATCGTCGCCCCGCGGAATTTATAGATGCTTTGGTCATCGTCGCCCACCACGCAGAGGTTCTGCCGCTTTTGCGCCAAGAGCTTCACAAGCATATACTGCGCGTGGTTGGTGTCCTGGTACTCATCCACCATCACATAGCGGAACTTGTCCTGGTAATATTCCAGCACATCCGGGCATTCCTCAAACAGCCGCACGGCATTGCAGATCAGGTCGTCAAAATCCATGGCGTCCGCCTCTTTGAGGCGCTGCTGGTACAGCTTATATGCCTGTGCCAGCAGGATCAGCCGGTTGTCCTTGCCCGCCTGCTGTTCGTATTCCTTTGGAGAAATTAAATTGTCCTTCGCGCGGGAGATCGCCGCAAGGATGGATTTATAGGACAAAACCTTATCGTCGATGTTGAGCGCCTTTTGGCAATCCTTGATTAAGCGGCGGGAATCATCGGTGTCGTAAATCGTAAAGTGGCTGGTATAGCCGAGCCGCTCCCCATCCCGGCGCAGCATCCGGGCGCAGGTCGAGTGGAAGGTAGAGGCCCAGATGTCGCCCCCGGCCGGTCCCAACATCGTCTCCAAGCGGTTTTTCAATTCCCCGGCCGCTTTATTGGTAAAAGTGATGGCCAAAATCTGCCAAGGGCGGCAGGGTTCCACGGCCAAACGCTCGCGGATCGCATCGGGCAGGGCCCGTCCCTCTTCCGCTGCCGCTTGCAGCAGATCCAAATCCTCCTGCGAAAGTTCCGGAGGCAGCGCTGTACTGTGATATGCCCCGCCCCAGCGGATCAAATTGGCAATGCGGTTGACCAAAACCGTTGTCTTTCCGCTTCCCGCACCAGCCAGGATCAACAAGGGGCCGTCCGTATGGAACACCGCCTCTTTTTGCCTACCGTTCATCCGGGAAAACTCCCGCTCCATGACCGCTTTCTTCCACTGTAAAATTGCATTTGCTGTCTGTTCCTTCATGATCTTTACTCCTAACGTCCTAGACAGAGCACAACTGTGCCCCTCAATGAAATACCCGCACGCTTTAAGAGTGTGCGGGTACAGTTCGTTCAACACCTATTTCGTTTTCAAATTTCATCAGCCGAGGATACTGATCAACACGCCTGCCGCAACCGCCGAACCGATTACGCCGGAAACGTTCGGCCCCATTGCATGCATCAGCAGGAAATTGCCCGGATTTTCCTCCTGGCCGACCTTTTGGCTGACACGCGCCGCCATCGGCACCGCCGAAACGCCTGCGGAACCAATCAACGGGTTTACCTTACCCTTTGTGGCGATAAACATCAGCTTGCCAAACAACACGCCGCCGGCTGTGCCGAAGCAGAAAGCCAACAGGCCCAGGATAATAATGCCAATGGTTTGCGGGCTCAGGAAAACTTCACCGCTCGCCGTTGCACCAACCGTCACGCCCAAGAAAATCGTGATAATATTCATCAATTCATTCTGCGCAGTGTTAGCAATACGGGAAACAACGCCGCTCTCGCGCATCAAATTGCCCAGCATCAGCATGCCAACCAGCGTTGCCGCATCGGGCAGTAAGAGGGAAATCAGGATGGTAACGATGATCGGGAACAAAATCTTTTCCAGCTTCGAAACTGGGCGGAGCTGTTCCATAACCACCGCACGCTCTTTCTTGGTCGTCAACGCCTTCATAATCGGGGGTTGGATAATCGGGACCAAGGCCATGTAGGAATACGCCGCTACAGCGATCGGCCCCAAGAGCTGCGGGGCCAATTTGGATGTCACAAAGATTGCCGTCGGGCCGTCTGCGCCGCCGATAATCGCAATCGAACCAGCTTCTTGTGCCGTAAAGGACAAATTCGGGATACCAAGATTCCCAATAAAGATCGCGCCGATAAAGGTCAGGAAGATACCCAACTGCGCGGCAGCTCCAAGCAAAAAGCTCTTCGGGTTGGCGATCAGGGGGCCGAAATCTGTCATGGCGCCAATCCCCAGGAAAATCAAAGGCGGATAAATACCAAGTTTTACGCCCTGATATAAGTAGTAGAATAAGCCTCCGTTTGCCGTGGCTGTCGGTTCGGCCATAATCGCTGGATACAGGTTTACCATCATCATACCGAACGCAATTGGCAAAAGCAGAAGCGGCTCAAATTCCTTCTTAATTGCCAAGTAGATCAAGATACAGGCAATTCCGATCATGATATAGTTGCGCCAATCGTTGGTCATAAAACCGGAACTTCTCAAAATATCCAAAATGGAATTTACAAATTCATTGATAATTTGCACTGAAAATGTCAGCCCTTTCTTTTTCAAATTGTGTCAGGCTGAATGGCCTGTCCGTTACAAAAACATTCCTTACATAATCAATCGTTGTTTTAGAAGGGGCGTGTATTTTCCAGCCTGCCCGCTTCCCCCCAAAGGGAACGCGGATTTGTGGCAGCACGCTTAACGGAACGGATCACGGGAGCGGAATCGCCGCATGTCATATAGACCGCTGCAGAAATGGCCGCAACCACCTCGCTGGGGATTCCCTCCTCTACCTCAATGGGAGCAGGTTCCGGTGCAGAAACAGGCGCACGAACATCTTCTGTTTTGTCTTTTCCTTTGTGCCGCTTTTGCGTTACCTTGTAAATGATATTGCCATAGACATTGATAATCAAGATCAAAAAGATCAATACGGCAAATACCACCACAAGGCCGGTCAGCAGTATTGTTAATGAGAGCAATGCTTCATTTTGTGGATCCATTTAAATTTCCCCATTCTTCCTTAAAGATAATATACAATAGGGTGGATCGAAAAACAAACCACCCTTTAAGTGCTTTACATCTGGCATATCTCAATTTTAAACAATATATTTACTATGTATTAAAAAATTCATAAATAACAATTCATATTATAACCGATAACAAGACCAATTTCAATGAATTTTTGGTATAATTTAGGTTTTCTTTTTCGATAATTGCCACAGAGTCATTGCACAAAAGCGCCCGAGGAATTATAATAGAAATACCCAACACCCGCGTTTCATTGGAGGGATTGGCATGACGAACGAAGAATTCCGGCGTTCCTTTAAGGTGCCCCACCACAACAATTTGGGGCTTGCGGTGTACAGTTGCGGTGTGCAGCGCTGCGCCGCGGGCCACAGCTGGGGACCCGCAATCCGCGATCATTATTTAATTCATTATATCGTTTCTGGATGCGGCGTTTTTTCTGTTAAAGGAAATGAATACAATCTTTCCGTCGGGGACGGCTTCTTGGTCGTACCGTCCTGTGTGGCCTCCTATGCCGCGGATACGGAAGAACCATGGGAATATTGCTGGGTGGGATTCAATGGCAGCGATGCCAAACAGCTGGTGGATCAAACGGGGTTAAACGAAGAAAATCCTGTCTTTCATTATGAACATGATGGCAAGCTAGAGGGCCTGTTAACCGATATTTGCAATGTATCCGGTTCCACCCCTGCTGCCGAAGCCCGCATGCTGGGAGGTCTCTACCTCTTTATGGCGGAACTGATCGACCATTTGGGAAACGCTTCTACGCAGCGGACGACAGGCTATGAGTACGTACAAAAGGCCATCAAATTTATCGACTATAACTATTCGAGAGACATCGACATCGAGGACGTTGCGGAGAGCGCTGGTATCAGCCGTAGCCACTTGTACCGCATTTTCATGCAGCATGTCTCCATGCCGCCGAACGAGTATTTAATGCGCTACCGCATCAACAAAGCGGCTGCGCTTCTCAAGGCGGGGAATCTTTCCGTAGGAGAGGTCGCCTATTCCACTGGTTTTTCCGATCAGCTGTATTTTTCGCGTGTTTTCAAACGGCACATGGGGGTTCCCCCCAGCCGTTATCTGAATCAAAAAAAGAATGAATCTACATCCTAATTGTTTGTATACCGGGATGTCCGACCGACCGGGGATATTCCTGCGCGGACCTGCGTTCCGTTACAAGCATTTCTCAGAAAGGAGTTCCTATGAACGAAGCTGTCGATCGAATCCAGGAATGGATCGAACGAATTCAACAATACCGTCCGGTAGAGTGGGACCGCCTTCCGGAAATCTATCTGTATATGGATCAGGTCCTGACCTATATGAATAAGCAATTGGAGCCATTGGCACGCACGGAGGATACCAACCTGCTAACCTCCAGCATGATCAATAATTACGTCAAGGACGGCGTGCTTCCACGCCCGGAACAGAAGAAATATTCACGCGAACATTTGGCCATGCTGACGGTCATCTGCATGCTAAAACCGGTGCTTGCCATCCCCGACATTGATATGCTTCTAAAAGGGCTATTGGAGGACAACAGCAGCGCCAATATGTATGAGCGGTTCTGCTCTGCACAGAGTACCGCGTTGCAGGATGTCTGCAAGCGCGTAGAGTCCGCTTTACCAGAAGGGGAAGCGGGTCTTTCCCGCCTGGCAATTGAACTTTCCATTGAGGCGGATGCACGCCGCACCACCGTGGAACGAATTCTAAGTGAACTCGATGCGGCAAAAAAGAAAAAAGAAGATGGCAACGCCGAATAAATCCATCCGGCGTCAGCCGCTGTTCATCGATGAAACAGCCGGGACGGTCCTAAAATAAAGGGCCCCCGGCTATTTTTCTACCGATCTGCCATGAACTTGTTATACAGAGAGCCTTTTCCCACCGGATGCATCTTGCAGAAGGAGTTCCACGGGGCAATGGTCGCTTCCCATCACCTCGGCATGGATCTCGCTGGCCTGTACCCGGTCACGCAGCCGTTCCGAAACCAAGAAATAGTCAATGCGCCAACCGGCGTTCTTTTCCCTCGCGTGAAACATGTAACTCCACCACGTATAAGCTCCCGTGAGATCAGGGTGTAGCCACCGGAAGGTATCTATAAAACCACTGTCCAAAAGTTCGGTCATCTTACCGCGCTCCTGGTCGGAAAATCCTGCGTTCCCCCGGTTGGTCTTTGGATTCTTCAGGTCGATCTCCTGATGCGCTACGTTCATATCCCCGCAGATCACCACCGGCTTCTTCTCATCCAACCCTTTCACATAGGCGCGGAAGGCGTCCTCCCATTCCATGCGGTAATCAATGCGCGCCAATTCGCGCTGTGCATTGGGCGTGTACACGGTCACAAGATAAAAATCGGGGAATTCGAGGGTGATTGCGCGCCCTTCCCCTTCGTGCTCCTCCGCACCGATCCCATATTGTACCGAAAGCGGTTCCAGCCGGGTAAAGACTGCCGTGCCAGAGTACCCTTTCTTTAACGCAGAATTCCAGTACTGTTGGTAGCCTGGCAGGTCGATTTGCGCCTGGTCCGGCTGCATTTTCGTCTCTTGGAGGCAAAAGACGTCTGCGTCTGCCGCGTGGAAGTAATCCAAAAACCCTTTATTTAGACAAGCCCGCAGGCCATTGACATTCCAGGAGATCAATTTCAACATACATCTTCCCTTTCATTGATAGCATTTCGATTCCTATGATCCGTCCGCGTTAGAGGTATCTATTAACGCTATTAACGCGGAAAAACGATTTTTTACCATTCTCCAGCAAATTGAAAACCTCTGGGTTTGATACGGTCTTCCTAAAAAGGAAAGCCTCTTTCTCCTTGGTAGACAATCCCTAATCGGTCCTGTTTCCAAGTCATAGCTTTCCAAAAGCTTTTTCCATTATAGCATAGGGGCTCGAAAAAAGAAAATCCTTTTCTATATCGAAAAATAGTGGCGCCGCCTTGATGATTCCGGAAAAGCACGTTATAATATCTTCACGGTATCTCCTGGCGCAAATGAAATCCGGCATCACAGAAAGTTCGCCGCCTTCCAACGCCTAGGAGAACATGAAACCATAACAGAAACCGCAAGGCGTTTTCTGTTCAAACGGGAGGCCATCCGGCCTCTCTATATGGTATAAAGAATCGTGCAAATGGTCAATGGAAGGAGAGAGCACTATGCAGCATCCCATTATCACAATTGAAACCAATGAAGGGGTTATCAAAGCCGAGTTGTATCCGGAAATTGCTCCAAATACGGTGAACAATTTCGTCTCCCTCGCTGGGAAGGGTTTTTACAACGGCACCATCTTCCATCGGGTCATCCCCGGTTTTATGATCCAGGGTGGCGACCCGCAGGGCACCGGAATGGGCGGGCCCGGCTACAGCATCAAAGGAGAGTTCTCCGGAAACGGTTTCCCAAACAACCTTAAGCATACGCGCGGCGTCCTTTCCATGGCGCGCGCCATGAATCCCAACTCCGCCGGTTCCCAGTTTTTTATCATGGTGGAAGACGCCCCACACCTGGACGGGCAGTATGCCGCCTTTGGCAAGGTGATTTCCGGTATGGAGGAAGCCGACCGCATTGTAAACGTCAGCCGGGATTACAGCGACCGGCCTTATGAAGAGCAGACCATCAAATCCATTACAGTGGAAACCTTTGGAGAGTCCTATCCTGAACCGGAAAAAGTTTAAGGGACGAAAAAACTATTTGATCGATTGTAAAGGGAAACATATCCTGAATCTGGAACAGATTTGGGATATGTTTCCCTTTTGAGGGAAGCTGTGCGGGAGTTTTCCCTCTGATCGTTTTCATTTGCATTGAGGAGGTACTATGCACGTTTTCAAAAAATTTGTCAAATACTATAAGCCGTATCAATCCGTCTTCTGGATGGACATGTTTTGCGCACTGCTGGTCAGCGCAGTTGACCTGGCATTCCCCCAAATTCTAAACTGGGCCACCAAGGATCTCTTTGCGCACGGCGCGCAGGCAATCTATCGGATTCTCCCCTGGATGGCGATTGGGCTGTTGGTGATGTATTTTCTCCGCTTCCTGGGCCGGTATTATATCACCTATCAGGGCCACGTCATGGGCGCGCGCATGGAGAGCGATATGCGCCAGGACCTGTTCGATCATTTCCAACGCCTTTCCTTTTCATACTACGACCGCAACAATACCGGCGAAATGATGAGCAAATTGGTCTCGGATCTGTTTGACATCTCGGAGCTGGCACACCATGGCCCGGAGAATATTTTCATCTCGCTGTTAAAGATTCTCGGCTCCTTTGCGCTCCTGCTCTGGATCAACGTGCCGATGACGCTGATTCTGGCCGCGGTTACGCTCATCATGCTGCTCTTTTGCATCGACCAAAACAAAAAGATGCGCGCGGTCTTTATGGACAACCGCCGGAAAATCGCCGGCGTCAACTCACGGGTCCAGGACAGCCTGGCCGGGATTCGCGTTGTAAAATCCTTTGCCAACGAGGAATTGGAACAGAAAAAATTCGAAAAGAGCAACCTTGAATTCCTCGACTCCAAGGAGCGGAACTACCGGCGCATGGGCAGTTATCACGCGGGGAATAATTTCTTTCAGGGGATTCTATTTACCACCGTGCTTGTGTCCGGCGGCTACTTTGTCGCCCGCGGCGATATCCTCTTGACGGACCTGGCCGTTTATGCGCTCTACATCAACATCTTTATCAACCCCATCGATGTGCTCATTGAGTTCACGGAGATGTTCCAAAAGGGCTATTCCGGTTTCAAGCGCTTTTTAGAGGTGGTGGAAACACAGCCGGAAATTGTGGATGCCCCCGATGCACAGGAGCTTACCGATGTGCAGGGAACGATCGACTATCAGAATGTTTCGTTCAGCTATGACGATTCCAGCAATGTGCTGCAAAACATCCAGATCCATATCGAGGCGGGAAAAACCATCGCGTTGGTCGGGCCGTCCGGCGGCGGGAAGACCACCCTTTGTTCCCTGCTTCCCAGGTTTTATGATGTAACGGAGGGCTCTGTGTCCGTAGACGGAAAGGATGTGCGCAGTTTAACCCTCAAAAGCCTGCGCAGCGCGATTGGGATTGTCCAACAGGACGTCTATATGTTCGGCGGCACCATCCGGGAGAACATCGCCTATGGGAAGCCGGATGCAACCATGGAGGAAATCATCGAAGCTGCCAAAAATGCCAATATCCATGATTTTATTGTCAGCCTTCCGGATGGGTACGACACCGACGTTGGGGAACGCGGGACACGGCTTTCCGGCGGCCAAAAACAGCGCTTATCCATCGCACGGGTATTCTTAAAGAACCCCAAAATTTTGATCCTCGATGAGGCAACTTCCGCCTTGGACAATGAAAGTGAACAGCATATCCAACAAAGCCTGGAACGGCTCGCCAAAAACCGCACCACCATTGTCATTGCCCACCGTCTTTCCACGATCCGAAACGCGGATGAAATCCTCGTCCTGGACGACGATGGGATTCAGGAGCGCGGGGATCACAAAACGCTTCTCGCAAAAAATGGGATCTATGCAAAATATTACAACATGCAGTTTGAAGGTCTGGAAGCATAAACGTAGCTTCTTCCCTGCCTGCGCATTCCTGAATACAAACACAGGCCTTTTACACAGAAGGACGCCGCCCGGATAGACTCCGGGCGGCGTCCCTTTTTCTTTCAATCAGATGGTTATAATCCTCAGCGAATTCAGCACGGAACTGACCAGAATTGCAACAATAAAAATTGGCGCGACATACTTAATCATCACTCGGAACAGTTTTTCCCTCTTAAATTTGGAAGATAGCCTTACTTCCTCCACTACAAGATCGGGCTTCACAACAAACCCAATAAAGATGCAGGTCAGGAAAGCCACGATGGGCATTAGAACGCTATTGCTGATAAAGTCAAAGAAATCCAAAATGGACATTCCCAAAGGCTGAATAAAGTCCCAAATGCCAAAGCCGAGCGACGTCGGAATTCCAATAAGCAGCATTCCAATGATCACGATCATACATGCCATACGGCGGCTCCATTGGAATTTATCCTGCAAAATGGAGACAACCGTCTCCATCAGGGAAATTGAAGAGGTCAGTGCTGCAAATAGGACCAGCAGGAAAAAAGCGCTGCCGATCAATCCGCCCAACGGCATGCTGGCGAATACTTTCGGAAGTGTGATAAACATCAAGCTTGGGCCGGCGCTTAACTGCGCTTGGTCCCCACCGGAGAAGACAAAGACCGCAGGGACAATCATTAGGCCCGCCAAAAAAGCAATTCCCGTGTCAAAGATCTCAATCTGTCCCACAGATTTTTCCATGTCCGCATCCTTTTTCATATAGGAGCCATAAGTAATCATAATTCCCATTGCTAAGGACATCGAATAAAACAGTTGTCCCAAAGCTGCCAGCACCGTTGTAGTAGAAAATTTGCTAAAATCCGGGAATAGATAATATTTTACGCCCTCTATAGCGCCGGGCATGCAAACTGTATACGCGGCAACGGCAATGGATAAAACGACCAGGAAGGGCATCAGAATCTTACTGACCTTTTCCACGCCTTTCTCCACTCCAAGCAACACGACGACTGCTGTTGCGATGGCATAAACACAGAACCAAACGATCGGCTGTGCCGTTTGAGCCGTAAAATTGGCAAAATAGGTTTCGCCTGCCGCCGCATTTCCCTGGCCACTCAGAAAAGCGGCAAAATACTTCACGACCCAACCGCCAATCACGCAATAATAGGGCAAAATAATCATCGGCACAACGGACGTTAACGTCCCTATAAAGGAATATTTTTTATTTAACGCTCGATATGCTCCAACTGCACTCAGCCCCGTTTTCCGCCCAAGTGCTATTTCTGCGATCATCAGGGAAAAACCAAATGTAATCGCCAAAATCACATAAACCAGGAGAAAAATACCTCCGCCATATTTTGCCGCTAAATATGGAAACCGCCAAATATTCCCTAAGCCAACGGCAGAACCCGCAGCTGCGAGCACAAAGCCAATCCTTCCAGAAAAACTACTCCTACTTTTTTCCACAAAAGCTCCTCCTCATTTCCTATTTATTTGTCATTCCGCCATTACAATTCAACGGGACTCCATTATGACATATTTTGCACAATTTTTCAACTAAATTTACAAATTTCATATTTCTTTTTGCCAGCTGGACGAGACCTCTTCCATTTGAAACGCCTCTCCCGGCGTCTCCTGCGGCAGAGGCGTTCCAAATGACTTACAATTTTTCCCCATAGAAAATCCTGTTTCAAAGACCATGTTTGAAACAGGATTTTCTCATCATAGATTTTTCCTTTTGAAGCACATCTAAAAATATGCATCCGGGGCCGGTTTGCATGGGAGTTATGAATCCACCAATGGCCGCCCGTCACATCAATTCGTCCGCAATTACTCGCAGAATTTCTTCCAGCCGCTTCACATCTTCCGGGGCAAAACGTTTTCGGATGTTTTCCATCACTTCATGGATATAACTATCGTTTATACGGTAATAGTCCAAGAACTTCTGCGTGACCTCCAGATGGTATTCGCGCTTATCCGACGCGGAATTGACCTTGTTGATATAGCCTTTCCTCACAAGGGAATTGATCTTATACGTGGCGTTCGGCTGCGAAATATTGACAAAATCGGCAAACTCCCGGATCGTTGGCCCTTTCATTGCATAGATCACCTCTACAGAAAAGGCCTCCGTAGCACTCAGCCGATTGTTGGATTGATCCATCGTGTGGAAAATATTTTTATAAAAATTCAGCTTAAACTTCGTATAGATTTCACGAAAGGTTTGCTCCAACATGGCGATTCTCCTTATGGATTTCCGGCACAAAAGTCCAATTCCATTCTTCCTCCACAGCCTTTTGTAGCCAAGCATCCATCCCATATAATTAAAAAATTTTAAGTATTATTCTACCATACAATGCCGATTTGTCAATAGACGCGCGGCAAGCTTGTTGACAGCCACAAAAACAGGCCGAATCTTCCCCACGTTTTGCGCCTTTTGATTCCATTCTGGTTTTCACAATCGTTTTGGGGTATCCCCCTAACGCTCTGCCCAAATGGAGATTGCCGGGTAGTTCACAAATTTTCAAGAAAAAGCGCCCCTGGCCAGTTCCTTCTGGCCAGGGGCGCCGCTGCCCGATTGGATGTTACAAACCCATTGGGAGCAAAAAACCGATTCTTATTTGACAGTCACAACACAGTGCAGCTGCGGGTTCTGTCCTGGCAGGGTCGTATAGACGCCTGTGCTGCTGCCCGGCGTGCCAATAGCCCATACGCGGAAGTAATAGTCGTTGCCAACCTTTGCAACGTACTGCGTCTTGAGCACATCGCCATTGCCAACGGTAAAGCTGGGAACAGCTGTCGTGCTGCCAACTACAGTCATCTTGAAGCAATAGGCGCTGCCTCTCTTGATCGCAAACGGCAATGTCGTATCCGAGACAACATAGATCTGCGTCTGGACATTCTGTGCCGCCGTGATGACCGGCGAGGTGACGGCAACCGTTGTACCGCTTCCGGAAGGCTTATTGGAGCTGCCCGAATGGCTTCCACCGGAGCTGCTGCCGGAATTCTTCTGTACAAGCTTGGTAAACAGAGCTCTTGCTTCGTTCACCGTGCTCTGAATCTCCGGCTCGTCGTCCACACTCAGCATCGGATTGTTGTACATGATTTCCGCTCTCTTGATCACCGCAGCGAACGGCGTATAGCTCTCTGCGGTATAATCGGACGGGTCAACGTCCTGCATTTCCTTTAAGAGCTCTTCCAGCAGGGACTTATCTGCCTTCAGCCGGAGCGCCGCCATCTTATTGGAAAGATCGACAGCCGCTTCGTCAACCACTCTCTGTCCGCTCTCTTCCGTGAGGGACTTCGCAGTGGCAAGGGAGCGCTTAAATGCCTCGTTCGCCTCTTCATCGGGGATGTAATCCTCGTCCAAGACCAACAGGATTTCTTCGGCCTTCGCAATGACGGTATTCAATACCGACAAGTCCGCCTTGCGGTCGAGGGCAAGCATCGCTTCGAGGAGCGTTTCCGCCGCCTCGTCGACCTCCGGCTGCAAAGCGCTTTCGTCCGCATAGACGCCCTTCGCATTTGCAAGAGCTGCCTCCAATTCGGCCTTTCCTGCCTCTACAAACAGATCCAGATCGAGCGCTTCCGCTGTGTCGATCAAGTCCTTCAAATAGGTCTTATCGCCAGACTTGAAGTCCAGGAAGTGTAGAACCATCATGAGGTCCATATGGGCCGCATCGATCTGCGCCTGGGTTGCCTCTTGATCTGCATAAACCTCTTTTGCACGCTGGAAGCGCGTATCAAACGCCTCCTGAACCGCCGGGATCAGGCCCTGCGTATTGCCCGCGTCCACTTCCTGCTGGGCCGCATCGATGGTTTGCTTCAGAAGCTCCTTATAGACGATATCAAACGTGAAGCTCAACGCCTGATCCATACCGTCCATGGTGCCGGTATACAGATACTCGGTTGTGTTGGTCACTTCCTGTGCTACATCATTGCAGAGGATCGCGCGGAACTCTCTGCCTTCGTTGCGCGGCTTAAAGGTCAGGGCAATGATTTCGCCCTTCTTCAGGTTGACACGGTACTGGTTGATCTTGTCTGCAAAGCTCTGCTGGACGCCGTCCACCCACAGGGAGACATCCTTACCGGAGTAAGAAACGGTCAAGAGATGTTCCTGATTCGGGTCGTTATCCTCCAAAACCACCTTGACGGTGACAGCGGAAGCCGGCATGGTGAAGGTATACTGTTCGCCAGCCACCACTTCGGTTGTATCAACAGGGTTATTGTCTGCATCCACAACCGTAATGGAGTGGAACTGCTTATCCGCAGCGATGTCCGCAATGTTTACCGTAACGGTCTGGCCTTCCTGCGCCTGCTGGAGGTCGGTCGTAATGGTTGCGCCTTCCACCGGCTCTGTCACTACAGGATAGGTGTCCGCCGTAGATTCGCTGTGGAACTGGATGGTATAGGTCTTTGTGTTTGCAACGCTGCCATCCTCCGGCGCGATAATCACTTTCGCTGTGCCGTTTGCACTTACGGCCGGGACAATTGTAACGGATGCATTGTTGGTCGCCTCTGCTGTTACGGCCGGGACCGCCGCGGAGGTGAGCTCTACGGTGTATTCCATCTTGGACGCATCAAAGTCTGCCAACGGTTCGCCGTCGATCTTGATGGCATTGACGGCAAAGTCCGACTTCGCGACGGCATCCTTGCCGAAGTACTGCAATTCCGTCACACCCAGGCAGGCAGTCCCTGTCGGGGTCATGTACACACGCAGCATGCAGGTCTCCACCGGGTCGAAGGTGATTTCCATCATCTCGCCGGTCTTTACCGCGGGCTTGCCGCCCACATAGGATACTTCCTGCCAATTGCTGTCGTCGTTCAGCGGGCTGTCCGCCATGTCGCGGACATGGCCGCGCGGGTTGTTCGGGCCCAGTGCGGTTGTGGGGCCATCCGGCAGGGTAAAGTCGATCGGGCCGGTATAGTATTCCACTCGGTAATCGGAAGGCTTCTGCGTGCCGCCGGAAGAACCTTCGTCATAGAAGCCAACCTTCAGGGTATCCACAAAGCGGTTCACAACGGCGCCGCTGTTGCCGATGATAACAGCAACCCAGTTTTCCGTACCGCCAGCATTGCGCTGCCAGTCGCACCAGATGTTCTTGCCCTCTGCATCCGAAGTTGCAAAGGAGATCTTTCCATCGTTCAGCTTATCCACACGGTCCGTCGATTCGGGGACGTCGTTGGTATAAGAAGCGATGGCAAACGGAAGCTCGTAGCCGTTCTGAAGCTCTGCATAGTTCTTGCTGACGACCACATCCTGGCTCGTCACACGGACGCTCGCAATAACCGGCAATTCCGTTCCGTCCAATTCCGCCACGCCGTTGACCAGCACGACGGTTCCTTCCTCGACCTTAAAGTCGTCTGCGGACATCGGCTCCCAGGTGACCGGGACTTCCGTGTTCGTCGTTCCATCGCTGTTGTAAACCGTAACAATTTCCGGCAGCGACGGGGTATTGCCATACGGCGTAGCTGCGGAAACCTGCTGTGCCGCAATCGCGTCTTTTACAAGGACGGTGGCCGTCGGTTTGAGCTCCTGTCCTTCGACGGTGCCCTCCACCGTAAATTGGCCATACGCTGCGTACTGGCTGGGATCAATCGCATCCCATTGCACGGAAAGCTCCCGTGCAAAGCTGTTCGCCACGTAAGCGGTAACCTTCTCCGGCAAAACCGGGGCGGTGTTCAACTTGGTCGTAACCGAAACAGCATCATAGAACTGTACGACAATCGGCTCGGTTGCCGCTGCAATCGTCAGGGCCAACGGCTCGGAAGCGACCGTCTTACCGCGGTAAGTGACCTCTGCCACAGCTTCCACGGCGCCTGCCGTATGCGCTTCGATCTGTCCGTTGTTATTGAATTTCACCCAACCCTTTTGTTCCGCGTCGGTCGCCGTGACGGTGTATTCCACCGTATAGCTGCCGCTGGACAGGGTCGTGCCATCTTCCATGGTGGCGGTCAAGGTGAACGGAACCAGCTCGTTTTCCACCAGATCCGTCTTATCCGCAGAGAGTACCACGCTCTCCAACGTCGCGTCGCTGCGCTGGAACTGGATGGTGTAGCGGTTGGTTGTTCCATCTTCCGCGGAAACAATGATGCTCGCGGAACCGTCGTTGGTCAGCGGCGGGACAACAAACGCAGATGCATTTGCTGCGGGAACTGCCGTGATCTCCGGGATCGAATCGTTGTAGCCGAGCACATATGTATACGAATAGGTGGTCGGTGCAAACCCTTCCAGATCCTCGCCGTTCAGCTGCAATGCCGTCAAGGTGGCATCACTGCTCGGCACCGGCGCGGTTGTAATATCCGAGTACACTTTCAGTTCCGAAATACCCACCGGCTTGAAGGTGCTTGCATCGCGCACTTGCCCCTTCATGGACAGGCGGATAAACTTCGCATTCACTGCGTCAAATGTGATCGAATATTCGGTGTTCACATCTCCCTGTGCAACATTAAACCCAGAGGTTTTGCTCTGATTTTCTACATTGGTCCAATCGGCGCCGTCGTTGCTGTATTGGACGATCAGCTCTCTCGGCTCCTTGGTCTGTCCGTCTGTGAAGAAATGCACGCCAACCTTGCTGATCGTGTACGCTTCCTCAAATTCGACGCTTACCCAGGAATCCTCCAGGCCGACGCCGCCATTCTGCCAGTTGTTCCAAGAGGGACTAAAGGCGATGGTTCCATCGTTGATGCTGTCGGACATATTATGCCCGGTTCCAACGTTATAGGAAGCATTTGCCTTCGGATACGTCTCTCCTGCTGCACGGACGGCCACATTCGCGCCTGGGACCGACTGTTCCCCTACGCGGATATACGCAGTCGCCTTCATATCCTCCGGGATGCCCTCCACGGTGCCGAGCTTGGTGATGGTCCCCTCCTGGGCAACTTCCTCTTCGGTAATGGTCTCCCAGGCAACCGCCATGCTCTGTTCGGTGCCGTCGCTGTACACGACCTTGACCGTCTCCGGAAGCGTGGGAACCGTGCCGGTGCGGGTGACCATGCGGGTATCGCGCACGCCGAGGACGCTCTTCACAATGACCGTGATCTCGACCGTTGCGCCGTCCACATCGCCGCGGACCGTGATGGTGCCGGGCTGTGCCAGCTGCTCTTCCGGAATCTCATCCCATACAACCGGGACCTCTTCCTTGCTGCCGTCGCTATAGATTGCCATAACAGTCTCCGGCAGATCCGGCCGCTCGTTGACATTGGTCACAACGGTTCCAGGATTGTCATAACCCAGGATATCCTTGCCCTCGCCCGCATTCTCCGTTGTATAGCAGGTGATCGAGTCGCTGGCAAGGCCGTCGCCTGTCGCCGTCAAAGTGAAGGAACCGTTTTCCTTGGTGGACTGGACAATCACCAACGCCTTGCCGCTGAAAGCCTTGCGCTTCCACACGCCGTCGTAGTCCTTATAGCGCTCCCAGCTCGGGGAGTTGCCGTTGTCCACGCCGACGATCTTGCCGTCGCCGGTGATGTTGAAATACATCTGGTTGTCCGCCGTAGGCACAAAGTTTCCGTCTGCGTCCAGGACGTCCACCGTGATGTAAGAGAGGTCGCGTCCGTCGGACTCGATGACCTGGCGGTCTGCGGAGAGCGAAATCGCCGCTGGGTCGCCTGCGGTCGTCACAACGTCTTCCGCCACGATTTCATCGTTTTCGTCGTATGCCACAGCCCTCAGGGTGCCGGGCTCGTACGGAATGCGCCATTCCAGATAGAGCTTGCTCGCATTGTCCGGGTTCACCTGATAGACAACATCCTCGCCCTTTTCATCCTGATACGGGGTGATGGTGGCAAAGGTCTGCTTGCCAAGGGATTCGCCGTCCTTGAACAATTCGACCGAGCGCGCATTGGAATAGATGCGGACCGGGATTTCCCCGTTCACCGTCACCTGGGCGCGCAGGGAAGCGTCATCCCAATTCCAGTGCGGCATGATATGAACCATCGGGTTCTCCTCAACGGAGGTCCACTGGCTCTCATAGAGATAATAGTCGTCCTTTACGAAGCCCGCGGTATCCACAACACCAAAGTAGGAATTCTTCGGCGGCGCATACGCATTCTGGTTCCACGGGGTCGGTTCGCCGATGTAGTCGAAGCCGGTCCAGACAAATTCGCCCAAAATAAATTTCCGGTCGCGGTTTGCGGTCCAGCTCTGCGTTGCGGTGCTGCCCCAGCCCACATGGTCGTTGTCATAGGAGGACTGCTGGTAATCCGGGTGGCTGCCGGAGTCTCCGGTTCCCTCGCTGTCCGGGTGTGCATAGATCCCGCGGCTCTTGGTTGCGGAAGAACTCTCGGAATCGAAAATGATCCAATCCGGATGGGTCGCACGCAGCGTATCGTATTTATACGGATAACGGTCGACATAGTTCATACCGACGACATCCATCTTATCCGCTACCTGAATGTACGTGGAAGTGGTATCCGTCGCACTTCTTTCACGGAACTTGTCCTCACCCATCGTGCAAGGACGGGTATCGTCGATTTCCTTCGTCCAATCATACAGCTTCTGCGCGGTCTCGGGACCTCTTGCATTGTCCGTGGCATAAATTTCATTGCCGAGAGACCACATGATGATGGAGGGGAAGTTCTTTCCACGGTTGACCATGGTCTTCAGGTCAAACTCCGCCCAGGTCTGGCCGGGCGTTGCCGTCGGGTCCGTTGCTTCCATTTCAAAGAAGCGGACGCCATAGTCGTAATTCTTCTTTCCAAGGAACCAGGAGTCAAATGCTTCCTCAATGACCATCAGGCCCAGCTCGTCGCAAACCTGCAACAACTCGTTGGACGCCGGGTTGTGGGTGACGCGGATAGCATTGACGCCCATTCCCTTGAGGATTTCCATCTGTCTCTGGACGGCACGGTAATTCGACACAGCGCCCAATGCGCCCTGGTCGTGGTGCATACACATGCCGTTGAGCTTCATCCACTCGCCGTTGAGAAGGAAGCCGTCGTTGACGGTAAACTCCGTCCAACGGAATCCAAAGCGGCTCTCATAACGGTCGGTAACAACGCCGTCCACCAGAATCTCTGTCACGAGATTGTAGAGGTTCGGGTCGTCCACGGACCATAGGGCCGGTTCTACCGCGGAGAGCACCTGCTCCACCGTCTCAGTTTCGCCGGCTGCAACGGAGACGGGCTCCGATTCCACCGGGTCAATGAGGACGCTCTCGTCTTCATAGCCCACCATGGAGGTCCGGACGGTGACCGTCGCTTCATCCTCCGAATCGTTCTGCACCTGGGTTGCCACATTCACGGTAACATCCTGGCCGGAGGTGTATTCCTCCTGCAGGTCCGGCGTGGTGATCTTCGTGCCATAGCGCGCTACATGCACCGGTTCCGTGACCGTCAGGTGGACGTCACGGTAAATGCCGCTGCCGGAATACCAACGGCTGGTCGTGCCTTGCATGCTATCGATCCGGTTTTCCGCCCGTACCGCGATTACGTTCTCCGTCTCGCCGTCGCAGACCACCAGGTCCGTGATGTCATAGGAGAACGGCGTATAGCCGTACGGATGGCGGGAAACCAATTCCCCATTCACATAGGTATAACTGTCCATATAGACACCGCCGAAGTCGACGGTAATCCGCTTGTCCGCCATCTCCGGCGGGAGGGTGAACGTCTTGCGGTACCATCCGATACCACCTGCCAGGTGGCCGATCTCGGAAGTGGTTGCACCATTGGTAAAGTCAAGCTCGATGCTCCAGTCGTGCGGTAGGGTGACATCGCGCCAACTGGAATCGTTGAAATTCTTCTCCTGTGCGCCCGAAGCATCCCCGAGATAGAATTTCCAGTCATCGTTGAATAAAATCTGCCGGTCCATTTCTGTGGCGTCCTCCGCCACATTGGTCTGCGCGGCCGTGCTGTCCTTCACGTCCTCATCGGTGAGGGCCAGCGCGCCGGTGAAACTCCCCATAGCAATCGTGCTTGCCAGAAGCAATGCAAGAAGCCTTCTTCTCTGTTTCACTTGTGAACAAACCTCCTTTTCAAACGGTTTCTCTTCTTCATATCTTCGCTTCCAAAATTTTTTTAAAACATCTCCTCCTTCATAAAAATCCAAAAAGAGCGTCCGTGTCATATCCCTTAAAAAAGACCTCTGGGTCAAGATTCTGCGGATATGCATAATGATTTACAATAGACGCCCTAAGATATTGTATATAGTATCATTTTTCAAAAGGAACTACAAGGCTGAAACCACAATCCTGTAAAAAAATTCGCTATTTGTGCAAAAAAATAATTGTTTTTCTTTTTTCCTTTTTTCAAAAAATGTATCTGCCTGACAAATGCAATATTTGACTGCATTCGTCAGGCAGATCTTTACATATAAAACAGGGCAAGAAACTTTATAGACTAGCTAATAAATATACAGATTGATATCTATTCTTATCGTATTTTTATAAAATAAATATGATTGTTTCTGCAAGCCTCTGATTCGGGCTTACAACGCCATGCCATGTCATTGTATTGGTTGGCTATATCGAATTCCCCCAGCCGGTCGTAGCAGACACATAGCTGCAAATACGGGATATAATCATAGCAATCCGGCTGGACAAACGCCCCCGATTGATCGTCCCGCGTCCTGCCCGCCGCAGTCTCGTACCAAAAGATCGCCTGCTGGTATTGCCCCCGATCCAAAAAATGCTTGCCAATATCACAGCATACCTCCGCCCTGGGTGCATCCAGCTCCAGGCTGCGCAGCAGGGAACGCAAAGCGTCTTTTTCATTGCCGAGCGCATATTGGCAGTATGCCAACTGCCGGCATGCATCAATAGAATTTTCTATCCATCCCCGCCCGCCATCCAAAAAGTTCTGGAATATCTCTGCCGCCTCTTGAAATTTTCCATGGGCATACAGTTCCCTTCCATAATAGAACTGCTCCCGCGGCGAAAGTATTTTTCCCAACGCAAGCTGCTTTTCGTAGATCCGGAGGTTGCGGTCCGGGTCCCCAGGACCGATCTTCTGATGGGTGACGGCGGCCTTCCCATATGCAATCGGTTGGACCGGCGTGATGACCTCATGGACTGCCCCCTCCCATCGCATCCCCTGGCCATTCCGGATCAAACGCTCCCGATAGTAAGAAAACGTCGGTTTTCCTTGTGCATCAAACGCGATGTGATAGGGCAGCATAACCACCTGCACCGATGGGTCCAATGTCTCCTTCAATTCCAGAAGGGCCTTCGTATCCGCTTCCAATAGGACATCATCCGCATCCATCCACATGCAGTAGTCCATCGTCGCTTTGGAAAAGGAAAAATTCCGCGCCGCAGCAAAATCATCCGACCAGGCGAAGTCATAGATCCGGTCCGTATAGGACCGGGCGATTTCCTTGGTACGGTCCTCTGACCCGGTGTCCACCAGGATGATTTCATCCACGGCATTGCAAACAGAATGCAGGCATCTCTCCAAAACGGCCTCCTCATTGCGCACAATCATACACAGACTGATGGTCACCATCGCATTGTCCACCTTCCATTCGGTTGTCTGTTGGTATCCTATGCTTCAATCTCTTTTTATGTGTCTATAAAGAAAAAGGACGGGAATTCCCGTCCTACATTTGAAAATCAATCACTCATTCGAAAGCGTTACCAACGTCGGTGAATGCCCCGTATATGGAAGAAATACCTCAAAGATGTCCTTTGTGCGGATTTTCAAGCTCGACGTATTGCGGCACGGATGGCATCCGAACAAAGGTTCCTCTGCTACATCCCGGTCCACCAAGAGCTGCACTTGATGCTCTGGGTCGTTCATCAACGCAAGGATACTTACCGAGCCCGGCGTCACCCCCAACATCTCCTCCAGCGCCTCTGGCCCCGCAAAGGATAAGCGCGCACTTCCAATCTGGGAAGATAGCTCCTTTGTATGGAAAGCCTTATTCCCTGGCATGACCAACAAATAGAAATGGGTCTTTTGACGGTTGCAGAGAAACAGGTTTTTACAAATTTCCACCCCTAAAAGGTCTTTGACCTCTTCACAATCTGCAATGGTAGCTGCCGGGCTGTGATCCAGGCGTTCATAAGAAATCCCCAGTTGATCCAATAGGTTGTATGTAGCCATCTCCTCCGGGGATCGGTTTTCTCCGCTTGGTCCTCCCTGATAAATGTGCTTATCCTGTATTTCCATATACGCACCTCTATATGCAGGAAGGCTGCCATCCGAGCACTCCGCTGCATGGAAGGCAAACTGTTCACATAGCTGTTTTTCTACTTCCATAAAGCACTTCAAAAGCATCGGGTTGAATGCGCCACATTCCCCATCCTGGATCATTTGTACCGCTTGGCTATGTGAATAAGGGGGCTTATAGATCCGTCTGCTCACCAGGGCATCATATACATCGGCCAGGGAAACTACCTGCGCCGCCAAAGGGATCTGGTTTCCCACAAGGCCATCTGGATAGCCACACCCATCCCAACGTTCGTGATGGGAACGGCAGATTTCATAACAGCAGGTAGCCAGCGCGTCGTCCTGCTCATAGACAAAACTCTGCAAAAGCTCACACCCATAGAGCGTGTGCCTTTTCATAATGGCATATTCATACTCCGTCAATTTCCCAGGTTTGAGCAGCACAGAATCTGGGATCGCAATCTTCCCAATATCGTGCATTGCAGCGGCATAAATGATCGTTTCCACCTGTTCTTCACCCAGCCCCAGTTCCCGGTGGGTCACCGCCAGATGGCGCAAAAGCACCTCTGTAATCCCACGGATCCGGCGGATGTGCTGCCCAGATTCGCCGTTCCGGAATTCCACCGCTGTGCTGAGCGCATCGATGATGAAGGTATAGGTACGGCGTAGTTTACACTCTTGCTGGCGCAATTCCCGTGTCTGATAGGTGGCTATTTTATCCAAATAGAGGCGGTGCGCATAGAGTTCCATCATATTCTGTATGCGCCTCTGGGCAACCTCAGCAGGGCATGGCATACAAATGACGTCTGCCATTCCCAAACCATACCCACGTAAGATAACTTCATCTACTTTTTTCGAATGGCGGGAAACAATTGTGACAACAGGAATCCGATCCGTCCAATGCAATTCGGATAGAAGCTCTAGGACTTCAAATCCGTTCAACTGTGGGTCCTCCATACCCAAAAGTATGGCGGCAATCCGGTTATGGCCGGTTTCCAAGTCTTGCAATATTTGTTCCTGGCTCTGGGCTTCCAACATTTGATAGGAACATTCAAACCATTTGCGCAAATTGTCACGTTCTGCGCCCATGTTTCCTACAAGCAGAATCCCCCTTGTCCTCACTCTTACGCCGCCTCTCCTAATAGACTGAATCGCCAAAAGGCGATGGTTTTTGTAACCTATGCCTGTATATTATAACGTAAGTTTGAGGACTTTACAAGAGCAGTGCAACAAAAGAGACAAAGTTCTACAATCCCCTTTGCCAAACAGGCGGTTCCCCCCTGAAATCTCTGGAAAAGGGACCGCCTGATTCTTTTATATTGGCTTCTATTTGGAGGATGCCGTCCCGTAGTGCCGTTTGATCTTACGGGAGGTCGTTTTTTCAAACTCTGTCTCCCGCAGTTTGATCCTGCGTACCTGCTTAAACATCGGCAAAGCCCGGTTCATGGCATCCACACGTGCAGAAAGCTCTGCTTGGACATCTTTGATGCGCTTCTTGGCAGCATACTCCTCGTTGGGGTAGATCTCTGCTGTAATCTGCCCGTCCTCCTCATATACCAATACTTCGGCGACCAGAGGGTCTTCGCTGATCCGGTTTTCCAGCTCTTCCGGGGAAACATTTTCCCCATTGCTCAGAATAATCAGGTTCTTCTTGCGGCCTGTGATATACAGGAAATTGTCCTCATCGACATAGCCGAGATCGCCGGTACGCAGCCAACCGTCCACCAGTGTCTCCTTTGTAGCCTCTTCGTTCTTGTAATATCCTAACATCACCGAGCTGCTTTTGACCCAGATTTCTCCGTCCACGACCTTTGCTTCACAGCCAGGCAGCAATTTCCCTACGGATTCCTCTTTGACACATTGTTCCGAATTGCGGCTGATACAGGGAGCGCACTCCGTCATACCGTACCCTTGCACCAGGTTGATGTTCAACTCCCGGAATTTTTCGATCATCTCCGGATTGAGGTACGCGCCGCCGCAGTAGATCGTGCGTAAATTTCCGCCAAACGCCGCCTTCGCAATCACCTTTTTGGGGATCACCAGGGACTTTTTCGCTGCTTCACAGACTTGGTTGTACATAACCTGTGCGATCATTGGCACCACTAGCATGGTATTTGGCTTAAAGACCTGCAAATTTTTTGCAATGCGCATCAGGGAATCGTTAATGCAGATGGTTGACCCCAACTGTAACCCTTTCAGGATATCGCAGGTAAAACAGTAGGCATGGTGAATTGGCAATACTGTCATCAATACGGCCGATCCAGGTTCGATGCCCATTTCCAAATGGACGACATTATCAATCAGGTTCCGATGATTGAGCATAACCCCCTTGCTCTTTCCAGTTGTTCCAGAAGTGTACATAATCACGCTGAGCTTTTCCCGATCCACAGGTTCGTCAAACGTCCCCGCCGTTTCTTCCAGGCATCGGTGAAAGGATAGCGTCCCCTCGCCATGTTCCGCACGCTGCATCTCAAAATAGATCATAAGCTGCGGGCAGCCGCTCCGCACCTGCTCGGCAATATCCGCATAGCTACTGTCATAGACCAACACTTCCACATCCGCACGATTCAGCTCGTCGCAGATGTCGGCAGCCGGCAGTTCCTTATCGATCGGTACAGCGACCCCACCGGAATTCACCGTTCCAAAATA
The DNA here is from genome assembly GCF_015558525.1 of Anaeromassilibacillus sp. D41t1_190614_C2. Taxonomy (NCBI): domain Bacteria; kingdom Bacillati; phylum Bacillota; class Clostridia; order Eubacteriales; family Acutalibacteraceae; genus Anaeromassilibacillus; species Anaeromassilibacillus sp. D41t1_190614_C2. The sequence continues at coordinate 235,206 of NZ_JADMOD010000001.1, read as the reverse complement.
GGCAACAATCCACTCATAGCTTGTAGGCCCCAACAGCGCCACATGCTTTCCGCGGAGATTTCTCTGCAACAGTGTCCGGCTAAACGCCTCGCTGTCCCGTTTGAGGTCCAGATAGGACCGGTCGATGATCTCCTTTTTCTTTTTATAGCGGATTGCAGTCTTCTCCCCATAGGTCTCAGCTGAAAAGTCAACCAAATCCTTCAGGTTTTGCAATTGATCCATCCTCATAAGTAATACCTCCTATCCGTTCTGGCAAATGCCGTAAGACGGTTACCGTTTGCTCTGGGGGAATTCCTTTTTTGCACACAGAAAGTATAAATTTTTTATTTATTACTTTTTGTATAAAGAAATAGCCGGGCACGTTGCTCTTTGGGGGGTCCCCCAGATGAAAAGAAACCTCCCGGAGAGGATACCCAAGCCCGGTCCCTAACGCTTTTCCATAGCTTTCTTTTAACGTCCAAAAGCGAAAGAATGCTTCTTCCCGCTCCCGGCTATCACCCAAAAGCTGTTCCCGCTCAACCGGAGCCAAACACCGGTATGTCAGGCGTTCGGAATATGGGCGGACCGCTTCGATATCCACGCCTGTTTCCACGCAATCGACCGCGCAAGCAACCATCCCTGTGCAATGGCTAACGCTGAACCGGACTTTTGGGAAATCATGTAGGAACGGTTTCCCCTCTGGCGTCCGTGACAAAACCAACCTGCCAGAAAAGCCGTGTAGACGATGTAGCGCCCAGGCGAGCAAGGTATAGGCAGCCCGGTGCTCCTGCCCTTCCAAAGGAACTGGACAAGTACAAATCATTCTTCTGTCAAAGTGGCGATGTAATCCAGCGCTTCCTGCACCGTTTTGATCTTTGCCGCCTCGCGTTCCTCCACCTCGATGTCGAATTCATCCTCAACCTCTCCGACGAGACACATAAACTCATAAGAATTGAATCCCAAATCTTCCACAAATCGGGAATCCCTGTGGATATCCTCATCTGCCACCTGAACATAATTCCGTATCATTTCTTTTAATTGCTCAAACATTACGAAACCCTCCTCCTAGTTTTACAAGCCATCCACATTTTCAAAGGCATATTGAAAACTCTAGGCTATAATTGGATTATAGCCTTGCAGAATAAAGTTTTCAATAGACGAGGTAGCAAGCTTTTTTGATTTTGTTGTTTTCCGCTTTGTGAAAGAGGCACAGTTTCGACCTGTTTCGATGTTATTCGGATTTTTTATAAACGGGATCATCCTTTTAAGAAATCGCTAAATATCGTTTTATTTTTATGTCATCCATTGTATAATGGATAACGGCGGCCGGAGGCGCATCCAATCTGACGGCGCCCTCTGCCAGAACGACCAACCGTTTAGGAGGTATATCAATGGATTTACTGGAGCTCCTCAAAGCTGCCATTCTTGGCATCATTGAAGGTATCACGGAATGGCTACCCATCAGCAGCACGGGCCACATGATCCTTGCAGACGAATTCATCAAACTCAACACTTCGCAGGCCTTTAAGGATATGTTCCTGGTCGTTATCCAGCTAGGTGCGATTCTTGCCGTTGTGGTGCTGTATTTTCACAAGCTCAATCCCTTTTCACGAAAGAAGACGCCAACGGAAAGGCGTGATACATTCACCCTTTGGGGCAAGGTTATTGTTTCCTGTTTGCCTGCGGCGGTGATCGGGCTCCTTTTCGATGATATGATCGAAAGCATCTTTTTCAATTATGTAACGGTCTCCATCATGCTCATCCTCTATGGTGTCCTGTTTATCTTAGTGGAGAATTGGAACAAACGCCGTAGGCCAAAAGTACGCACGCTCTCGAATCTCTCCTACCGCACTGCCTTTTGTATCGGTCTGTTCCAAGTGCTGGCGCTGATCCCTGGGACTTCCCGTTCTGGGGCGACCATCCTCGGAGGAATCCTGCTTGGTGCATCCCGCACGGTCTCCGCAGAATTTACCTTTTTCCTAGCGATCCCCGTGATGTTCGGCGCAAGCTTTTTAAAAATGGTCAAGTTTGGCTTTACATATACCGGTATGGAAATCGCCATCCTTTTGACCGGCCTGATTGTAGCGTTTGTGGTTTCCGTCCTTGCTATCAAATTCTTGATGGGGTATATCAAAAAGCACGATTTTAAAGCATTTGGATATTATCGGATCATTCTGGGGGCACTCGTCCTACTCTATTTTTTGGTATTTGCCAACGGATAAAAGTACTATTTGTATATATTGTCCTTATTATTACAAATGGTCATTCACGTGCTATAAAGGGCGCTCTCCATTTCAAAAAATTCCTAGCGAAATTTCCCGGCCCTCTTTGGACTACGCAAAAAACGCCTCCGCAATCGCGATTTTAGCGAATTGCAGAGGCGTTTTTCTCTTATCGGATCTCTCTATTTAAAAATTATTTCCATTCCAACCCCAATAGGCAACTTCTTCATATTTCACATAGATACGGTTTGGGGCGATCTGTAGCTCCTTGCTCAAAATATCCGTAATGGCTGCTGTCATTTGGTTGTACACGCTACCATTGGCTTTCCCATAGATTTTGACCTCTACAAAGGCTGCCGGTTTGTCACAGTCCCCCTGGAAGTAGATCTTGCAACCGTCTTCGAACGTGAGCATCAGCCAGTTTTCACTTTTTCCCGGGATTAGGGAAATTGCCTGCCCCAATTTGGCCTTAATCGCTTTTTCCTGCTGTTCCGTCATTTTAACGCTGACTTTCGTCTGGATGCATGGCATGGTATAACTCCTCCTTCTATCGATCGTTGTTTTCAAAAGTATAGCACAATCCATCTCTCTTAATCAAGCGGCCTTCCGTGGATTAGCGCCAGCTTTTGCAGCCTGGTCAAACGCTTAATTTCCGCCTCCCTACGCAAGGCAGCCGAACGGTCCGGCTGCGCTTCCTGATAAACGAGGTGGACCGGCCTACGAGAACGTGTATATTTTGCCCCACGGCCTGCATTATGGGCGGCCAGCCGCTTTTCTAGATGGTTGGTCCATCCAGTATAGAGGGTCCCATCGATGCACTGAAGCATATAAACAACAATCCCGTTTTCTTTCTCCGGCATCTATCCGCCTCCTATTCGTCGGAATCGTATGAATGGCCTGGCAATCCCTCCAACTCTCTCTCATAAATTTCCGTATATGTAAGTATTCCCTGTGGAGAGTCGGAGCGCATCAGGTAAAACTTTCTAACCTCCATATCCACTGGGGGGATGGTGGCAGAAAACGCTGCTAAAGGAAACCCTTCACACAATTTTACCTTTCTTCCTAGGGTGATGTGCGGCTGAAACCCCCTCTGCTCAAGCGGGAACCCCTTGAGCCGCAAGGCACGCTCTAAAAAACTTTGCAGTTGGCGGAGCCCCTGGGACTCTCTGACTCCAGCCCAAAGGATATCCCCGCCCTTTTCTTGGCAAAAACAGCCTATCCCCTCTAATCGCAGAGGAAAAGCAGGCAATTTCACCTGATCCATCACCTGTAGAATGGCATCCACCTCTGTAACATCTCCCAAGAAGGACAAGGTCAAATGAAAATTCTCTTTCCGTGTAAAATTTCCAGATAACGCCTGCTGGCAAAGCTGGTTTTCTATATACCAGAGTGCTTCTAAGATAGCTTCACTGAAACGGATGGCAATAAAGAGCCGCATTTTGAAACTCCTTTATCATGCAGAAACCCATAAATCTTCAAATGCTGTGTTACCAGCATCGTTCCAAAGCTCCTGCAATGAATCCAAAAGATTCTCACATAAAAAATAGCGCCTGCAACAGAGCGAGGCGCTATTAAAATGATTTGAGATGTGGCAATAAGCCGTTTACCGCTATGGATATTCCTGCTTTGTCTTGATCGGTTATTCGGATACCTCCAGGGTGCTGCTCTCTTCTCCTGCCGGTTCCGGTATGGTCGTATTGCCCTCTACCGGCCCATTCTGCCCTTCATCCAGCGCTGTATTCTCTTCCACGGATGTATTTTCACCTGCTGGCGCGCTCTCTTCTACCGATGTGTTTCCGCCTGCTGGCGCGCTTTCCTCCGCAGGCGTATTTTCGCCCACGGACGTGCTCTCTTCCGCTGGTGTATTTTGATCCGCTGGTATGCTTTCTTTCGCTGGTTCAGACACTTCTCCAGCGTCCGTCCCCACAACGTATAAGCTCACAGGTCCCAAATTCCGGACAAGAACGCACTCTTCCGGCAATCCTTGGATGGTCATCACACGCGCTGCGTCTTCTTCCAACTCATCAGGCAGGTCGATCACCAATTTCACTTTATCCTGATCCGCCCCGCTCAAAGAATCGTATCCATCCACATACAAGTTCACCGGCCGGCTGATTGTGATTCGGCCATCCGACAGGGTCTCTGCAGAAACTTGGATGGTATCATCCTCACCGTCTGATTTCACCATCTTCTTTAGACCGGACAGGTTCTCAGGTTCGACTGCACTTGAAAAATCTACAACATCCCCATCATAGACGGAGACGACCATCTCTTGATGGTCACCGAAAGAACCCCCTTCGCCTTCCTCCGAAGCGAGCGTTGTCCCTGTCGCCACTGTGAGCAGAAGCCCCATACTCAAAATGGTGGCCACTGGTAATTTTAAAAAACGCATTTTCATTGCAACCACTCCTTCGATTGATCATAAGCATGGATCTATATACAAGATTTCAGCTTGCTTTCAAATTAATCGTCCTTTATTTGAGAATCTTCTGCATCATGTTCATCCGACGGTTCAACCAGATCCGTACTTTGCGAAGCCACAAGCTCCTGCGCCTCTGGTCTTTGTTGCTCCGACGTTTCCTCTGTTGGCCCTTCAAAATTTAGCATCTCAGCGTCCCCTGGCTCTTTTTGTAGTCCATCGGGAAGCGCCTCCTGCTCGGAAGGGGCCTGCTCATCGGAAGCATTTTCGGATTTTCCTTCTTTAAGCGCCTTCTTTTCATCCTGGTAAGCCCAAAAGTTTTTCAATAAACTAATGGATTCCACAAATAGGATGATCATACATGGCAACAACAAAAGGAAGAAGAAACCATTCCTGGTCTTCATAAAATTCAAAAGATAGCCCAAATATGGGATATGAAAGATAACGCGGCCAATGACATTCGTTGGCACAGCGGCCGCATCGTCACGATCCTCGTTCGCATCACCTTTTGTGATAAACATCCGGCCGTTGTTGTTATCAACCACTTGGATAATCCGGTGACTCACCACTTGTCCACTCAATGAAGTATCATTGGAGATAAAGGTGATGATGTCCCCTTCCTGTAAGGTCATCGGGTCTACTTTCTCCACAATAATTACGCCGCCAACATTTAGAGTCGGCTCCATACTTCCGCTCAACACGGTAAACATTTGGTAATTCTGCAAAAACGGCAACCCGTTCCCTTTTGAACCAATCGCAAGATACAATAGGATCACGATCAGCCCAATCAGCACGACCAGAAAAAAAGCATTTAAGATTTTACAAATAATTGACCATATTTTTTTTATACGTTCCATCATACGCAGCCTTCCTTAGACATTTTTCTACAATTGCTGTGTATGACCGGCAACCGATCCTCTTATTCCTGAACAGACTCTGCCGCAGGGATACAAACATCTGCCGTGACATACAGCTGCGCGTCCTCCGTCCCCAAAATACTGAGATCCGAATCCGGAGCAGCTTTCAACTGCAATGTATAAGCAGTCGTGCTTGCATCTGCTTCCGCAGCATCAACCTTCGCAACAAAAGAGGTCCCATCCTCTGAGCGCTCCAAAGGCTCACCGTTATCGAGTATGGCGATCTCCCAATCCGCAAGCGCATCCTCAATTTCTTCGCCATCTGCATTTTTCACCAACACGCGGAAATTCACTTCCGTTTGAATGTTGGAAACATTCTGCATTTTAAACGGGATATAGGCCGTCTGGCCATCCTGCAAAGCTGTCAAGTTTAAAACGCCTGGGTCGGACTCCTCGTTGTTCGCAAGGTTCAGCTTGACATTGACCAACGCACTAGTAGCCGTCAGCGGCATCTGTTTTTGATCTACCTGCCACGCAAACGTAGCTGTACATACAGTCGCCAAAATCACCAGTATCAAAGTGAGACTTAGCCACGACTCTTTAAGCAGTTTGAACAACTTGCCCTTCCCCCTTGTGAAATAAGATAGGCCGGTGCACCGGGGCAACTGCCCCGGCGCGCCGGTTGATTTGACCTCTTAATAACCGCAAAAACCCATTCATATTTCGCTATTTCACTTTGCTATAAGACAAAGCTACTATAAATAATATTAGGCTTCGTCTGCGTACGTTGCACCTTCGTCAACCTGCTTTGCGTTCACAATAAAGTTGACATGGTACTCTTTGTTCTGGTACTCGTTGCCAGCAGTCTCGTCCAGATAGGCGCCCAGAGCATATGTATTGTTCTCAGCCGTTGCGCCCGCCGGGATGATGCCGTCCAGCTCAACACCATTTGCATTGTTGATCTTCAACAGAGTCTTCAGAGAGATGTCTTCGTTGACAACCTGCCAGCCCTTCTCTGCATCATTCTTGAAGAGGACAAAGTGGAGCTTCGTGCTTACCCCTTTGTAGAAATCCGCATTATAGATATCATCTCCAGCTTCGAAACCGTTGGGGTATGCATTTTCAACAGCAGCAGCATCATACCATTTGCCCAACTCATTGTTACATGCAACTGTTTCTTCTGTCTGGCGGATACCGCCGTTTCCATTGCTAACAATCTTCTTAATCGTATCATCAGCAGCCGGATCTACTTCTTCAAAGGTGAGTTTAACCTTCACAGGCAGAGTGCCGGCATTGTTGATAGCAAACTGCTGAACATACACCGGATCCGGATCATAGCCCTCATAGTCCTGTGTTCCATTCAGAGTTGCTGTCATCTCGGCAATTGCCGTGTCCTCCTCCATCGGACGCATGTTCACGAAGTTCAACTCTGTTCCATCAGATGCATCGTCATCGGAAACACTGATGTCCAGGATTCCGGCCTTAAAGTCTGCGTTGACTTTCTCGGTGTCGGTGAACCAAGCCATGGTAGCGCCAGCCACGAGGGTGAGAACAACCAGGATTGCTACACCGGACATTGCCAGTTTTCTCTTTGCGCTCATTTTTGTTTCCTCCTAATTGAATATATTTGGGTTTATGGACCGTCCCGGTCAAGGGACAATCCGCGCGGCCAAAATGTAGATAACGTTTTGTGGGTAAGAGTTTCCGCCTGTAAATGCCCAGGCGCCCCCACCTTTTGGCATGGCCAGTATTTGCATACCGCCGTCGTTTCGTGTGGCAGCCGTCTTCCTCATAAACTGCTGTCACACCGTTTCCACAGAAAGCCCTCTGCAATGCTTATGGCCTGCGAGTTCCCTCCTGAAAATCTCATCTTTCTTCTTGAACATCGTCCTGCTCATCTTTTTTCCCGCGGAAAAAGATACACAAGGCCCCGGAGCCTACCGCTAAAGTAGCTGAAACAGCGAGCAACGCCAAGGTATGATCGCCGGTCTTAGGCTTTCCACTTCTTCCGTCGGAATCTTCATTGATATTTCCTCCAGAGTACCCACCCGTAGAAGCACCGGACTCATCGTTGCCCTCTGGGGGCACGGTTGTCGTTCCGGAAGTATCTGTTCCGCCGCCTGCGGAGCCCCCGCCTTCCGACGGTGTCTCTGGAACGGTGGGCGGATTGCTGGAAGGATCCTCAGACGGCGTCGGGTCGGGACGGTCGTCACCGCCTCCACCTCCACCGCCGCCTCCGCCGCCATGGGAGGAATCCTCGCTGGAACTTCCTGGGTCGCTCGAAGCGTCCCCATCGTCTACATCGAACTTCAAAGCGAAATTAAAATCGATACAATGCGGCATCCAGTTGAATGCATTTGGCGCCTGATAAGCAAACGCCAGATGTTCCAATGTCAATACATCGTTTTCATTTAGTACCGTACCGCCGAAAACGTTTTCTGCACTCTGTGTAGCCGCCGAACCGGAATCCTTTTCCATGAAGTCTGCAATGCTCATTCCATTGGCAGAATCCTTCACACCGTCAATCGGAGACGTCTCTGCATCGAAGGTAAAACGCATGCAGTTGCTATAGAGGTAATGGTATCCCATTGCTAAGAGCTCCGGGTCCGTCTCCAGCATCTGATAATGGTTGTTCGGCTTAATAATGCCATATAGCTTAAATTGGTCAAACATGGGGTCCGTCGTATTGGGATCGAAGCGCTCCGAAGGGTCCTCCGAAAAGCTCTTAAACTCCATTTCGCCGCCCAAGACTTCCAATTTCTGCCGGTTGGTCAGATCTTCCAACGAATCCACATTATAATAAAGCTTCAAATAATCCGCATAAGTGCGGTCTGCGTCTGCGGAAACCGCGCGCTCGTGACCGTCCGCATCGCGGAAGGAAAGCGCTTCCTTCACACGGGAATCCACCTGCACCGCTTCGGTCAGCGTAACATCATAGGGGTCTTCTTTTCCAAACAGCCGTGCCAAAGGTTTGTTGCTTGTCCGAACCGCCGCCACAGCAAAGCGAATGTACTGGTCGTCAAATCCCAGAACATCAAAGGAATTGGGGATCGTCTGGTAAGCGGTGCCATACTGGATTTCATACGGATGTTCTTCCGTGCCATAATCCACCGATACAAATCCGGTGTACTGGCTGATATCCAGCGGGATCGGTCCACCCACCTGATAAGTATTGACCGTCGTAAAGTCATAACCGCCGGATTCCCAAACAAGCTTCTGGCCGCTTTCATTGACAAGCTTCACCTTTACGCCCGTATTGCTGCCGGGATGATAATTGTCCTCAATCAAAACATTCGGGGAAGCGATTGGGTCAAAGCGGATGGTTGCAACGCCATCTTCAATATCCCCCGGCTTAATGGTATAGACATAATAGCCGTCCTCTTGCACGAGGGCGCCTTCATCATCCACATGCCATGCGCCGCTTCCCAGGAATTGCTCCGCTGCCGCCTGTGTTAAATATGCAGAAATCGCACAAAAAACAATCGTCAGCGAAAGGAAAACGGAAAATGCCCGCTTTTTCATATCTGCCCCTCCTGGTCTATAAAACTTCTAAACCTAACATCCTCTTGAAGAACTCTGCATTTCTCCATAGAGGGAGCTATCCAATCAAACGCCATTGAGACGAACTTTCTAATTCATATGGATTATACCATTTAATGGCAGAAAATTTATTCTTTTTAGAAAATATTAAAGATACAACCCCTGCTACTTCTTCCGAACAAGCGTTAAGCAAGCCATCAACGGCCTTTCGTTACTTTACCCTAAGTATAATGTACATCTGCAAAATTTTCAAGGTATAGATGAAAAAAGCCTATATCTTTTTAAAAATTTTATGTACAAAGATAAAAGATAGATAAATCCTAGTTTAAATAAAAAGGATTTTCAGGTAAAGTATATACCTAAAAATCCTAAATTATTTTTCTATCTATAAAATTAGAGGACGTTATCTTCCAAACTCGGCAAGCTTCAGCCCTTCATTGTGCTCCAACGCCCAGTTAATGCTCCAACTATTGGCAAAAATGAGCAGGCGGTTCCCTTTCAGATCCTGAATCCGCTTTGTGTCGGAGGTCAAGTTCAACGTTTTGGGGTCCAGATCCTCATTCTCAATCCAACGGATATGCTCATAGGGAAGCCGCTCCATGTGGATATCCACATTGTACTCATTCTTTAGCCGGTATTCCAAGACCTCAAATTGGAGGACGCCCACCACGCCGACGATCACTTCCTCCATGCCGCCGCCCAGCTCCTGGAAAATCTGGATTGCGCCTTCCTGGGCGATCTGGGAAGTCCCCTTGATGAACTGTTTGCGCTTCATGGTGTCCACCTGGCGCACCAAAGCGAAGTGCTCCGGCGCAAATGTGGGGATGCCCTCAAACCGGAACTTCTTCCCCGGCACGCTGATGGTGTCGCCGATGGAAAAGATGCCCGGGTCAAAAACGCCAATGATGTCGCCCGCATAGGCCTCGTCTACAATCTCGCGCTCCTGCGCCATGAGCTGCTGGGGCTGGGAAAGCTTCATCCGCTTATCCCCCTGCACATGCAGCACCTCCATGCCCTTTTCAAACTTCCCGGAGCAGATGCGCATGAACGCCACACGGTCGCGGTGCGCCTTGTTCATATTCGCCTGGATTTTAAAGACAAACGCGGAAAAATCGTCGTCGAAGGGATCGATCTCCCCAGCGTCCGACTTGCGCGGCAGCGGGGGCGTCGTCATATGCAGGAAGTCCTCCAAGAACGGCTCCACGCCAAAATTGGTGAGCGCCGAACCAAAGAACACCGGCGAAAGCCGCCCGTGGCGCACCGCCTCCAGGTCGAACTCATAGCCCGCGCCGTCCAGCAGCTCCACATCGTCCACCAGCGTCTGCCGGTGATCCTCGCCGATCAGCTCCGCCAGGTTTGGATCGCTGAGGTCGGCTTCGATGGCCGCCACCTGGCGCTGGCCGTTCGCCATTTCATCGTTGGCACGGAACGCGATGATCTCCTTCTTATTCCGGTCGTAAACGCCCTTGAACTCCTTGCCGCAGCCGATCGGCCAGTTCATCGGATAGGTTTTGATCCCCAGCTCATATTCGATCTCGTCCAAAAGGTCGTATGGGTTGCGCGCTTCGCGATCCATCTTATTGATAAAGGTAAAAATGGGGATGTCGCGCAATAAACAGACCTTAAACAGTTTGCGGGTCTGCGGTTCCACGCCCTTTGCCGCGTCGATCACCATGACGGCGGAGTCCGCCGCCATCAGGGTGCGGTATGTGTCCTCCGAGAAATCCTGGTGGCCCGGCGTATCCAAAATATTGATGCAATATCCCTCGTAATGGAACTGCATCACGGACGACGTGACCGAAATGCCCCTCTGCTTCTCAATCTCCATCCAGTCGGAGACCGCATGACGCGCCGCCTTTTTCCCTTTGACCGCGCCCGCCATGGCGATTGCCCCGCCGTACAGCAGGAACTTTTCCGTCAGGGTCGTTTTACCGGCGTCCGGGTGCGAAATAATCGCAAAGGTTCTTCTTTTCTCAATTTCATTTACATACTTAGACAAGGCTGTTCCTCCAACTGCTTAATTTTGTCCGGGCGCCGCACACTGCTTGAGCTCCAGCGGCAGGCCGTCCGGGTCCATAAAAAAGGTGTACAAATCCCCTGTATAGGCGTCCACGCGGATTGGCTCCACCTCGACGCCGCGGCGTTCCAATTCTGCGACGGCCTCGTGGATGTCGGTCACCCGGAACGCCAAATGGCGCAGGCCGCAGGCTTCCGGCCGGGTCAGGCGCTGCGGGCTACCGGGGAAGGAAAAGATTTCGAGCTCGCAATCCCCAAGTTTGACATCCAGCTTATAGGAGCCGCGGTCAGCCCGGTAGTTTTCGCGGACCACTTCCAGCCCAAGGGTGTCCACATAAAATGCCTTTGATTTCTCATAGTCGGAAACAATGATCGCCACATGATGTACCGCCTGGAGCAACGCCCCTTCCTTTGCCAACCGGCGGACAATCCCCTCATCCGCGGGGCAGAAGGGCTCGCTGAGAAGTTCCGCCGGGCGCACCCACTTCATCGCCCGATGGACATGGTTCTCCGGCTCCCCTTCGGCGATTTCCGCATTAAAAAACGCAAAGGAGAACGGTTCCGTGCCGTAGGTGTAATGCTCCTGCGCATAAAGGCCCTTGGGACGAATCACGATCCCCAGCTCCTCTTGGCATTCTCGGACCACACACTGCTCCATGGTCTCCCCGGCCTCCCGTTTGCCGCCGGGGAACTCCCAGAGAAGGGAGCAGTTTCCGCCCTCTTTGCGCTGGCAAATCAGGATTTTCCCATCCCTGCGCAAAATCGCCGCGGCTACCTCCGTCATGCGTGCGCCTCCTTCCAGGCCTCCCATTCCGCGGGACGGAACCCGATCAGGACAAAATCATCGCCCACCAGAAGCGGGCGCTTCACCAACATCCCGTTTGTCGCCAACAGTTCAAACTGCTCCTCCGGCGACATCTCCGGCAATTTCTCCTTTAAGTGCATGGACTTATACAGCAAACCGCTGGTGTTAAAGAACCGTTTCAGCTCCCGACCGCTGCGCGTGTGCCATTCCTTCAGTTCCTCCACCGTGGGGTTCTGTTCCACGATGTGGCGGTCCGTATACGGTATGCCGTTTTCCTCCAACCACTTTTTTGCCTTTTGGCAGGTGGTGCATTTTGGATATTCCACAAACAAATATGCCATCTGTTTCACTCCCATGTTTTCCAAATGTCCGGGCAATAGCCCACGGTCGCCTGCTTCCCGTTCCGGACGATCGGCGTACGGAAAAGCGCAGGGGACTCCAAAAGCTTTTCGATTTTTGCGTCTTCGCTGGCCAGATACCGAAGGAGCAGCGCCCCTTCCGCCTTTTCATCCACCAGAGGTTCCAGGCCGCCCACCGCCGCTTTGACGCTAGACAGCTCCCCTTTGCTCATGCCAAAGCGCGCTAGGTCCACCATCTGATACTTGATGCGGCGCTCCTTGAAATAGCGTTCCGCCTTCTTAGTGTCAAAGCACTTCTTCTTTCCAAAAATCTGTATGTTCACAAGTCCCTCCTGCCCTTCACATCAAACCGGAAATTACCAAACGGGTATAGTTTACCCCGATCTGGAGAACAAAGTCAATACAGCGGCGGAAGGAATCGCCAACTTCTAGCAAAAATCCCGAAACGGATGCCGGCAAACAGCAGTTTTTCCGCCATATCCACTTCAAGCAAACCAATGGATGCGCCCAAAGCGGCCCGCCTGTTGCGGAGACTTCTAGGTATTTTTTTCGAAATGCAAGAGAAACTAAACGGTGCCGGGGAAATGAATCGCCGCCGAAGGCAATCACAGGATCCGGCGGAAAGGAGCCTCGCCAGAATGAACGATCCAAAAAACAAGCAGATGGCGCCGATGGACATGGAGGACGATTTTTTCGATTATGACACGGTCGCTTCCGCCACCGAATGCACCGGCTTGATCCAGACCCCGCCGGTGTCCGATGAGGAAGCGGAGGCATATACGGAGATCTATGCCATTCCGCAGCCGGAAAACCGGAATCCAGACGGTCTGCAACAAAAAGAGGGCAACAGCCGCACACGCTGATGCGCCGGTTTCCTCCTAAAACGTTTCTTATTTTCTCATCCGAAACGGGCACGCCGGTACATGGGAACAGACCGCTCCCATGCACGCCGGCGTGCCCGCTTTTTATCTGCGTGCCAATATCTTCCGCAAACTGACCAGCAGTTCCCCTGCGTTCAGCAGGATCATCAAGGCGGTCAAGAAAATCTCCATTGCGATCCAATAAGGCAGCTCCAAAATCATCACAAAGCTTTGCAGCAACAAAAGAATCATATTGATTGCCAAGCGGAGTTCGCTATAACGCATCCGTACAAAGCGCCGTGTGTCCACCGCGCGCAGCAGGAAGACCACGAAATAGCTGATAAAGGTGGCGAATGCCGCGCCGTTTACGCCAAAGCGCGGGATCAGCAAAAAATTTAAAATTACGTTGGTCACAGCGCCCACCGCTGTGGTCGCCAGGGACAGCATACTCTTCTTTTCCACCATATAGATGCTTCCCAGGAAATTGACAATACAAGTAAATACCGTCGCCATAACCAAAAAGGGGATGTACTGCCATGATGGATAGAATGCTTCGGACACCAAAAGCTTCGTGATCACCTTGCTGAATAGGATAATTCCAGAGCCAGTGATAAACAGCAGGGAGGTATAAGAACGGAATACCCTGGTAAAAAAGCTTCCACGTCCCTGCGTCTCTGTGATGGCGGACATCTGCCAGGCATCCATAAAAATGCCGGAGACCAGCACCACAATCGAAGGTACCTTATAGGCCACCGCATAGAGGCCGTTGGCGTCGTTTCCCAGCAGATAGGCAACCATATACCGGTCGGACACATTCGTGATCCACCAGAGGACATTGTTGGGGATCAGCGGTATGGCATATTTCAGCATCGCCTTCGATACGGTGCGGCGGAGCCCCTTGAACCGGATAAAGCGCCACAGCTGCGCATTCAACCCCAAAAAGAGCACCGAGAGCGTATCCGAGCACACAATGGCCAGGACATAACCGAATATGCCCCAATCCAGAGCGACCAGGAACAAAACATTGAATAAAATGGTCGTGAGCGTGCTGACAATGCCGTCCACGGCATAGAGCCGCACCTGGCCCCGCGCCCGCACAAATTGGGAACAGAGCGACCGCAGGCTGGACATCAGCACGAAGGCGTAGATCAGCACCGTATAGTCCGAAAGGAAATCCAACAAGCTCAGGAGTGGATACAGCAGAAGCATAACGCAAAAGCCGACCAGAATCGCGGAGAGCCCCGTTGTAAACACATCGCTCTTGCGGACCTGCCGGTCCAAGCCAAAGCGGATCACCGCATTGATAATCCCTAAGGACACCAGCGGGAGCAGGAGATTCCCTGTCTGTACGATCAGATCGGTGACGCCATATTCCGCATCCGTCAATACGCGCGTATACAGCGGCATCAATAGGAAAACCAGCACCTTCGAACTGAACGTGCCAATTGCAAAGATCACAGTATTGGAAATCAATCGTTTATATTTATCCAATGTGTACCCTCCAAAGACCAAATTCGCATCTTATTTGCGTATATCCGGGCACAACACCCTGTTACAGTTTTTCCAATTCGCTGGCAAAGCGCGTGTGGTTGGCCTTGTCGTAAAAAGAAGCATGCCACATCTGGCGTGCATTGCTGCGCAAAGCGGTCTTTTTGGCAGCGGGCGCGTCGGCATAGGCGGCGATCACCGCTGCAATCTCCTGCGGGGTTGGGTTTGCGCTGAGCAAAAAGCCGGTCCCTGCATTGATCATCTCCGGTATCCCGCCGACATCCGTCCCCACAGCGGGCACGCCAAAGGAAAACGCCTCCATAATGGACACCGGTGTTCCGCCTTCCGTCTCCGAAGCAGTGAGGAACAAATCCACATGCGTGGATTTATAATAAGCAATCACTTCCTCATTCGGAACAGCCCCCAGAAATGCATAGGAAACCTCTGGATTTCCACCCAATTTTTCCTCTGCAAGCCGGCGGACGGCTTCCTCCTGGCTGCCCCCGCCCGCATGGACCCAGCGGATCTTCCGCCCCGGGAGCAAGGAGAGCGCTTCCACCAAAAGGCCCACACGTTTGATCGGGATGATGTTGGAACAGGAGAACAGGCTGATCTCCTCCCCCCTGCCGGGCGGATTTAGGCCATTATCCGGTACGCCAAGATAGGCCAGTTGATAATGCCCATTGTCCTGCGTGGCAAAATGCTTTTTATAGTACGCACAAGCCTGGCGCGATACAAAAAACACCGCATCCATATGCCGGTCCATAAAGCGCTTGTACGGCTGGACGCCAGCCGGAGAGCGCTCGTTATAGAGATCATAGCCATGCGTGCGCGTGATGATGCGCATCCGCGGGTGGCGCTGTTTCTCCAATGCAAGCGCCATAGCCCCGTAATTGTACCAATAGGAGTAATAAATGGTATGTTCGATGCGGTCGAAAAAGCCCTCATCCCGCAGGTATTTTCGAAAGAGATGGGCGGACAGCCTGAAATTGCGCACCTCTGCTTCGCGGGCACGCCACGACCCTTTTGCATGTTCCTTCCCAAATACGCTGCGGTAGTAATTGCCATCCAGGAGGCAGCCGAATAGGTTGCGGATCTTCTCCCCCATGGTCGCGTCTTTATGATAGTGATACAATTTCACACCAGGAGGAAGCGGATACTCCTGCTTTTCCGCGGGACTCTTACAGATGACGCTCACCTCAAAATGCTGGCACGTCACCGCGAGCTCCGGCTGGACAAACGGCAGTTCCCCCCTGGTATAAGGATAGTGATCGGTGATTAAAATGAGTCGTTTCATAACGATGCTCCTGTTTACACAGATTCGGGCAGGCTATCCAGCTTGTGAATCTTCTTTTCAAAGAGCGGCGCCTGGACCAGCCAATAGACCAGGGCAATGCTGTAGGCAAACGGCGGATAGGAGGACGCCAACAGCGAGGTCACCAGATAGCCCGGCATCAGCAACACCGGGAAAATGGCATACGCATCCCCTTTCCGGCGGCGGAAATAATACAGCAGCGCGCGGAAGCCGGACGCCACATTGATCGCAAAATAGAACAAAGCGGTAAAAATGCCGCTGTCATACAAGATCTGTATGATGCAGTTGTGCGCGGTTGCCGCGACGCCATAATCGTGCACATAGATCTGGCCGCGCTCATGGCCGAAGGGCTCTATGCGCTGCGCAAACGCCTTCCAAATCAAGGTGCGGTGCGTGGTCACCTGGTCGGCGGTCTTCCCCTCCGTATCCAAGCGGTCCATAGCCGCATTGATGGCGTCGTCCAACCTTGTCCCCTGCAGGCGCGGATCGAGGTATTCATAGCCCTCCGGCAGCAAATCGTTGACCGCTGCATAGTAATACACCACATACGTGCCGCCCTTAATAAGCCAAAACGTGCCGGGAACACAGATGACAACCGCCAGGACCATCGGGACGATGTGCTGGACAGCGCGCAGAGCGATCGCTTTAAAGCCTTCGCCCCAATGCGCCACAATATAGTTTAAAACAAACCAAAGGACAAGCGTGACCGCCGCGGCGAGCAGCGCGGTACGCGAACGGCTGAATACGATCAGGGCGACCGAGGTGCCCAGCCCCAACAGGGAGGGGATCAGCTCCTTATGCATGCGGCAGACAAACGCCAGATACCGGAACCATGTGCCGGGACGGTGCGTGTCGAAACGCACCGGCGCGGCAACACGGGGTTTCTGGCCGATCTTGCGCCATGCCAGCGTGTAATTCATCATGAAGAGCGGAATGGTACAGGTCAGGTATTGGCCAAGGGAATTGGCATTGGTAAACAGGGCGCGGTACTGGCCGCCGGTGATCGGGCTGAACAGAACGCTCAGCACAAAAAAGACCAGGTTAAAGCTCACCAAGCCCTTTGTCACCAGGCGGAACAGGGTTCCGTAATCCCTGCGGTTATTCCAGATAAAATAGACGCACGGGAACACCAAAGTAAAGATGACCGATATGGCCGCCCAGTCGAGCGACGTGTAGATCGCCGATACGATAAAGAAGATACACATGCCGGCCCACAACAGCGTCATCATCGCATTGCAGCTCCTCCTCTGTAAGGGGCCCTTGATGGAACAGACTGCCACCACTGCCATCAGCACACAGCCGAGCAGGTCGAAAAAGACATATTTCACGACCGACGGCAGCGGAAGATGCTGCAAAATCAGGCTGGTGATGTTTGTGTGTTCCAAATAGATGATGACCATGATTCCAAAGAACGATGCGCTAATCAAAAAATTCTTCAAGCGGTCGCTCATCCTCTGCGCCAGCCCTACAAAGGGCTTGAGCACTGTTAAGAAGATGGTCTGCATCAAATCCGCAAGCAGATCTGCGGCCCGCTCCAGCAGATTGCCAGATTTCTCCGTATATTCGTTCATTCCGTATCCTCCAAACCGAAATTGTGTATTCCCTGTATATTCCACATGGTTCGCCAAAACCATCCAGTCGTTCCTAAAATATAAGGGTTATTATATACCCTCCGTTTCTTTTCTGTCAACGCACCGGACGGTTTCTGCGTCGGGAAGGCTGGAGCAGAAAGCCCCTACACTGCCAAAACAACCATTTTCTGGCCATCGGATGTCCTTTGAAACAACAAATCGTTTCTTCAAACCATTCCCTGTATCAATCGCCAACGTTATACCTCTTCGGAGGCTGCGGGGGTCACATAAACGGTATTATACTTGACATAGATCACCATGCCGGGCTTCGCCCCGGATGGCTTGTTGACATTGCGGACCTGCGTGTAATCCACAGGCACCTGTGAAGAATCCCGCGCGCGGCTGTGCGCCGCCGCCAGCATCGCCGCCTCGCGGATGGCTGTCTCCGTCGGCTCGCGCCCATCCGTCACCAGGATCGTATGCGAACCGGGGATATTCTTGGTATGCAGCCAGATGTCGTTGTTGTTTGCCTGCTTCAGCGTGAGGCGGTCGTTCTGCCGGTTGTTCCGCCCCACCAAAATACGGAAGCCGTCGCTGGATGTAAATTCCAACGGCGCTGCGGCCGCTACGGGCTTCTGCTTCCCCTTTTGCGCGCGGATATACCCCTGCTCCACCAGCTCCTGCCGGATCTCGGAAAGGTCGCGTTCCACCTTGGCGCGGCTCAATTCCTCAAAGACCGTGTCCAGGTATTCCAGTTCCTGCTGGGCTTGGCCGATCTGCTCGGTGAGCTTCTCCTCCGCCGTGCGCGCCTTCCGGTAGTCCTTGTAATACTTCTGCGCATTCTGGGAAGGCGTCTTCGAAGGGTCCAGCTTAATTTTGACCAGCGGAGCATCCGGTTCGTAAAAATTTTGCAGGGACACAACCGTGCTGCCCTTTTCAATCTGATAGAGGTTGGCGCTGATCAGGTCACCGCAGATGCGCAGCTGGTCGCGCTCCGCGCACTTCTCCAACTCAGCGCGCTGGATGTTGATCTTCCGGCTCAGGCGGTCGGAGACATTCGAGAGCACCCGCAGCAGATCCTGCGAGCGGGCGCGCATGCGCTCGATCCGGTCGCGGCCCGCATAAAAGGCGTCCAGAAGGCCAGAAAAGGTCTCCTGCCGGTTGACGACGGCCGCCGTCCCATACTGCGTGATATTCATAAACGAAAAATCCATCGGCTTTTTGGCCACGCTGACCGCCATGTAAGGCGCGCCCTCGGTCCCGCGCACTTCCCGGACCAGGCGGGCCAGGAAAAAGCGTAGACGTTCCCAGTGTTCCTCCGTCATCTCCTGGGTATACAGGTCGGCGCCGCGCCCGGTCAAATGCTGCAACTCCCGGCAGACCACCGGCGAAACGCCCTGCAAACTGGACAGCAGCGCCTTTGAGAGCTCCGTATCGGCGGGCAACGCCCGCAGGCGCGCCAAAATCTCCTCCGGCTCCGCTTCAAGCATGCAGAGCTTGTTCTGCGGCGGCGGGAGCTGATACGTCAACCCCGGCAGCACCAGGCGCTCAGAGGACATCTCCGCATCGACGCGCTTGAGCGCATCGACGATCTTGCCGTTTTCGTCCACCAAAATGATATTGCTGTAGCGGCCCATGATCTCCACCGCCAGCGTCAGGCGCACTTCGTCGCCCAATTCATTGATCGCATCAAAATCCAAAAGCAGCAGGCGCTCCAGGCCTGGCTGCCGTACAGCGGCCAGCTTCGCGCCGGACAGCCTCTTGCGCAGCAGCATACACAGCATGGGCGGCACCTTGGGGTTCTCCGGCACATACTGGGTAAAATGGATGCGCGCGCTGTTTGCCCGGGCGGACAGGAGAAGTTTATAGTGATCGGTCCGCGTCCGCAGGGTAAACACCATCTCCTCCCGGTTTGGCTGGGCGATCTTCTCCACGCGCGCCCCGAGCGCGGCTTCTTCAAGTTCCTTTTTTAAATGTCTCAAAAATGCTCCATCCAGAGCCATTGGTATCCATCCTTTCCATCGCGGCGAGCTTTTACCGCCGGCATGGGATTAGAGGAATCGGGCCGGGCTGTGCGCCCGCACGGACTTGGCCATTTTTACCTCCGGGAAGCGGTTCTGAAGCCGCTCCATCAGCGGCGCAATCACCACGTCCTCCGTAAAGAAATGGCCTGCGTCCACCAGTGTGATCCCCATATCCTCCGCATCGAGAAGCTGGTTGTGCTTCGTGTCCGCGGTGACCATCGCCTGCGCCCCCTGCGCGGCAGCATCCGGCGTGAGGTCCGCTCCAGCTCCCCCACAGAGGCCCACCGTGGTGATGGTCTTGCCCCCGTTCACATATTTCAGGCCGTCGCATCCCAGCACGTCTTTTACAAACGCAGCAAATTCTTCCGGCGTATAGGGGCGGCCGGTCTCCCCGATCAGGCCCTCCGGCAGGCCGCTGTGCTCGTATTCCTTGAGCATCCGCACGTTTTTGAGCTGTAACCGCTCCGCCAAGCAGGTGTTCACCCCGCCCTGCGCCATATCCAGATTGGTATGGGCGCAGATGGCGGCGATCCCGTACTGTGCCAGCAGATAGGGCGCCGAGTCGGGCGAAAGGCTCTTCAAGGGGTGGAAAATAACAGGATGGTGGCTTACGATCAACTGCGCCCCCATCTCGGCCGCCTCACGCACCACCTGCGGCGTAATGTCCAAAGCAAACAACACCGAACGGACCTCTGTATCGCGCGCTCCCACAAGAAGGCCCGGGTTGTCAAATCCCATTGCGGTATGAAACGGTGCAAATGCATCGATAAAATCATAAAATTGTCCAACAGTCGCCATAACCAATCCTCCTTTTTCGTTGTTCGTCTCACAGAGCTGTTGCAGCTTCTCCAAAATCATTTGCAGGCTTGACGCCTCTTCCACATTTCCTGAGAGACGCATCCCCTGCGCTTTTTTAGAAAGCCGGCGCGCACATTTCGCTATGTAGGCGCGGCTTTCCGGCGTAAACCCATCCAGCTTGCCGATATAGGGGTACAGCTCGCCGCCGCCCGCCTGCGCGGGGCAGTACTCCACCAGCATGACGGAATAGACGTGGCCGTCCTCCTCGGCCGCCTGCTCGCGTAGGATCGCAAACCCCTCCCGCTCTAGGAACCGGCGCAGCTCCTCCGCCGACGTCATCGGCTGCAAAATCAGGCGCTTGTCACCCGCTTTCAGCCACGGCGCCTCCCCGATCAGGCGGATGATGAGTTCCCCGCCCATGCCCGCCAGGACGATGTCGTCCGCTTCGTCCGGAGATAACGCGCGCAGCCCGTCTGAAAGCCGGGTGGTAACCTGTTCCTCCACATAGTAGCGGCGGATATTCTGTTCTGCGGAACGCAGCGGCAAGGGCTTGACGTCCGCGGCGATGGCGCTGGAAACCCGCCCCTTGCGCGCGAGCCAGATGGGTAAATAGGCGTGGTCCGTCCCGACGTCCGCCAGCTTTGTCCCCTCCCGCACCATGGAAGCGCACAACGCCAGGCGGTTCCCCAGGCGAAACAACGGATGGGGCATACAATGGGCCTCCTTTTCTCCAAATATGGAACCGCCGCCCGCCAAACATGTTGACGGGCGGCGTGTAAACCGATCCGAGCTTATTTGCCCTCCATATGGGCATTGAGCTTTTTCACCATTTCCTCCGGGTCCACACCGTGTACCATGCAGGCCTGCTCCAACGTCTCCCCGCGGGAAGCCGGGCAGCCCAGGCAATGCATCCCCATCTCCATAAAGAAAGGAGCGGTGGTCTTGTCCATATCGAGAATATCGCCAATGATGGTATCTTTTGTAACAGCAGCCATGTTGGTTCCTCCTATCGTTTCGATTGCGCTTCATATATAGAAAGCAAAATTCTGGTTTTTATTATAATACCCCGTCCATCGGATTGCAATACGAAGATTTGACACATTCCCCACTGCAAAACGAAAAACGCCCCGGAACATTCCGGGGCGCTCGACTGGCAAATGAAAGAATGTATATAACTTATTCTTCCCTCATCTTTGCAAAGCACTCGCTGCAGTAAACCGGGCGGTCCTCACGGGGCTTAAAGGGAACTCTTGCTTCCTTGCCACAGCTCGCGCAGATGGCGGTGAACATTTCGCGCTCAGGCTTTGCAGCATTCTTGCGCGCATCGCGGCAGGCCTTGCATCTCTGGGGCTCGTTTACGAAACCCTTGGAAGCATAGAATTCCTGCTCACCGGCGGTGAAAACAAATTCAGCGCCACATTCTTTGCAGATGAGAGTCTTGTCTTCGTACATTTGATATACCTCGCTTCAGATTAAAGATATTTGCCCTTGCCGGATTTGCACCGCGCCTTTGCCATAAAACAACGCTCCTCTTGAGCTGGGCATATGAATGGGACTAAAACGGTTCTTTGAGCTTGCGGCGCACACGTTGCAGGGCGTTATCTGCGGCCTTCGAGGTAATGCGGAGGGAGTCGGCAATCTCCTTGTAACTATAACCGCCCAAATAAAGCATAAGCACCTGGCGTTCCATTTTAGACAAACCACGGCTGATGAACTGTTTGAGAAGATGCAGGTCTTCTTCCTCCACCAGCATTTTTTCGGGGTTGACCTCCTCCCCGGCGAATGCGCCGCAGGAAGTCCCCTCCTCATTGAGCGGGACGAAATTGTTCAGCGGAAGATTTTTCCGACCGGCCGCCCACCGGTAAGCCATAATGATGCGGTTGGTGATACAAGTCCCCGCATACGTCCGGAAGCTTGCGCCCCCGTCCTCCCGGAAACTTCGGACTGCATCCAGCAATCCCAACAGCCCTTCCTGACACAAATCGTCCGCCTCCAGCATGGTGCCGTGAAACGGCGCCGCCTTTGCCCGGATGAGCGTCATATAACGGGAAGTCAATTCCAAAAAGGCATCCGGATCTCCGTCTCTCACAAGTGCGGCCAGCTGCTGATCGGGATAAGATTCCATTCGGTTGTTGTGCGTTTCTGCGGCCAAACCAAACACCTCATGAGACTCGCATTCCTTATGACTTTTTATATCATACTGCATTCTCTCTATAAAGTCAACAAATATTTACCCTTCGAAAAAAATATATTTGTTTTATTTCGTCAATGCGGAGGGCAAAGCTCTTTTCACAAAAGCCTTGAATGGTTTTTCACAAAGACTTTTCCGGTTTCCCGGATTTCTTTGTTTGCTTTACAGGCGAGGTACTTTGTGTTAAGATTTCCCTTACCGACATTGTCCGACATATATTGTATGAGAAAGAGGTGTCCCATGGTCAAATTTGGAAAAAAGGAAGAAAAAGTACATAGCTATACCCCCGTAGAAGGACGCAAGGATTCCTTTGCCCACGGTTTAAATTTCTATAAGTTATTCTTTATTTTTATGATCGGGTGTGTTGTCGGCTACTGCATCGAGATGCTCTGGTGTTACTTGCGCCTCGGGTATTTTGAGAGCCGCCAGGGGTTGATTTACGGCCCGTTCAGCCCGGTTTATGGAATCGGGGCTGTGATCTTTACGGTGGTCCTCTACCGCTTCCGGCATGCAAACGGCGTGGTAATCTTCCTCGCCAGCGGCATCATCGGCGGCGTCTTTGAATACCTGTGTTCCCTGTTCCAGGAGCTGATCTTCGGCACGGTATCCTGGGAATACAGCGACTCCCCCTTGAATGTCCAGGGGCGCACCAATGTCTTTTTTGCGGTCTGCTGGGGCATTTTGGGATTGATTTTCTTAAAGCACATGCTCCCGTTTTTCACCAATCTCATTGAGCGCATCCCCAACCGGCCCGGAAAGGTGATCGCCTGGGTGCTGCTGGTCTTTATGGTGTTTGATATTATAATCTCTTCCGCGGCAATCCGCCGGCAGACCAACCGGCATTTGGGCATCCCCGCGAACAATCCCATAGCCGTTTTCCTGGACGAACATTACACAGACGAATATCTAAAGAAGGTCTATCCCAATATGCAGCTTGCCTAAACATCCACGCCCTGCCGTTTGGCAGGGCGTTCGTATTCCAAATAAAGTGGAAGGGAAAAATACCCTCAGAAATGCAGCAAGGAGGTCTGAAATATATGGAAAAACAGGAAATCACATTGGAAAACATCTTAGAACGATATAAAGATACGGCGGGGCCCGGCGACCAACAGGCCGTCATCGCGCTCCTGCGGGAAGTGCAGCAGCTCTACGGCTGCGTCCCCGACAGCGTACAACAGCGGGTTGCCCAAGCCGTCGGTACGGCGCCTTCCCTGATTGCAGCGCTGGTGCGGAGGGTGCCGGGGCTTACTCCGGCGGCCTACCGCCACCGGATTGTAGTGTGCACCGGCCCGCGCTGCTCGGCAAAAGGCGGGACGGCCCTTCTGCGCGCTGTGGAAAATGCCCTGGGAATTGCCCCCGGCGAGACCACGCCGGACGGTTGCTTCCGGCTGGAAACCCGCAACTGCCTGAAGCAATGCGGCAGCGCGCCCAACCTGACGGTCGACCAAACGCTCTATGCATCGGTCCGCGTCGAGGACATCCCGAATCTGCTCAAGCGGTATCGCGAGCCGTCCTGTTAGGTGACCATTTGCCACCTTTTCCGCATTCCTTCGCTCCATGCCGTATAATTTGAAGAGACTTTCATGCAGGAGCGGGGGAAGGAACGATGGTGGAAAAAGTACACAGTATGGGGCTGTATGGGTTGGACGCCTTTGTGGTGGAGGTAGAAACGGATCTCTCGCGGGGCCTCCCCGCCTTCGAGATGGTGGGATTGCCGGACGCCGCGGTACGTGAAGCGCGGGACCGTGTCCGGGCGGCGCTGAAAAACGTGGGGTTTCAGTTTCCCGTCAGCCGGATCACCGTGAATCTCGCCCCGGCGGACAAGCGCAAAGAAGGTACACTCTATGACCTTCCAATCCTGATCTCCCTGCTGCGCGCCTCCGGCCAGCTGGACGCCGGGTTGGAAGACAGCGTGTTTTTGGGGGAACTCTCCCTTTCCGGGGAAGTGCGCCCCATCCGCGGCGCACTTCCCATGGCGATTGCGGCCAAGGAAGCGGGATTCCGGCGTTTTTATATCCCCGCGCAAAACGCTCCCGAAGGGGCGGTGGTGCAGGGATTGGAGGTCTACCCGGTCCCAAATCTCGCCGCACTCTTTGCACATTTAACTGGGAAACAGCCGCTTGCCCCCGCAGTCCCGGAGGAACATCCGACGCACCCCGGCATCCCCTTGCCCGACTTTTCCGAGGTCCGCGGGCAGGAAGAGGCCAAGCGCGCCCTGGAGGTCGCGGCTGCCGGCATGCACAATGTCCTGTTGATCGGCCCGCCGGGTTCCGGAAAAAGCATGTTGGCCAAGCGGCTCCCCTCCATCCTGCCGGATATGACCTTTGCGGAATCGATCGAGACCACCAAAATTCATTCCATTGCAGGGGTACTGCCCGCCAGCGCTCCCCTTGTCCGGACAAGGCCCTTCCGTTCGCCCCATCACACGGTGTCCGCAGCCGGCCTTTCCGGAGGCGGAGCCCTGCCAAAGCCGGGGGAGCTCTCCCTCTCCCACAATGGGGTCCTGTTCCTGGACGAACTTCCGGAATTTTCCCGCAGCGCCATGGAGGTCCTCCGCCAGCCGATCGAGGACGGCCGTGTGACCATTTCCCGCGCGCAGGGGACGGTATCGTATCCGTGCAGCGTCATGCTGGTGGCCGCAATGAACCCCTGTCCCTGTGGATATTTCGGCCACCCTACCAAGCATTGTATTTGCAGCGCAGGCGCTGTTTCCCGCTATCTCGCCCGTGTGAGCGGCCCGCTGCTCGACCGCCTCGACCTTCACATCGAGGTGCCCGCTGTGGAGTTTGACAAACTGGATTCGGCGGAGCCCGCGGAATCTTCCGCGTCGGTCAAGAAGCGGGTGGACGCGGCGCGTGCCATCCAAAACGAACGCTTTCGCGGGACGGGCATCCCCTGCAATGCCCGCATCACGCCGGACCGCCTGCATACCTACTGCATTCTGAGCGACAGCGCCCGGGCGCTTCTCAAGCGCGCCTTCGAAACCATCGGCCTGTCGGCCCGTGCATACGACCGCGTGCTCAAGGTGGCCCGCACCATCGCAGACCTGGATGGCAGTGATCGGATCGAAGCCGTCCATGCAGCGGAAGCGGTCCAATACCGTGCTTTAGACCGCAAATATTGGATGCGGGAGCTATAAAATATGCAGAATACAAGGCCGAAACCCTCTGTGGTTCCGGCCTTTTGTCATTTGAACACAGGACGCTCTATCCCGCTTTCCTGATTAACGCTCTTCCCGGATAAAAATCTCGCACATCAGCCGGGCGCCCAATTGGAAACCGTGGCGAAACCCCGCGTAACAGTCCATGGTGTTTTCTTCCATATAGAGCTTGCCCAAATGCTCCAACTGTTTTCGCCCATCCTCGTTCAATAACACATGCAGATCCTTCTGCACTTTGTGGATTTCGCGTTCCAAAAGAGGATATTTGGGGTCCGTGGAAACAATCTTCTCCGCTGGATAAAGTTCCCCTTCATATAGGCGCTCTAAAATACTTCTCATGGTGTTTTTCCTTTCCAGATCATCTGTTACAGCCCCTTGAATGGCCGTCTCGCGCAGAAAGGCAGATTTGCGCGGCCGCCAATCGTGCGGCTGTCGTAAGGGAGGCATTTCCGTATGGAAGGAGCCGCCCCCATATGTATCCACAAAAAATGGATGACCCGTTTGCTTAAGCGCTGCCTGATCACCTCGCTTTATGCGCATTACATACGCTACAATGCAGCCCTGTTCCAAGTCAAGATTTCTCTTGTGAAATTTTCTCACACACCTATATAAAATGCAGAACAGCCACTACAATGGAAAAACGCCGGCAGCCACGCAAAATAGCGGCGGCTCCGGCGCTTTCGCTCGATCAAACGATTCTTTTCTAGGGACAGTTTTCCTTTGAATGCACCATCCTCCCAGCCTGGGAAGCGGGCATTTCTGGGAAATGCAGCCTTTATTTCCCCTCTTGAGGTTCATCGGCTTTCTGAACCCGATCCGCCTCGGTGATGGCGCGCAGGACACGGCAAGGGTTCCCCAAGGCAATGACATTTGGGGGAATATCCTTTGTCACGACGCTTTTCGCGCCGATGACGCTCCCCTCGCCAATGGTGACCCCCGGAAGGATGGTGACGTCGGCCCCAATCCAAACATTGTCGCCAATGGTAATCGGCCTTGCCTGCTCCAAGCCCTGGTTTCGCTCCTCTGCCACAAGCGGATGGTTTGCCGTGTACATGCCGCAATTGGGGCCGATAAAGCAATGCTTGCCGATGGTGATCGGCGCGCCGTCCATCAGGTAGGCATTGTGGTTGAGAAAGGTCTCCTCCCCGATCCGGCAATTGTAGCCGTAGTCCGTGTAAAACGGGGCCAGGATGGTGACATGTTCGCCCTTATGGGGTAAAAGTTGCTTCAGCAGATCTTCCTTCCGCTCGGTTTCTTTCGGGCGCGTCTGGTTAAACGCAAAGCATAAATCTTCGGCCTGCAACCGCTCTTCCAGCAGTTCCGCATCATAATTGGCATCGTACCAGAGGCCCTTTTCCAGCTTTTCACGCTCAGTCATTGTAAAACTCCTCCCCATCATGGCATTGCCATCGATTTTCATTTTTATTCTGCCCGCCCTCTACAACCAAAGGCGGCCGCTCCGGCCTCCTGGCTTTAAAAAATCTCCACCAAAGAGTTGGTGGAGATTTTTCCATTCGGTTGCTTTGGGATTTACTGCGTGTCCAGATAGGCCAGCGCAGCGGGATAAGTATACCCATAGGTGTTCACACGGGAGGCGCTGTAGTCGTTGTAGTTGTAGACATTCGCCTCACCCAACCGGCGGTACAAGAGCCCCGCATAACTCTTTCCACCCGCTTGGTTCCAGCGCAGCATATCGGTTCCAAACGCATAGGCGTTTGTGTAATTGAGGTCATGGACCAGATTCGCACCGTTTAAGGTCACATAGCCGGAATTGATCCAGCCCGTGGAACCATTCGGCAGCGTCGCCAGATACCAGCCGTCCTTCTGGTTGCTGAAATTGGCCGATGTGACCGTGATGGCCGTTCCCTTTTCGGCTTCACAGACCTGCGTCCCGGATAAGCTCGGCGTGGAACGCACCACCGTCGCCTTGCTAATCGTGGCAGACATCCCCGTGCCAAAATCCTGGGGCGGGACCACGGCGTTCAAAATGATGCGCCGCAGGTCGATTTCCGACGACGTGCTGTTCCAATAGCCCGCGCCTACATTGTATCCAAAACTCACCAGGCTGTCGAATTGGCACTGGCTCATCAGCAAATTGTTCTGTGTGATAAACTTGTTGACCTCTGTGGTATAGGACGCGCTGTTGACGGTGTTGACCAGCAGGGACCACGCTTCCGTCTTGGAGAGGTCGTTATAGAATGTATCGCCCTCTTTGAGCGTGAGGCCATAGCCGAGGGTCGGCACCTGGGTGGAAGTCAGCTTGTCCGCATAGACGGATGCGCTGTAGCCCTCCCAATTGGCGATCAGCTCGATCATCTTGTCGCTGGCGCGGCGCTGTTCGGAGGTGGTCACGGTGTAATCCTGCGAGGACACCACATAAGCGCTGGTTTCAAAGCTCTCCGCGCTGTAAACGCCGCCCTGCGAAGAGCTGACCGTCACACGGTAAGTCCCCTGTTCTGTGAGATTCATCGCCGCTTTCCAGACCTTTGTGCTGGTCTGGCCGGTCGTCTCCGTCGTGCTGGATGTGGCGGCAATCATCTGCGTCGTGCCGCTCGGGAACTGCACCGTAAAGCGCACCCCGTCGCGGGTGGTGTCCGTAATGGCCGTAAATGTCACCGCAGAACCCACGCCGGCAATGTTGGGCGACGCATAGGCGGTGCGCACCGGCTCCGCCGCCGTCACAGTGACCGTGCAGGTCTTGGACTGGGAACCCGATGTGGCCGTAATCACCGCTGTACCGGGGGAAACGCCATAGATATAGCCGTTGGTGACGGTCGCCACAGCGGTATTGCTGCTGCTCCAAGTCACCGACGCGGTGCTTGGATTTGCCGTCGCCTTGATATAGAGCGTCTTGCCCGCGGAAACCGTCCCGGAGGTGCGGGAAATCGTCAAAGCATCCGCCGAAACGCCCGTCTGCCCATTGTAGAGGAATTGAATGTATTCGTTGCTGACATATCCCGTCAGATTGTTGGCCGTCTGCACCTTGGCCCACCCGGCATTGGAGGTGTCGAGTACCGTGAGGGTCGCGCCCTTGAGCAGGGTTGCCACCTGGTCGTACTGCGTACCCGGGCCGCTGCGCAAGCGCAGCGCATCCGCCGTTACCGTCGCCCCGGTGATCGTCTGCCCGTCCCCTGTGTTCCCGGTCCCTGGGTCGGTGCCCGTGGAGGCTGTCTGGATGTCGAGGTACTGCTTCATGCAGTACCCTTCCGTCCCATCCGACGTCCGGATTTTTGCCCAGGTCGCATGGGAATTATCCGTCACGGTGACGTTTTCCTGGGGGAAGAGCGCACGGATCACTTCATAGCTCGTCCCCGCCCCGGTGCGCATAGCAACGCTCTCCTTTGCCGTTGCGGGCAAGCTTTCATTTGCAGTGGACGATCCGCCCGCCGCATCCGACGGGTCGGACGGCGTACCCGAAGCGGAATTGGCCTGGATGTCCAAAAATTCTTTGGAACAACACCCCACCGTCCCGTCCGCTGTGCGGACCCTGGCCCATGTCGGATGGGAATTGTCGATCACGGTGACGGTATCGCCCTGTTGCATGGTCTTGATGATCGCGTAGCTGGGACCCGCGCCCTCCCGCAGGTTTAAGTTTTCCTTCACGGTCGCGGTGATCTCCCCGCTGGTCCCAGAGCTGGAGGAACCGGTATTGCCGCCGGACGAGCCTCCGGAGATGGTCAAATACTGCCGGCTGCAATATCCCTCCTGGCCGGAGGTCGTGCGCACTTTCACCCACTCCGCATTGGAGTTATCCAATACGGAGACGGAAACCCCCTGTGCCAAGGTCAGTACACGGTCATAATTGGTCCCGGGACCGGTGCGCAGATTGAGATAATCCTGGGTGACCGCCGTCATGCCGGTGGAAGTACCCGAACCGGTAGAGGATGAGGAACCGCCCGTTGCGGCCGAACCGCTCAAATACTCTTTCAGGCAGTACCCTTCCAACCCGCTGGCTGTGCGCACCTTTGCCCAGGTTGCATGGGAGCTGTCCAAAATCGTGACCGACGCGCCTTCCGCCAAGGTGGTGACAATGCCATAGCTGGTGCCCACCCCTTTGCGCACGTTGAGGTTTGCCGTGGTGACCGCTGTATCGCCCGTCGCCAAGGCCCCGTATGTAGCGGTGGAAAGGCTGCCAACCGCCGTCAAATATTCCTTGCTGCAATACCCCTCCTGGCCGGAGGCCAACCGCACTTTGGCCCATTCGCCCTGGGAATCGTCTAGGATGGTGACTTCCGTGCCCTTTGGCATGGTCAAAAGGACGGAATAGGACTGGCCGGCGCCCGTGCGCAAATTTAGATAATCCGTTGTCTGCGCCGTCGAAGCCGCCCATGCACCTGTTGGCAGCGCGGTGACTGCGAGAGAAACGGTGCACAATAGGGCGGCCGCTGCCGAGCCCATCCGCCGAAAATGCTTCCTCAAATCTGTTCACTCCTATTCCCCAACCGGCATGCCATACCGGGTTCCTGCCCCGCCTTTCGGCGGCGCTCTATATTATTCCGATAAATCAAAATAAAACACAAACAAAAAACGGCTATTTTTCCAAAATATGTTTTGATTATACCGTAAAAGCCCAAAATATTCAAGGAAAAATGCGTCAATTGTTTACATAATCTTTGTGGTTTTCTAACCGCTTTTTTATGGATTCTTGCTCCGCAACCAATATCCTAAAAAGGCACATAAAAAGTAGACGCTTAGACTGCTGCGGAAGCGCTGCATATTCTTTTTCGGAATAAGCTTGACCGGACCGATTGGGCAAACCGCTGCAAAAATCAACCAAAGGCGCATAAAATAAAAAAAGCCCATGCCCTCGGCATGAGTTCTCATTTGTCTGTCCCGCCGACCGGGCTGGTATTCCAGCCACCCGGTCAGCTTCAACAGTAGTATCATATGTATCAAAAATTGCATTTCCGTTTTGATTTTATGTTCCGGTCTCTCATCTCCTTTCCTGATGTTGTCTTTAGTATACTGGCGCAATGTGACCGTTTTTTGAAGACACTTTGAAAAGTTCGGAAATTTCACTGAAAAATCCGGTCCATCCATCCGCCATTCCATTGTATGCAGCAAAAAACGCTGCATGCCTATTTTTTGCAGGTTTGGAACCGCGCCTTGTCTTTCTCCGGCTTGCGCTGTAAAATAGAAAGAAAACACCGTGCCCAAGGCGGACGCGGCGTCTGAAAAAGGAGCGAAGCGTTTTATGGATAAAAAAATTGGATTTATCGGCTGTGGCAACATGGGGCAGGCGATGATCGGCGGGATCGTAAAATCCGGCCTGGTCCCCCCGGAGCAGGTATATGCCGCCGACCCCAGCGAACAAAACCTGAACCATGTGCAGAAGGAATACGGCATCTGCGTCACGCAGGACAACCTGGTCCCCGCAAAAAAATGCGATATTTTGGTGCTTTCGGTCAAGCCGTATCTGTACGCGGACGTCATTGAAGAGATCCGCGACACGGTCAAGCAGGACGTGGTGATCGTGATGATCGCCGCCGGGCAGACCATCGCCGTCAATGAGGCGCGCTTTGGCCGCAACATCAAAATCGTGCGCGCCATGCCCAACACGCCGGCCCTCGTTGGCGAAGGGATGGCGGCGCTCTGTGCAAACAGCTATGTGACCGACGAAGAAAAGGACGAGGTCCGGGAAATTTTTGAAAGCTTCGGCAAGGCGGAGTTCGTCGCGGAAAACATGATGGACGTCGTCGCAGGGGTCAGCGGTTCTTCCCCCGCCTATGTATATATGTTTATCGAAGCGCTGGCGGACGGCGCCGTGTTGCAGGGGATGCCGCGCCAGCAGGCATATACCTTTGCGGCGCAGGCTGTTTTGGGCTCCGCACGCATGGTTCTGGAAACCGGCATGCACCCAGGCGCTTTGAAGGACATGGTCTGCTCGCCCGGCGGCACCACGATTGAGGCGGTCGCCAGCCTGGAGCAGGACGGCCTGCGCGCCGCCGTCATCCGCGCGGTTGACGTCTGCACCGAAAAGTCCAAAGCGATGAGCAAATAATACGCATAAGCGCCGCTTCCCAGGGGACACTACTTCCATCCGTTCCATACGGCCGCATCCGTTGCGGCTGCACGTATTTTGAACAAAAGGAAGTGTTTCCATGGCAAAGGACATCAAAAAGGAGATCATCGCGGAACTGAACCGCCGCATGGACCTTCTGCGCGAGCACCAGTACGATCAGATTCAAATCACAGGTAACGAATATTCCGAGCTGAATCAAGCGCTCTCCAAGGTCATCGGCGCCCCCCTGCTGGAAGAGCTGGGCGACATCAAGGACTTTGTACAAAGCCTTTAAAAAAACGCGAGGGAAATCAGAATGGATTCTGGTTTCCCTCGTTGTTTTTCTGGGAATCCAGCGGGTGCGCATTGCGCACACAGCCGGTCATCTTTTACGAAATCCTTCATATACATGGAAAAGGTTCCCGCCCAAAAAGCCTTTGGAATAGGCCTGCTGCGCATACAATTCCGCGGCGATTTTCGGCCGTTTGCCTTTGAATTGTGTAAAATCTGTATCAAAATTTTCTTGACTTACCCCCAAAAATTTCTTATACTAAGCTTGAAAAGTACATAGGATGGATGAAGATACCGGGAGAGACCGCGCATTTGCGGCGCCGAAGGGGCTACGCCGAAAACTCTCAGGCAAAAGGGACCGGTATCCGACAAAACTCCGAAAAGCCGTATGCCTGCCGGTCCTCCGGCCAACAAGCGGCACCGAAGAAGCAATCCCGTTTTGGGAGAATCTTTCAGGTTGTATGACGGAGCGTGCAAAGATTTGCGCGCCCCGTCTTTTTTTATTTTCCTGGAATTTTGTTTATGAGGAGGATTGTTCCCATGGAAAAGAAAACACCCCTGTATGAACAACACATTGCCCTCAAAGGGCGCATCGTTCCCTTTGCCGGTTACCTTTTGCCGGTGCAGTACCCCACAGGTGTGATTGCAGAACATATGGCGGTGCGGCAGCATGTGGGGCTTTTTGACGTTTCCCACATGGGCGAAGCATTGATTGAGGGGCCGCAGGCCGAACAAGCGCTCAACTACATCCTCTCCAACCAGTTCACAGGGATGCCGGTCGGGAAGGCGCGCTATACCCTGATGCTCAATGAAACCGGGGGCGTGGTGGATGACCTGATCGTCTACCGCCGCTCGGAAACCTCCTTTTTCCTGGTTCTGAACGCGGCCAACACCGAAAAGGATCTCGCATGGCTTCGCGCACACCTGCAAGGGGAGGCATCCCTCACCGATCTCTCGGACCGCGTGGCCCAGATCGCTGTACAGGGGCCGGAGGCGGACAAAGTCCTCTCCGGGCTGGCCGACCTGGAAGCGCTGCCTAAAAAGTATTATTCCTTCGTGGAGCACGTGACCGTGGCTAGTGTCCCCTGCATGGTTTCCCGCACCGGATACACCGGGGAAGACGGGTATGAGCTGTATATGGAGCCCAAAGACGCCCCGGCGGTTTGGGAGGCGCTGGTCCAGGCGGGGGCCACCCCCTGCGGCTTGGGCGCGCGCGACACGCTGCGGCTAGAGGCCTCCATGCCGCTCTATGGGCACGAATTGAACGACCACATGGACCCGCTCTGTGCGGGCTTGGGGTTTGCCGTCAAACTCGATAAGGAGGATTTCATCGGGAAGAGCGCGCTGATGCAGCTGGGAGAGCCCGCCCGCGTGCGTGTGGGCCTCAAAGCGACGGGGCGCGGGATTCTCCGGGAAGATCAGCCCATCTGGATCGACGGAAAAGAAGTGGGCGTCACCACGTCCGGCACCCACTGCCCCTATCTAGGGGTGAGCTGCGCCATGGCCTATATCGACACCGCCTGTTCCGCCCCCGGCACCGCCGTGGAAGTGGAGGTCCGCGGGCGCCGTGTTGCAGCGGAAATCGTCCCATTGCCCTTTTACAAACGCACAAAGTCTAAATAAACATTCCATAGAAACGCATTTTTAAGGAGGATATACATATGAAAATTCCAAATGAACTGCTCTACACCCGGTCCCACGAATGGATTCAAAAGCTCGATGAGACATCCGCGCGCGTCGGTGTAACCGACTACGCACAAAACCAATTGGGCGACCTTGTGTTTGTCAATCTGCCCGAGGTCGGCGACCCGGTCACGCCGGGCGAAAGCTTTGCAGATGTGGAGAGCGTCAAAGCGGTCTCCGACCTGTACAGCCCGGTGGGGGGCACGGTTTCCGCCATCAACGAGGAGCTTCTCGACGCCCCGCAGCGCATCAACGAGGCTCCCTATGACGCCTGGTTCATCGAGGTGGGGGAAATCACGGAGTACGGCGACCTGATGGACGCCGCCGCCTACGAAGCGTTCTGCGCGGAAGAAGAGGCAAAGCATTGACGCCCTACAAAAACGATTGAGAAGGGAAGAATCGCCATGGGAAGTTACCTTCCGTCCACCGCCGGACAGAAACGGCAAATGTTGGAGGCTGTCGGCGTCTCACAGATCGAGGCGCTCTATGACAATGTGCCGGCATCCATCCGTCTGGACGGCCTAGACCTCGCCCCCGGCCTCTCGGAGATGGAAGTCTCCGCGCAGATGTGTGCGTTGGCCGATAAAAACCACGTGTTCCACACCATCTTCCGCGGCGCTGGCGCATACGACCACTATATCCCCGCGATTGTGGAGCGCGTCTGCAATAAGGAAGAATTTTTGACCGCCTACACCCCCTATCAGGCGGAAATCAGCCAGGGGATCCTGCAATCCATTTTTGAATACCAGACCATGATCTGTGAGCTGACCGGCATGGACGCCTCCAACGCCTCCGTGTACGACGGCGCCTCCGCCGCCGCGGAAGCCGTGGCGATGTGCCGCGACCGCAAACGCAATCGCGCGTTGGTCTCTGCCGCCGCACACCCGGCGGTGATTCAAACCATCCAAACCTATTGTGCGGGCGCGGATGCGGAGGTTGCGCTCATTCCAACTAAGGACGGGCGCACCGATCTGGACGCCCTGCGCGCCATGCTCTGCGATACGGACGCCTGCGTCTATCTGCAACAGCCCAATTTCTACGGCAACCTGGAGGATGCAGAGGCCATCGGCGCCGTTGCCCACGAAGCAGGGGCCAAATTCATCCTGGGCATCCACCCCATTGCGGCGGCCATACTCAAATCGCCGCGCGAATGCGGCGCGGACATCGCTGTGGGAGAAGGCCAGCCGCTCGGGATGCCGCTCGCCTTTGGCGGACCGTACCTCGGGTTCATGGCCTGTACACAGGCGCTATTCCGCAAGCTGCCGGGCCGCATTGTGGGCGAAACCGTGGACGCAGCGGGCGAACGCTGCTTTGTGCTTACGCTCCAAGCCAGGGAACAGCACATCCGCCGGGAAAAAGCCTCCTCCAACATCTGCTCCAACCAGGCCCTCTGTGCTATGCGCGCGGCTGTCTACCTGGCGGCGATGGGGCCCCAGGGGTTGCAAAAAGCAGCGCAGCTCAGCTATGCAAAGGCGCACTACCTCGCGGAAGAGCTGGAAAAGATCGGCTTCCCGCGCCGCTATCCCGGCGCGTTTTTCCAGGAATTTGTCACAGAAACGCCTCTCCCGGCGGAGCAAATTCTCGCCAAGCTGGAAGCGCATGACATCTTGGGAGGCTACCCCGTGGAGGGCGGCATCCTCTGGTGTACAACGGAAAAGAACACCAAAGCGCAAATAGATGCCCTGATCGGCCTGTTGAAGGAGGTGTGCGCATGAACCTGCTGTTTGAAAAAAGCGTCCCCGGGAGGGCCTGTACGCTCCTGCCGGACTGCGACGTTCCAAATGCCGCGCTGCCCGAGCAATTCGCCCGCCAGCAACCCCTTCATCTCCCGGAACTCTCCGAGACGGACATCAGCCGCCACTATACGGAGCTTTCCAAGCGGGTCCACGGGGTGAACGACGGCTTCTATCCCCTGGGCTCCTGCACGATGAAATACAATCCCGCGCTCAACGAAGAGATCGCCGCCCTGCCGGGCTTCACGGGAATCCATCCGCTGCAGCCGGAGTACACGGCACAGGGCTGCATGGAGGTACTGGCCGAGGCGGAGCGCATCCTCTGCGCCGTCACCAGCATGGAAGCGATGACCTTCCAGCCCGCCGCAGGCGCGCACGGAGAATTCACCGGCCTTCTGCTCATCAAGGCCTACCACCGCTCTCGCGGGGACCTACAGCGCACCAAAATCCTCGTCCCGGACTCGGCCCATGGCACCAATCCAGCCTCCGCCACCATGACGGGATTCGAAGTGGTCAATGTGCCATCCTCGCCGGACGGCTGTGTGGACCTCGACGCGCTGCGCAAGGCCGCAGGCCCCGACACCGCCGGATTGATGCTCACAAATCCCAACACGCTGGGATTGTTTGACAAAAACATTTTGGAAATCACCCGCATTGTCCACGAGGCGGGCGGCCTGAACTACTACGACGGCGCCAACCTCAACGCCGTGATGGGGGTCGCGCGTCCGGGCGATATGGGCTTCGACGTGGTACACCTCAACCTGCACAAGACCTTTTCCACCCCGCACGGAGGAGGCGGCCCCGGTTCCGGCGCTGTGGGCGTAAAAGATCTTCTTGTGCCCTTCCTCCCCAACCGTCATGTGGTGGAAAAGGATGGCCACTATACCTTTGAGGATGCAGAGCAGACCATCGGCAGCGTAAAGGCGTTCTACGGGAACTTCCTGGTGGTGGTCCGTGCGCTCTGTTATATGAAAATGCTCGGCGGCGATGGGATGCGGGATGCTGCGCAGACCGCTGTCCTGAACGCCAACTATTTGAAGAAGCTTCTGGAACCGTACTGCGACGCCGCAA
Organism: Anaeromassilibacillus sp. D41t1_190614_C2; assembly: GCF_015558525.1. NCBI lineage: Bacteria > Bacillati > Bacillota > Clostridia > Eubacteriales > Acutalibacteraceae > Anaeromassilibacillus > Anaeromassilibacillus sp. D41t1_190614_C2. The sequence goes on along the minus strand of NZ_JADMOD010000001.1, from coordinate 198,823 downwards.
CGCCCGGGCTCTGTATGCACGAATTTGTGCTCACCATGGAGCATCTCAAGAAGGAGACCGGCGTCTCCGCCATGGACGTGGCGAAATCGATGTTGGACTACGGCATGCATCCGCCGACCATGTACTTCCCTCTGATCGTCCCGGAGGCGCTGATGTTCGAACCGACGGAGACCGAATCTAAGGAGACATTGGACTGGGCGGCGCAGATGATCACCGAAATCCTGGAGCGCGCCCACACCGACCCGGAATCGCTCCACGCCGCGCCCACGCGCACGCCCATCCGCCGGCCGGACGAGGTGCGCGCTGCGCGCACCCCGAAACTGCGGTATTCCTTCGATGCTTAATACCCTGTATATCGCCACGGCGAGCGGTACCAATCCATACGCCAATTTAGCCCTGGAAGAGGCCCTGCTAAACGCTGTCCTCCCTGGGGAATGTATCCTCTACCTCTGGCAAAACCAAAACACGGTTGTGATCGGCCGCAACCAAAACAGCCGCCGGGAATGCCGCGTGGAAGCCCTGGAACGCGACGGAGGCTTTCTAGCCCGCCGCCTTTCCGGAGGGGGCGCGGTATTCCACGACCTGGGCAACCTCAATTTTACCTTTTTGGTCCACAAGGAGGATTACAGCGTACCACGCCAGTTGGACGTAATCCTCCGGGCGGTGCAGGCGTTGGGGATTCAGGCGGAAAAATCCGGCCGCAATGACCTGACGGCGGGCGGCCGCAAATTCTCCGGAAACGCCTTCTATTCCAGCGGCGGCCGGTGCTATCACCATGGGACCATTCTGATCGATGTGGATGCGGAAAAGATGTCCCACTACCTGTATGTTTCCGCCGGGAAACTGCAATCCAAAGGCGTTCCATCCGTGCGGTCCCGCGTGGTGAACCTCACAGAACTGGTCCTAGGGATCACCGTGGAAGCGGTCCGGCAGGCGCTCACCGCCGCTTTTGGCGAAGTCTACCATGGGACGCCTCTTCCCTTTCCCACCGAACGCCTGGCTGGGGAAGAATTGCGCCGTCTGGAAGAAAAATTTGCCTCCTGGGAGTGGCGCATGGGGAAAGAGGCGGACTTCACCTATGCGCTTTCCCGGCGATTTTTTTGGGGCGAAATTACGATCCAATTTCGCGTCTCCGCCGGACGGGTGGAGGAGGCGGCTGTCTATACCGACGCGATGGATGTTTTCTATGCACAACGTGTCCAACAAGCCTGGAAGGGCCTTCCTTTTACTTGCGGCTCCCTGTGCGCCGCGGTCAAAGCCCTTCCCATGGAAGATCAAGAACAAGCGCAGATGTCTCGGGACATCCGGTCGCTTCTGGAGGAATGCATGTTATGAATGGTTTTGATTTGATTGTCATCGGCGGAGGACCCGGCGGCTATGTGGCGGCCCTGGAAGCGGCCAAGCTGGGGAAAACCGTGGCGGTGGTAGAGCGCGACGCGGTGGGCGGCACCTGTTTAAACCGCGGCTGTATCCCCACCAAGGCGCTTTTGCGCGCCTCCCGTGTCTTTCGAGAGGCTACCTGTTCCGAAGAATTGGGAATCCACGTGCAGAACGCCTCCTGTGATCGGGCGGCGATGTATGCGCATGTCCAGAAGGTAACGGCGCAGCTGCGCAGCGGGATCGAACTGCTCTTTCAAAAGGGGAACATCACCCTGTTGCACGGTTCCGCCCAGATTGAAGCGCCGGGACGTGTCCTGGTGGATGGGACCCCCTATGAGGCGCAAAACCTTTTGATCGCCACAGGTTCCCTCCCGGCAATGCCTCCCATCCCCGGGATTCATCTCCCCGGCGTGGTAACGAGCGACCAGCTCTTGCAGGGGGATGGTGTGGACTGCAAGCGCCTGGCCATCATCGGCGGCGGTGTGATCGGGGTGGAATTTGCGCAGATTTACAGCGACCTGGGGTGCGCGGTCACCATCTTGGAAGCCCTGCCGCGCCTGCTTCCCACGATGGACCGCGAAATCAGCCAAAACCTTTCGATGATCCTCAAAAAGCGCGGTGTGTCGGTCTACACAGGCGCCTCTGTGCAGGAGATCGCCTCCGGAGACGGCGAACTCCTCTGCCGCTTTTCGCAAAAAGGCAGCGATCTGGAAACCGCGGCGGATTGCCTGCTGGTGTGCACGGGCCGCAGGCCCAACACCGAGGGGCTCTTTGCCGCATCGTTTGATTTCCCGATGGAACGCGGCTATATCCCGGTGGACGAACAGTATCGGACTCAAATCCCCGGAGTTTACGCGGTGGGGGACGTCATATCCGGCGGCATCCAGCTGGCCCATGCAGCGGAGGCAGAGGCCAAAAATGCGGTTCACGCCATGTTTGGAGGCGCTCCGGTGAAGAATGTATCCGCCATCCCCGCCTGCATCTTTACAGAGCCGGAGATCGCCTCTGTGGGGCTGACGGCGGATGCCGCCAAAGCGGAGGGACGCAAGGTGACCGTGCGCAAATCGTTGACCTCTGCCAACGGAAAAGCGGTGGTGGAGGGGGCGGAACGCGGCTTTGCTAAGCTTGTGTTTGACGCAGACACGGACGTCCTTCTTGGGGCACAACTCATGTGTCCCCATGCCTCTGAGATGATCGGCGGACTGACTGCCTCTGTGAACGCCGGGTTGACGGCGGAGCAGCTCTCCCAGACCATCTTTCCGCATCCCACGGTGAGTGAAATCTTGAGCCTTTAACCTACGCAACAGAGGTAGGCTTTTTTACAAATCTAACCCGTTTTATGCTACACAAAACGCTCCCGACTGCATGGGGATTTGACCCTAAGCGATCGGGAGCGCTTTCCTTTGCTCTGCTCGGAAAATAAAAAGGACCGTATGGCACACCAACAAGGGCTTGTCCATACGGTCCTTTTGGAGCTACTGGGCAGACTCGAACTGCCGACCTGCTGATTACGAATCAGCTGCTCTACCGACTGAGCCACAGTAGCATATTTAGTACGGCTGACTTTGATAGTATACAAAATTTTTATTCAAACGTCAAGGGCTTTTCGAAAAAAAAGTACATTTTCTATAAACTTTTCTCTATATCCGCGGATACTATTTTTATCGCCTCTAATTCCGTGAAGATTATTGACATAATAATCCGAAAATCATGTAACTATATTATAATATAGCATATAGATCTAGAATTTATAAGAAAGATGGGAATAGGCCTTGACTAACAAAAAGCTTTGCGATAAGTTGCGTACTTTGCGGGAGAATAATGGATTCAAACAGATGGAAATCGCGAAAATTTTAAATTGCTCGCGTTCCACCTATACCTATTACGAAACCGGAAAAACCACACCTTCTATTTCCGTTTTAAAGCTGCTGGCGAAGATCTATAACGTTTCCCTGATGGAGCTGTTGATGGACGAGTCGGAGGCAGGGCAATTGCGGGATTCGAGTAGGAGCGATAGTTTTGACCACATCAAATACATCTATGACCTTTCGGCAGACGAACGGTTGCTGGTTGGCATTTTCCGTTCTGCCACGCCGGAAGAGCAGGAAGAAATCTTACAGAGTGCCAACGACATCTGCGGTCTGAAAAAATAAAACCCCCTCTTTCGTCTTGCAAGGCGCCGTACCATGTGTTAAACTAATAAAGAAGAAAAACAAAGTCAAAGCGTACCTGTCCAAAAGGGGGACGAGTGGCTTTGGCTTTTTTGTAACGCATAGCCCTTACCTGGGGACTTTGCAAGGTTTCGGGCATGTGGTTGTCGCGGCGTCCGCAAGGACAAAGGGAGGATTTCTCATGGAATTTGATGCTTTTACCGGCGGAGTCGAGCCGGGGGGGCTCCGCACCAAAAATCAGATCCGGATCTTAATCTGCTATCTGCTCTCCAGCGTGGACGCTCCTCTTTCCCGACAAGACATCATCGGTATTATGCAGGATAACGGGCTTGCCAATTATTTTGAAGTGACGGACGCATTAGCGGAACTTTTGGGCAATGGCAATATTACCGCCGATGAAGAGCATCCCGATCTGCTTTCCGCCACACGGCAAGCGCGCATGATCGCCAAACAATTGGATGCGGCCGTGCCGCTCTCCGTTCGTGAACGGGCGGTTTCCGCAGCGGTCAACCTATTGGCCGCCGCAAAGCGCGAGCGGGAAAACAAGGTGGAAATCAACCGGACAGAGCGCGGATACAATGTGACCTGCCACGTTTCCGGGGGCGACATGGAGCTGATGAACTTTACACTCTATGTCCCGGACCTCTTTCAGGCCCGCATGGTAAAGCGCAACTTCCACCGCGCCCCGGAAAACGTCTATCGCATGATGCTGGCGCTGGTCACCAATAACCGGGATATGGTTTCCGACCTTTTAAAGGAAATGAAGGGCTGAACCGTCATCCTTCAAATTGCTCCAGCACGCGCCGTGCTGCGGCGATTTCCCGCTCATCGGTTTCAAAAATGGTATATTCACTCATCATAGGCAGTCCCATATGCACATCGGATTTCCGATAGGCCATGGCACTGTCTTTTTCTTTTTTGGCGGACAAATGGAAGCTTTTTGCGCCCGTCTTGGCGGCAAGCTGCGCCATATTGGCGGAATGGACGCCGCTGCCCACAAGAATGTCCACTTTCCCGCCGGCAGCCTGTACCAAATCATGCAGGAGCGCCGCTCCTTCGAGCGCGCTGTCCCTCTGCCCGGAGGTTAGGATGGTATTGACCCCTAGTTCCTTTGCTTCTCCCAGCGCGCGGAACGGATCTGCGCAGACGTCGAACGCGCGGTGCAGCGTCAAGTGGCGGTCCCCGCAGAGTTCCCGGATCCGCTTCATGCGGGAAAGGTCGAGATTCCCATCCGGCTGCAAAAATCCCACGACAATTCCATCCGCACCCGCCTCCACAAAGGCTTTCACATCTTCCGCCATCACTGCGAATTCCTCTTCCGAATAGCAAAAATCTCCGAACCGTGGGCGAATCAGCACATGTACACGCATCCCTGTGCGTTCTTTGACCTGACGGAAGAAGGAAAGACCCGGCGTCAAACCGCCAACGACCAATCCGCTGCAAAGCTCCAGGCGGTCCGCTCCGCCGCGGTGGGCTGCTTCCGCCGAAGCCGTGCTGTCCACGCAAGCTTCCAAAAGAAAATCCTTCATAAGTGACCTCCCATATTTTTCTTTTTCCGATTGTATCACATCCCGGTGGAAAAATCCAGATAAGCGGTGATCCCTTCAAAATAAAGCTCTGGATGCTCAGGCCCTTCGTTAAGCATCATCCATTTTTGAAACGGCTGGCAATCCTTCTTTCCTATACAAAGATCAGGTTTAGCAAAAGCAAGAGCGTCACCCCTGGGATTCCCGCTGCGCCGGACACCCCGATCGCCAGGGGGCTGAGTGGGATGGAGACCCCGGTAAAAACGCCTGTCAAATTGACGGCAACCAAAGCGCATAGGCCCATCACAATCCCTCCTATGGCGCGCTGGACTGGATGCGCTGCCCGTACAATAGCCTGCAAAAGCACCAACAGGGCAAAAACGCCCAATCCAATCAAAAGCATCGTCCAATGATTCATGTCCCTTTCCCCTTTCCCATAGCAATCTGAAACATCTGCCCATTACACCGCGGAAAATGGCCCGGAAGATGGAACGCTTGGTGCGGCCGGGCTTCTTTTTCTCACATCACTCCTTTTCCAAAAACTCCCCGTAAAACAAGGGAAGGGACAAGCCCACCATGGACTTATCCCTCTGCCCTCTTCGGTTGAAACGGTTCGCAGCTGATCCCTTTGCGCCGCGCCGTCCCCAACAGATAACGGTACCGCGCCTGTAACGCCTCGCGCTGGTAGATGCATGCTTCGATCAAATTTTCATCGCACTCCAGCTGGAACCAAAGGTCGTTGCAGGCCATGAGCCGCGCAACCTCCCGGAGTTCCTCCAGGAGCTGCCGTTTCTCCTGTTCCTGCTTTTTATCTGTCTCCCGGCTGTCCACACGTTGTATCAGTTTCAACACCGTTTCCATACGCACACCACTTTCCATTGCCGTCCTCATGCATTGGAAAAAGAGCGCTTCCTCAATGCATGAATCTTCCGCGTGTATTTTTATTTCTATGTGAATATGGTGGACATTTATTCCATCCTTTATACCAGTTTGCGGTAAAAAGCTTTAAAAAATAAAAAAAGCCCCGAAAGGGACTCTGAAATAGAGCGCTCTTTCCGGGCATTGCCGATTATGCATTTTCAGGCGTAGGCTCCACCGGGAGGAAATCAATCCGCCCGCTTGCGACGTCCGCCGCCACAGCCTTGACGCGCAGCGGCTGGCCGATGGTCAGCTTCCGGCCGGTGGTGGCGTCGTATTGCGTAATCATTCCATCAAATTCAAAATGGGCCCCTTCAAAGGAGGTGATGGGGACAAACCCTTCCACTGTATTGGGAAGCTCGACAAATACCCCCCGCATGGTTACGCCGCTGATGACACCGGTGGCCTCTTCCCCGATATGCTGCCGCATATATTCCGCCATGTAGCAATCCTCTGCACTGCGCTCCGCCGCCATCGCCCGGACCTCGCATTTGGAGGAATTCGACGCTGCTTCGCGGGCAAACTCCGTATAATGCGCGGCAATCTGCTTATCCTTTGCAAGGTACGCGGACAGGATGCGGTGGATCGCCGTGTCCGGGTACCGCCGGATCGGGGAGGTAAAATGGCAGTAGTCCTCCAAAGCCAAGCCGAAATGGCCGACCGGCTGGGTGTCATAGCGCGCCTTTGCCATGGTGCGCAGCAGCTGATGGGAAATCACCTTCTGCGCAGGCGTCCCTTCCGCCTGCTCCATGATCGCCGCAAAATCCGCCGTCTTGACGCTTGCACTGTGCCGCAGGGAGACCGGGTTCAGGCCCAAGGCCCCTACCAAATCGGCCAGGGACTCCACACGGTCCGGGGCCGGCTGTTCGTGGATGCGATATACAAAGGGGAGGTTGGCGCGTTTCGCCAATTGCGCCGCCGCCTGGTTTGCGGTAATCATCAATTGCTCGATCATCTGCTCCGCCTCTCCGCTCTCGCGGGGCTGCACATCCACGCAGACGCCCTGCCCGTCCAATACAAAGCGGGACTCTGTGCTGTCCAATTCCACCGTGCCACTGCGCTTCGCGCGCGCCTTCAGGATCTCCGCAAGCTCCCGCGCCGCATGGAGCGACCGGATGACCGGCGAATATTTTTTGCGCAGCGCTTTATCCGCCGTCCCGTTGAACAGCTGATTGACCTCGCCGTAAACGCCGCGCACCTTCGAATTGATGATGCTCTTCCGGAAGCGGAACGAAAGGATCGTCCCCTGCTTGTCCAATTCGATGATGGCGGAAAACGTGAGTTTATCCTCCCCCGCATTGAGCGAACAAACGCCGTTGCTCAGCGCTTCCGGCAGCATGGGGATGACGCGGTCCGCAAAGTAGACCGACGTGCCGCGTTCCCTCGCCTCCAAGTCGATGGCGCTTCCCACCTTGACATAATGCGACACGTCCGCAATGTGCACGCCCAGGCGATACCCCAACCGCGTGCGGCTGACGGAGATCGCGTCGTCCAGGTCCTTTGCGTCCGGCCCGTCGATCGTACAGATGCCGAGCCCGCGCAGGTCGAGGCGGCCTTTGCGGTCTTTCTCCGTGATCTTTGACTTTCGAATCTTTTCCGCCTCTGCGAGGACCTCTTCCGGGAATTCCGTCCGAATCCCATTCTGGTCAATGATGGCATCCGCGCAAATCTTTGCGCTGTCCGAATTGCCATAAACCTTGATTACGCGGGCAGTCAGCCGGTCCGTCCCGGGAATCTGCTGGATCTCCGCCTGCGCTTTCACATGCGGGCGGAGATGTGGCAAGCTTTTCCTGGAAAGAGAAAGGTTGTAACGGATGGCGTCATCCGGCGCAAATTCCAGCCCCTCTTCGCCCTCCACCAACGTCCCGGTGAGCAGACGGCTCGCCCGTTCAGTGATCTGTTCCACATCTGCGGAAAGCCCCTTGCCGCTGCGCTCCAAATGGTTCAACACAACGGTATCCCCGATGAAGGCGGACTTCAGATGATCCGCATGGATGAACAAATCCTCCCCGCCGTCCTCCGGGCGGGCAAAGGCAAACCCCTTGCTCAGGGAGACAATCACCGCTCTTTTGACCCCGTCGATCTTCTCCACCGGACCGCGCAATTTTTCGCGGAGTGTGCCGCTGAAAGGCCGCTTTTCCCTTGGGGAACCCGCCCGTTTCGAACGCGCGGAAGACGCGGCAAGGCGCACGCGGTGCTTTTTATTGACCTGCAAAACCCCTTGCTGCCGCAGCTGGTCCATCGCCCGATAAAACAATTTTGGATCTTTTACACGCATTTTTTTCATCAGCCCACGCGAAGTCATCGCCTGCGGCGTCTTTTGCACAAACTTTAAAATCTGATCTTTCATTTCTTCCAACATACTCGATACTCCTATTGCGCCCATCGTGTGGCGCTTCTCAACAAAAATTCTTCCCAGTCCCTGTGCAATTTATTGCTTTCTCTTTTGGATTCTTGGCAGAAAAAAGCCCCGCTTATACAAGCGGGGCTTTTCGCGTCTTGATTTACGGGGCAAAGAACACAAGCGCATTCAGACCGATGACAAGGATAAAGAAGCCAACGGCAATCACCTTTGTCCACCGGGCAAGGAACGCGTCAACTGTGCGGGCCTGGTTCTTCGCAAGGAATGTATCCGCACCGCCTGTAATTGCTCCGAGTCCTGCCTGATGGCCTTCCTGCAACAGAACAACAACAATGATGGCGACGGAGAACAGAATCAGGACAATCCCCAAGATAATCTGCCAAACGCCCATAGTGCACCTCCGAAAATAGAACTGGGACGATTCTCCCAATCCGCTTTTTAGCTTAGAATATAATAGCACAAACGCGCATGTATTGCAAGCATCTTTTCGAAAGGTGTATTTTCTATTTTAAATACATCTATATTTTTCACATATTCTTTATAAAAATTGTTTAAAATAATTTCAAATCTGTAATTTTTATTGACAATTTTAAAGTATATTGTTATTTTAGAATTAGTAAATATATAGGAGGATAATTCCATTGTGGCTATTAATATTTGAAATTTCAATCATATAAGTATTTCTATGTTTTAATAGTATCAACTTGGAAAGGAGAATTTTAGAATGTTTAAAAAGATTTTTCTTCTTTACTTCTATGTACACTGCTGGTAACAATGATTTCTCTTCCAGGATACGCTATACCAAATCATATCACAGGTTCTTTTGCGTTGGATTATGATCCCTTACCGCCCAGTACGGCGGAAATTCAAGCAGCTACAGTAAGAGGACAAATATTACTTCGTACAAAGGCTCGTGGGGAAATCTCTATAAAACGCTGGCAACAAAGTGGGCAATCGTATAGTAACGACCTTATGCAAACTCAAAACGTTCCCATTGGAACCTATGGCTGCACATTAACAAGCTTTACCATGATAGCAAACTATTTAAGAGGTCTTGATTACGATCCTGGCCAAGTAAATAGAATCGTCGCAAATTATGCGTGTCCTTTTTATTATGAACAAGCAGGAAGTCGTTGTAGCTTAACGTTAGATTTGCATGATAGTTCTCGGACATATACCACGGCAGAACTTGCGCCTATTGTGGCCGATTCTATTAGCAATAAAAAGAGACCCGTAATGATTGGTATGGCGAAAGGAAGTAATACTCATTACGTTGTTGCTTATGCATACAGTGGAGAATTAATTTATATTAAAGATCCTGCTTCTTACAATTATCCCACTCTTCAAGACTATACCAACCAAGGATATATCATTAATCGGGTTTATAGTTACAAGTACTAATTTTGAATCGTCATATTAAGAGGGAGCTTTTTTATGAAAAAACATTGTTATCTATTAACATCAATTGTACTGCTATTCATTTTTTATGGCTGTACAAATTACGGAAATCCCTCATCATCGAATATAAATAATTCCACTCCTATTTCTTCCAACCAAAGTATTGATTATTCGCAAGCTCCTGAATTTTTGCCTACTGACCCCTCAACCGAATATGCCAAGGTCATTCAAGGCTATTCGCTCCAGGACATCGGCTTGACGGTGGACTCGTCCAAAACGTTTCACGATCCCAATCGGAACGCCGATGGCCTCTGGGGAGCGGAACACACGGCAGTCTCCGACTATTGGAACAGCGGCGAATTTTACGGAAACGTGACCCGCATCCATGTGGATACCAGCGAGCGGATGGTCGACTTTACGCCCAACAACATGTTTATTCTGCAATGTTTTAAAGAGAGCGAATGCAACGATGGAACTTGCGTCCTGCTAAAGGAGCAGTCCATCCCCGCCGCAGATGTCCGGAAAACATGCATAGTGGAAAAAGATGGCTATTTGATTTGCGACGTGACAGGCTTTTTCTATCCGGACGAGAGCTTCGAAGACCGAATCCAGGAACAGCAAGAGCTCTTTCCCGACTATGATTTTGAATGGGCTCGTTCCGTCTACGATTATGTCTCCGAAAACCTGTTGGACCTCATCCAGCCCGAGGCCGCATGAAGTCCCGCGCTATTTTCCAATCTGATGCACAGAATCATGTATAAACCGAGCCGGATACGGACATTCTAACAAAGGAATTCCGGGATGCATGCGTTTGCCGTTTCGGAAACCGCTTCGGGCGCTGGCGGCTATTGGCCGCTGGCGCCCGTTTGCTTTTGTAACACATCGCAATGCGGTAAGAAACGGTATGGATTCGCCCCTAGCGTACAAACAAAGCGGGAGAACCAATTCTTCGGTTCTCCCGCTCGATCGTTTGGTTGCTATCGGCCGGTTTCTAACCCCGGCCATCTTCGCCTGCATCCGGTCTCCACAAGCGGATGCGCTGGCAAACATCACAGCGTCAACTGTTCCCCTTCGGTCTCCTCCGGGGTAGGCAGCGTGCCCAACGCAGGGATATTCTTGCGGTAGCGGTCCGGCTTTTTCAGCATTCCCTCGGCATACGGCACCGCCCGCAGCAGACGCCCGCCTTTGCGCAGTGTCATCGCTGCAACGCCCTGCGTGTTGCGCGTCGTCTTGGGCTGTACGGCGCCCGTATGCATCAGGAGCATCCGCCCCTGTGCGCTGGTGAGAAGGAACTCGCAATCCTCCTGGATATACGCGATGGATGCCGCCGGGGATTTATCGCTGTACGCGCCGAGCAGCTTCCGGCGGTTCGTCTTGGTCGCGTAGGATTCCATATTGACCTTGGCAACTTTGCCATTCTCAAAGAAGAACAGCATATAGCCGCCGTAGTCCTTTGTCACCGCCATATAAATGGCGTTTTCGTCCTCGTCCATTCCGAGCTTCGCGGGGATGTATTCGCCCAATACGCTGGCCTTGGTGTCCCCAAAATCGGAAGCCTTTGCCTTGTACACCTGCGCCCGGTCCGTAAAGAACAGAAGGTCCACATTGTTGGTGCTCTCCAATTGCTGCACCACCTCGTCGCCCTCTTTGAGCTTCTGCTCCCCGCTCATGCGCAGCGACTGCGGCGTGATCTTCTTGAAATACCCATCGCGGGTGAAAAACAAATGCACGGGATAATCGGGGATTTCCTCCTCTTCCCGGTACTCCTCCAACTCGTCGGAATAGAGCAGCATCGTGCGGCGCGGCTGGCCGTATTGCTTTGCCACCGCCTGCAATTCCTTGATGATGATCCCCTTGACCTTTGCCTTGCTGTCCAGAATCCCCTGGAGCTCCGCGATGTCCTTTTCCAGCTGGCCAACCTCTTCCGTTCGCTTGAGGATGTATTCCCGGTTGAGGTGGCGCAGTTTGATCTCGGCCACATATTCCGCCTGCACCTCGTCGATGCCGAAGCCGATCATCAGGTTCGGGACTACCTCGGCCTCCTCCTCCGTGTTGCGCACAATGGCCACGGCCTTGTCGATGTCCAGCAGGATCGCTTGAAGGCCCTTGAGCAGATGGAGCTTGTCGCGCTTTTTGCTCAGGTCAAAATGCGTGCGGCGGCGCACGCATTCGATGCGGAACGCCACCCACTCCTGCAACAGGTCGCCCACGCCGAGCACGCGCGGAACACCCGCGATCAACACATTGAAGTTGCAGGAGAAGCTGTCCTCCAAGGGCGTAAACTTAAACAGGCGCTGCATCAGACGGTCCGGGTCCACGCCGCGCTTCAGATCAATGGTAATCTTCAGCCCATCCAGGCCCGTTTCATCGCGGATGTCGGAAATCTCCTTGAGCTTGCCGTGCTTTACCAGATCCACCACTTTTTCGACAATCGCTTCCACCGTGGTTGTGGGGGGGATCTGCGTGATGTCGATGCAGTTGACGGATTTGTCGTAGCTATACCGCGCGCGCACGCGGAAGCTGCCGCGTCCGGTCCGGTAAATCTCCTGGATGGACTTTGCATCGTAAACGAGCTGGCCTCCGCCGGGGAAGTCCGGCGCCAGCAGGGTGGTGGCGATGTCGTGCTCCGGGTCGCGCATCAGGGCAATCGTCGTCTGGCAGACCTCCGCCAGGTTAAATGGGCAGATGGAACTCGCCATGCCAACCGCGATGCCCGTGTTGGCATTGACCAGCACGGACGGGAAGCTCGCGGGCAGCAGGGTGGGTTCCTTCAAGGTGTTGTCGTAGTTGTCTACGAAATCCACGGTGTCCTTGTCAATGTCGTTGAAGAGCTCCTTGCAGAGATCGTCCAGACGGGCCTCTGTGTAACGGGAGGCCGCCCACGCCATGTCCCTGGAATAAAATTTGCCAAAGTTTCCCTTGGAATCGATGTATGGGTGTAGCAGCGCCTCATAGCCCCGGCTCAAGCGCACCATGGTATCGTAGATGGCGGCGTCGCCGTGGGGATTCAGCTTCATCGTCTGCCCCACAATATTGGCCGATTTGGTGCGGGTCGGGCCCAGCAATCCCATCTTATACATGGTGTACAGCAGCTTCCGGTGCGCCGGTTTGAAGCCGTCGATCTCTGGGATGGCGCGGGAGAGAATCACGCTCATCGCGTAGGGCATGTAGTTCTCTTCCAGCGTGCGGGTGATCCGCTGTTCCACCACCTCGCCCGCGCCTTCAATCACGCCGTTCGCCTTGGGACGGGCTTGAGGCGGGTCTTTGCGTTTTTTCGGCATCTGTTTCCCCTCCTTAGCTCACGTCCGCCGTATCGATGTAGCGGTATCCATTCTCTGCGATGAAATCCTTCCGCCCGGAGAGATTGTCCCCCAAAAGGAGGTCAAACATCTCCGCCGTCCGCGCCGCGTCCTCCGGCATGACCTTAATCAGGCGGCGTGTCTCAGGGTTCATCGTGGTCAAATTCATCATATCCGGTTCGTTCTCGCCCAACCCCTTGGAGCGCTGGATAGTGTACTTTTTCCCCTCCAGCTGCTTGAGGAAATCGTCCTTTTCCTTCTCCGTATAGGCGAAATACGTCTCATTTTTCGTCGTGATCTCAAACAGCGGGGACTCCGCGATGAACACCTTTCCCTCGTTGATGAGGGTCGGCGTCAACCGGTACAGCATGGTCAGCAGCAGCGTGCGGATCTGGAAGCCGTCCACGTCCGCGTCCGTGCAGAGGATGACTTTGTTCCACCGCAGCAGCGACAGGTCAAAAGTGGAAAGCTCCTTGTTGGCCTTTGCTTTGACCTCCACGCCGCACCCCAGGACCTTCAAAAGGTCCGTGATGACCTCGCTCTTAAAGATCTTATCGTAATCGGCCTTGAGGCAGTTCAAAATCTTGCCACGGATCGGCATGATCGCCTGGAAATTCGGGTCGCGCGCCTGTTTGCAGGCGCCCAGAGCGGAATCGCCCTCCACGATAAAAATTTCCCGCTCGCTCGCGTCGCGGCTGCGGCAATCCACAAATTTGGCCACGCGGCTCGTGACGTCCATGGTGCTGGTGAGCTTTTTCTTGATATTCAGGCGGGTTTTTTCCGCATCTTCGCGGCTGCGCTTATTGATGAGCACCTGCGCGGCGATTTTGTCCGCCTCCATCGGGTTTTCAATAAAGTAGATTTCCAGCTGATGGCGGAGCATCTCCGTCATCGCCTCCTGGATTCCCTTGTTGGTGATGGCCTTCTTCGTCTGGTTCTCATAGGAGGTCTGGTTGGAGAAGGAGGAAATCACCAGGACCAGGCAGTCCTCCACATCGGCAAAGGTAATTTTGCTCTCGTTCTTGTTGTATTTCCCCGTCTGCTTCAAATACGCGTCGATCTGGTAGACAAACGCATTGCGCACCGCCTTGTCCGGCGCGCCGCCGTGCTCCAGCCAGCTGGAATTGTGGTAGTATTCAATCTGCTTATTGCGGTTGGAAAAGGCCAGCGCCACATTGATCTTGGTGCGGTATTCCGGCTTGTCGGCGCGGTCGCGCACCTTGCGCTCCGTCTGCCAGAACTGCACCGAGGTCAGCGCATCCTCCCCCACCATTTCCTTCACATGATCGACAATGCCGTTTTGGTACAAAAATTCCGTGGTCTCAAATTTGCCGTTCACCTGGTTGCGGAACACAAATTTGATGCCGTCGTTGACAATGGCCTGCCGCTTGATGGTATCCAGATAGTACTCCACAGGGATATGGATATCCGTAAAGACCTGGATATCGGGCTTCCAGCGAATCTTGGTCCCGGTTGCCTTTCCGCTGTACGGTTCTTTTTGCAGGCCGCCCACATTTTCGCCGCGCTCAAAATGCAGGGTATACCGGAACCCGTCGCGGCACACCTCCACATCCATATACTCGGAGGCATACTGCGTGGCGCACAGGCCCAGGCCGTTCAGCCCCAGGGAATACTCGTAGCTCTCTGCGGAGGCGTTGTTGTATTTGCCGCCCGCATACAGCTCGCAGAAGGCCAGCTCCCAGTTGTAGCGCTGCTCCTTCTGGTTATAATCCACCGGGCAGCCGCGCCCGCGGTCAATCACTTCCACCGAATCGTCGGCAAAGCGTGTGATGGTGATCTCCTTGCCATAGCCTTCGCGCGCTTCGTCGATGGAGTTGGATAAAATTTCAAAGATCGAATGCTCGCATCCCTCGATCCCGTCCGAGCCAAAGATCACGGCTGGACGGCGGCGGACCCGGTCCGCCCCCTTCAGGGAGGAGATGCTCTCATTGCCGTAAACCGGTTTTTTTGCCATTTTTGCCCTCTCCTCAATCACTCAAAAAGTCCAAATCATATACAACACGTAATTATATGTCAAAACAATACAATTTGCAAATAAAATTGTCCGCCGCTGACTGGCAAAAAAAGGACGCTGCGCAATGCAACTTCTGCATTGGCAGCGACCCCTTTGACACACATTCTATAAACAACAATCAATGTTTCTCTGTATCGAAATCGCTGACGAACGAATCGGACTGCGGCTTTTCCTCCTGGGGCTTTTCCTCCGGAGGCTGATAGGTCCCTTCCATCACGGCGCGGAATTCCTCGCCGCTCATCTTTTCGTTGTGGAAAAGGAATTCGGCCACCTTCTGCAGCTGATCCATATGCTCGGTCAGGATGCGTTCCGTCTTGTGATATGCATCCTCCACCAACATCTTGATCTCGTTGTCGATCGCGGAGGCAGTCTCCTCGGAATAATTGCGGATATGCCCCATGTCCCGGCCGAGGAACGGTTCGCTGTCGTCCGTGCCATACTGGATCGGTCCCAGCTTGTCGCTCATGCCGTACTTGGTCACCATGGAGCGTGCAACCTTGGTGGCGCGCTCGATGTCGTTGGAGGCGCCCGTCGAGATGTCGTCCAACGTCAGGGCTTCGGCCACACGGCCGCCCAAAAGCACCACCAGGTCCTCCTTCATCTCCTTGCGGGACTGATAGGAGCGGTCCTCCGTCGGCAAATGCATGGTATAACCGCCCGCCATACCGCGCGGGATAATCGAAATCTGATGCACCGGGTCCTGCGTGGGGCAATAGTAGGTCGCCACGGCATGGCCGGCCTCATGATATGCCGTCAGCTTCTTTTCGCGGTCCGTCATCACGTGGCTCTTCTTCTCCGTGCCCACCACGACCTTGATCGTGGCCTCTTCGATTTCCGCCATGGTGATCGCCTTCAAATTCCGGCGTGCCGCCAACAGTGCGGCCTCGTTCAGAAGGTTTTCCAAATCGGCGCCGGTAAAGCCCGCGGTCGATTTTGCGATTGTCTTGAGATTCACGTCCGGGGCAAGCGGCTTGCCGCGCGCATGGACCTTGAGGATCTCCTCGCGCCCCTTGATGTCCGGATAGCTCACCACCACCTGGCGGTCGAAACGGCCGGGCCGCATCAAAGCCGGGTCCAAAACGTCCGGGCGGTTCGTGGCCGCGATCATAATCACGCCTTCGTTCGCGCCAAAGCCGTCCATCTCCACCAGGAGCTGGTTCAACGTCTGTTCGCGCTCGTCGTGGCCGCCGCCCAATCCTGCGCCGCGCTGACGGCCCACCGCGTCGATCTCATCGATAAAGATGATGCAGGGGGAATTCTTCTTCGCCTGTTCGAACAGGTCGCGCACACGGGAGGCGCCAACGCCGACGAACATCTCCACAAAGTCGGAACCCGAAATGGAGAAAAACGGCACGCCCGCCTCGCCTGCGACTGCACGGGCCAGCAGCGTTTTACCGGTTCCCGGAGGGCCCACCAACAAAACGCCCTTGGGGATGCGCGCGCCGAGCTCGTTGTACTTCTTCGGATTCTTGAGGAATTCTACGATCTCGCGCAGTTCCTCCTTTTCCTCGTCCGCACCGGCTACATCGGCAAAGGTCGTCTTGCGCTTTTCGTCGGCCATCTGCTTAATCTTGGCCTTGCCGAAGTTCATCTGCTTGCCGGCATCCCCCATGGTGGAATTCAGACGTTTCATCATAAACCACCACAGGAAAACGCCCAACCCCAGCACGATCAGCATGGGCAGCATGCTCACCAGCCAGGAGGTCTCGGGAGCGCGCTGGATGTCGCGCTGCATGCGCGCATTTCCCGGATGGTTGGCGTTGTATTCATCCACATAGGGCTGAATTTCCTGCAACAGATAGGTCGAATTCGGCGCCGTATAGTTGATGATCGTCTTGCTCTCGTCGTTGAGCTGCAGGCGCATCTCGCCCGTGCCCATATTGATCGAAAAAGCCGTGACCTGCTGATCTTCAAAGTAATTCACGATGTCCGAATAGACATAGCTCTTCTCGGTGGGGCGGCTGCTAAACAACAGGCCGATCACCAAAAACAGCGCAATCGGAATGCCGAGATAGATCAGCAGACGTTTCATTTTGTCTCTATTGTCCAAGTTATCCACTCCTTCACAGAGGGACGGTCAGCCGCCGTACACCTCCGGCTTTAAAATGCCCACAAAGGGAAGATTCCTATATTTCTCATCGTAATCCAGCCCGTAGCCCACAATAAAGGCGTCCGGGACCGTTGTGCCAACATAATCTGCGGTTATGTCTACGGTGCGACGCTCCGGCTTATCGAACAGCGTGCACAGCCGGATGCTCCGGGGACCACGGGATTGCAGGAGCTCCAGTATGTAGCTCAGCGTCATGCCGCTGTCCAGGATGTCTTCCACCACCAACAGGTCGTAGCCAGCCAGCGGAATGTCCAGATCTTTGACAATCTTGACGACGCCGGAGGTTTTCACGCCCGAACCGTAGCTGGACACCGACATAAAATCCACCCGGCAGGGAACGGAAATGGCCCGCATCAGATCCGCCATAAAGACGACGGAACCCTTCAGGACGCTCACCATCAGCAGATTCTTGTCCTTATAATCCTCGCTGATTTGTTTCCCCATCCGCTGGACAATGTTGGCCAGATATTCTTCGCTAAAAAGCACCTCTTTGATGTCGTTTAACATGTTCTGCCCGTTCCTTTCCTCATGAATTGTCTGAAACACGTTGATCCGCTGCTTCCTCCGGCTCCCATACGGTAATCAGAAGCATCTGCTCCGCATCCTTTGGCACACGGGCACGCTCCGACGGACCAAAGCCCTCCATCCATAGAATTTCCTTCCCATCCTCCAATAGGAGGATGCGATCCCGCAGCAAAGGCTCTATTTTGGCCTCATTAAACAACTTTTTTAACGATTTCGAAACGCCGCGCTTCGCCGGACGGAAGCAATCTCCCTCCCGGCGGTTTCGAAAGAACAGTTTAGATGTAATTGTATCATAGTTGATGCAATTATGAAATAACAAATTTTTAAATTTATTTTGGTTCTCCAGGTCTTTCTTGTGGATTTTCCTTAAAGCGGCCATCCGGCCGTCCGGCAGGCGGGTCGTTTTCCCTGTGACGGGCAGACTCCAAGGGGGAAGCGGCTTCTGCGCCACAAAGAGAGTATTGCCCTGCACGGCGAGTTGTATTCCACCCGGCGCGCTCAGGCTGCCGCGCCCCGCGCGGACCATCGCCGCCGCCTGTTCCAGATGAATTGCCTCCGGCTGGGCGCCTCCCGCACGCCGGAGGATTCGCTCCAGCGCCCGGACCAAAATGGCCGTGGGCAGCGCCGCAAGTTCCGTGCGGGAATAGCCGTTGGGGGTTTTTGCCCGTTCGACCGCCCGCTGTGCTTCCTCCTGCAAATAGGCCTCGTCGCGGGCAAGACGCGCTGTCATCCCCGCAATCTCCCGTTCCAACGCTGGGTTGACCGCTTTCAGCGCGGGCACCACGTCCAGCCGGACCCGGTTGCGGGCAAACCCGCGGTCGGCATTGGTTTGATCCGTCACGTATGGCAGATGGTAAAACCGGCAATACGCCTCCACCTGTTCCCGCGTGATGCGCAAAAACGGGCGCACAATCTTCCCCCGCACCGGCGGGATTCCACACAGCCCGCGCAGCCCCGCGCCGCGCGTCAGATGCAGCAGCACGGTCTCCACCTGGTCCGAAAGGGTGTGCGCTGTGGCGATGCGGTCCGTCTCGCGGTCCGCCAGCTCCTGAAAGAAGGCATACCGCACCTCGCGCCCGCATTCCTCAAGGCCGAGATTGCGCTCCCGCGCCTGCTGCTTTACATCCGCATGCAGGACGCGCAGAGGGATTCCGTTTTCTTCGCACCAGCGCCGGACCACCTCTTCGTCCTGATCGGCCGCGCTTCCGCGCAAGCCGTGGTTGACATGGGCAGCCAACACCTGCAAATTGGTGTGATAAACGAGAAAATGGGTAAGCGCCATCGAGTCAGCCCCACCGGACAGGCCGACAATCACCCTGCCCTGCGGTGGGAAAAGGCCAAACTCGGCGATTACCCCTTTGATTTGGCCTAGGATCTGCTGCATCTCCTCATTCATGACGCAGCACCTCCTGGGCGGTAAAACGCATAAATTCACCCTGCCAATGCAGCGGGACCGTCTTTGTCTCGCCATGGCGGTTCTTTGCAACAATACATTCGCCGCTGTTGCGATCCTCCGATTCGCCCGGCGCATCCGCAGAGGCATAGTAATCTTCGCGGTACAAAAACAGGACGATGTCCGCGTCCTGTTCGATGGAACCGGAATCGCGCAGGTCCGAGAGCATGGGGCGGTGCGTGGTGCGCTGTTCGCTCGCACGGGAGAGCTGGGACAGCGTCAGCACCGGGACGTTGAGTTCCTTTGCCATGATCTTCAAATTTCGCGTGATCTCGGAAATCTCCTGCACACGGTTTCCGTCCCCGCTGCGCTTGGTGGAACCGGACATCAACTGCAAATAGTCGATCACCACGAGGTCCACGTCCTTGAGGCGGCGCAGCTTTGCCTTCATCTCCGGGACCGTGATGCCGGAGCTGTCGTCAAAATACATCTGCGTCTTAGAGAGGATGTCGCCGCCCTCGATCAAGCGGACCCATTCCTCCTCCGTGAGCTTGCCGGTGCGCAATTTGGTGCCGCCCACCAGGGCCTCCGTGGAGAGCAGGCGCGAAACCAGCTGTTCCTTGGTCATTTCCAATGAAAAAAAGGCGACGCGCTTGTCCGCCTTGACCGCCGCATGGCGCGCGATGTTCAGCGCAAAGCTCGTCTTGCCCATGCCGGGGCGGGCCGCCAAGAGGATCAAATCCGAGCGGTTCAGCCCCGTGATGGTGTCGTCCAGCTCCTTGATGCCGGTGGGCACGCCCTTATATTGGTCGCTGTCCGGCGAATTGAGCAGATCCAGCCGGTCGAGCGTCTGGATGATGATCTCGTCAATCCGCTGCAACCCCTGCATATTCTTCCCGCGCCGGATGTCGAAGATGCGTTGCTCCGCGGAATCCAACAGGGTCGCTGCATCCGCCGTCCCGTCCGCTGCCTCTTCCATGATCTCCCGCGCGGTGGTAATCAGCGTGCGGATGTCGTACTTGTCCCGGACAATCCGGGCGTACGACTCCACATTGCTGATGGACGGCACGATCTGCGCCAATTGCAGCAGATACGTCTTCCCGCTCGCCTCGTCAAACTCCCGGCTCTCTTTGAGCTTCTCCAGGACCGTGACAAAGTCCACCGGCTTGCCCAGGGTAAACATATCCAGCATCGCGCCGTAGATCAGGCCGTTATTCGTCTGGTAAAAGTAATCGGGCCGCGGCAAAATCTCCGCCACGCGGTCCAGGCAGGAGGAATCCAGCAGGATCGCGCCCAGCACGGACTGCTCGGCCTCCGGGCTGAACGGCAAATTCAAAGCGCTATAGCCCGTTGAAAGATTGTCCATCCCGGAACCTCCTCCTTACTTCTGATATGCAAAATCCAAAATTACTCCGCTTCGGAAACCACCGCATAAATCTTCGCGCTGATCCCTGTATAGAGCTTGATCTGGCATTCATATGTGCCGAACGCTTTAATATCGCCGTCGATTTCGATCTTGCGCTTGTCGATGTCGATGTGATAGACCTTCTTGATCTCCTCTGCGATCTCCTTCGCCGTGACGGACCCAAACAGGCGGCCGCCCTGCCCGCCCTTGGCATACAGCTTGATGCTCTTGCCCTCGAGCTTTTCCGCGGCGTCCTTCGCATTGGCCTTCTCCACTTCGATCTTGTGCGCCTTCGCAGCCTCTGCGTTCTTCAATTCGTTCATCGCCTGCGCATTGGCCTCTTTCGCCAGCTTGCGCGGGAACAGGAAGTTGCGGGCATAGCCGTCCGAAACGCTGACGAGCTCCCCTTTCTTACCGGTCCCCTTAATATCCTGAAGCAATACGACTTTCATGATTGTTCCCTCCATGTAAAAAACTGTTCCAGTCCCTGATGGAAACCAGAGACGGACCGGAACCACGGAGAAAGGCAGGAAACGCCCTGTCTTTCTCCGTGATTCCGATGCAAAAAACCCTTTATTTCTGCCCAGCTGGGAGCTGCGCTTTTTCTTTGATCGCTGCCACCAGCTTGGTCCTTGCCTGTTCAATGGTCAAATTGGGAAGCTGGGTTGCCGCCATCGTGAGATGGCCTCCGCCCCCCAACACCTCCATCACCAGCTGGACGTTGATGTCCCCCAGGGAGCGCGCGGAAATATTCATCACATTCCCCGTTGGGTAGATGACAAAGGACGCCTTAACGCCCCGGATGGAAAGCAGCTCGTCCGCCGCCTGCGAGGAGACGACCCGGATGTCCGGGAATTCCTTATCGGCGCAGGCGATGGCGCAGTTCTGTTGAATCTCGGCCCCGGAGACAATTTTATACTTCGCCTTATAGCTGTCGATGGAATCGGCAAACATGCGCTTGACCTCCACCGTATCGGCTCCACGGCGGCGCAGGTAGGCGGCCGCCTCAAAGGTCCGCACGCCCGTCTTGAGCACAAAGCTCTTTGTATCCAGCATAATTCCCGCCAAAAGCGCTTCGGCCTCGTGCTGGGTGAGTGTGCTGTCCCCGATGTATTGCACCAGTTCCGCCACCATCTCCGAGGCGGAGCTGGCATAGGGCTCGTGGTAAAAGACAATGGCATTGTCAATGCGCTTGACCATCAGGCGATGGTGGTCGATCACCACCACGCGGCTCACATGGTTGAGCAACTCGCGGCTTTCCACAAAGTCCGGGGAATGCGTATCGACCACAATCAACAGCGTCCGCGGGGACAACTGCTCCATCGCGTCCATCGGGGAAAGGAACACCACGCGGTCGCCCGAATTGGCATCGATCCGTTCCACGATCTGCCCCGCAAGCGTTTGCTGGCGGTCCACCACGACAAAAGCGGGTTTGTGAAGCGCCTTTGTAATCACGCTCCACAGGCCGACCGCCGCACCCATCGAGTCGAGGTCAGAAAAGCGGTGCCCCATAATCAACACGTTTTCCGACTCTTTGATGTGGTCGGAGAGCGTCGCAGCGATGACCCGCGTGCGCACCTTGTCGCGCTTTTCCACGCCCTT
This sequence comes from Anaeromassilibacillus sp. D41t1_190614_C2, assembly GCF_015558525.1. NCBI lineage: Bacteria > Bacillati > Bacillota > Clostridia > Eubacteriales > Acutalibacteraceae > Anaeromassilibacillus > Anaeromassilibacillus sp. D41t1_190614_C2. Next base: position 176,699 of record NZ_JADMOD010000001.1, on the reverse strand, counting down.
GCTCAAGCCGCCAAAAAACTCATATGTATCGTTTTTCTGCTTGACGGCCACCTGGTCCCCGCCGCGCCCCAGCGCCATTTCCAGCGCTTTGCGCGCCCATTGTTCCGCCTCTTGCAGAGATTCCGCCCCGCGCGCCACGCCGATCGAAACCGTCGCGCTGCGGCGCTCCCCCGCCTTGATTTCCCGGATCTTGTCCAGGACTTCAAAGCGTTTCTCCATGGCCTGCCGGATATGAATTTCATCCGTCAGGATCAAAAAGCGCCCGCCGGAGAGCCGCCGGAGAAAGCCGCCCATGCTCTGCGCCCATTCGGTGAGCACCTGCTCCACCTCCGAGGCAATGCGCGCGTCCTCGCTGCCGCTGGAATCGCGCGCCAATTCCTCCCGGTTATCAAAATGCGCCAGCGCTACCACCGGGTGCTTTTCCACATATTCCCGGTTGATCGCCTTATAATAGGTGTCGTCCACCAAGCAGAGGATATGCCCCTGCTCCGTCTTTGACGCAAATGCAGTAAACTGCCGGTCCCCGATGGTCACATCCGTCCCTTTGGCCGCCACCACCTGCTGGATGGTGTGCGGGTACAGGAACTTCATCACATTTTCCCCGCGGCAATCGCGCGCCCTACCCGCGCTCTCTAAAAAGGCGGCGTTGGCCCAAACAATGTCCCCCGCCTCCCCCACGATCGCCATGGGCATGGTAAACTGTTCCAGAGCATCGTACTCTTTTCCGAAGAGCACCTTCTTGGCCGCTTTGACAGAGGTGTATACATAGCTCTGGAAGCGGATATGCACAATGGCAATGGCGAGGATCGCTACAACGGCTACCACCGCCTCGATGAAAAAAACCATCTTGTGGCCGGTAAACCAGCTGATCAGCGCCATAATCAGCATCGCCGCCGCCAGTACAAAGCAGATCGGCGATGCCACCCAAACCTTTTTTTTCACGGTTGATCTCCTTCAACACTCCCGTGCTTCTTGCGCATGGCAGGGCCTCAGACCTCCATAATGATGGGGAGGATCATCGGGCTGCGGCGCGTGCGCTCATACAGGAACCGGGAAAGTTCATCTTTGATGCGCGTCTTGAGCGTGCCCCAATCGTGGATATGGTGCTCGGAACAGCTCTCCAACGCCGCGGCGACGCGCTTTTTGGCCTCGTCGATCAACGGCTCCGCCTCACGCACATAGACAAATCCGCGGGAGACCACATCCGGGCCGGCCACGATCTGCCCGTTGTCGTCGATGGTACATACCACGACAATCAGGCCGTCCTCTGCCAGATGCTTGCGGTCCCGCAGCACAATGCTCCCCACGTCCCCTACGCCGAGGCCGTCCACCAGGATACGCCCGGCGGGTACGGAGGTGAGCTTCTTCATATACTCGTGATTGATCTCCAACACATCGCCGATGTCGCCGATATAGACATTGGCGGGGTCCATCCCCATAGAGATGGCCAGCCCTGCATTTTTACGCAGGTGCTTTTGCTCGCCATGGAACGGGATGAAATATTTCGGCTTTGTGATGCCCTGGATGATTTTGAGTTCCTCCTGGCAGGCGTGGCCGGACACATGCACTTCATACATGGATTCGTAAATCACTTCGCAGCCCCGCTTTAAGAGCTCATCGACCACCGCGCCCACGGTCTTTTCGTTGCCGGGGATCGGCCTTGCCGAAATAATGATAAAGTCCTCCGGGCCGACCTCCACCTTCCGGTGGTCGGCAAACGCCATGCGCGTCAAAGCGCTCATCGGCTCCCCCTGGCTGCCGGTTGTAATCAAGACCACTTTCTCGCGCGGGTACCGGTTGAGCAGGTCGATGTCGATCAACACGCCGTCCGGAACCTGTAAATAGCCCATTTCCACCGCGATACCCATGACGTTCAGCATGCTTCGGCCCGAAAGCGCCACCTTGCGGCCATAGCGCACCGCACAGTTGATAATCTGCTGCACGCGGCTGATGTTGGAGGCAAATGTCGCGATGATAATGCGCTTCTTCTCCGCCTTCTTAAACAGGCTTTCGAAGGTATTGTCCACCATTTGCTCGGTCTTGGTGTAACCGGGACGCTCCGCGTTGGTGGAATCGGCCAGCAACGCCAAAACGCCCTCGTTTCCCAGCTCTGCAAAGCGGCCCAAGTCGATCATCTCGCCCCAAGCGGGCGTGCAATCAATCTTAAAGTCGCCGGTGTAAACCACCGTGCCAGCGGGCGAGTGGATGGCAAAGCCTACGGAATCCGGGATCGAATGGTTCACATGGATGAATTCCACATCCATGCAACCCAATTTCACCGTCTGGCCCGGCTTGACCACATTCATCTTGACCTTCCCGGAAAGGCCGTGCTCTTTGAGTTTCCCATCGACCAAACCAAGGGTCAGCATCGTGCCGTAGATGGGCAAATTCACCCTTTTGAGCAGATACGGCAATGCACCGATGTGGTCCTCGTGCCCATGCGTGAGCACAATCCCGCGGATCTTATCCGCATTGCGCTCCACAAAGGTGAAATCCGGCAGCACCAGGTCTACGCCCAGCATATCGTCGTCTGGGAAAGACATGCCGCAGTCGACGATCAGCATATCGCCCTCACACTCGTAGAGGGTAAAGTTTTTCCCGATCTCATTCAGGCCGCCCAAAAAGTAAATCCGGATGGACGGCTTCTTCGCTCCACTGTTCTGCCCCCGCTTTTTTCCCCGCGGGGCCGCAGTCTTTGTTTCCTTGCTGTTCTGGTGCTGTGCCTTTTCCGGCTCCGCCTTTTTCGGAGCACGGCGCATCGTGCGGCGCTTTGACGGTTCCGCTTTCGCCGCCGGCGCCTCCGCCTGGATGGGCTGTTCCGGCCGCTGCGGCAGCGTCACTTTCCCATAAAGCGCAGGGTGGATGCCCGCCGCTATACCCATCTCGTTTTTCTCAGGCGGATTGGATGTTCCTTCATGATTCCTATTTTGTTCTATCAAAGTACAACCTCCATTGTCTCTTGGATACGCCGATAAAACGCCCGCCTGCAAACGGTGCCTGGCGGCGTTGGCCCTCCAAAAATCATAATGATATATTTTTAATCCGCACTCCATTGCCCCGCGCTGTGCCTTCCCACACGCCCCGGAACCGCGCGCATTAATTGCCAAAACAAAACCTTAACGTACACAACAGCAAAGAGGCCCGTTCCCCGGCGCCTCCTAATCGCTCTGCCTCAATTGTATGCCGACCGCGGGCTGGATGTCCATTTGGATTCGTCAGGCCCACCAGTTTTAATTGTCATTATTGTACCTTGATTCCGTATAGCTGTCAAGGTATGAACCGCCGGCCGGAATCCCTGTCGTTATCCCTATTATTGCCCCTTGCAATTTTCTTCAAACATTTCATAGGCCAAAATCGAAAAAACTCTTCTGCAAAATTATGATATAATGAGGACGATCCATACCGGCGCAGCCAGCGCTGCCATGCTTCCTGCCAGGGTCCTCCCAAGCATTTCTCAGGCTTCTCGCCTCTTTTAAGTGGACGGGACTCGGAAAAGCTTGTATGGGATACGCAATCAACCGCATAAGCGGAAACAAAGGACGGAAACTATGAAACACGTAGAAATCTTTACGGACGGCGCCTGCCAGGGCAATCCCGGCCCCGGCGGATGGGGGGCTATCCTGCGCTTCAACGGCGTAGAAAAAGAAATCAGCGGGGGCGACCCGGACACCACCAACAACCGCATGGAGCTGATGGCGGTGATCCGCGCGCTGCAATGCTTGAAAGAACCCTGCGCCGTCACGCTTTGCAGCGATTCGCAGTATGTCTGCAACGCGATCGAAAAGGGTTGGGCGGTCAAGTGGCGGCAAAATGGCTGGCGGAAAGCAGACAAATCCCCCGCCCTGAACACCGACCTCTGGGAGATCCTCCTGCACTTGCTGGAAATCCATCGCGTGGAGATCGTCTGGGTGCGCGGGCACAATGGGCATCCGGAGAACGAGCGGTGCGACCGTTTGGCCGTTGCGGGCGCCGAACGCGCCAAGGCCGCCGGCGCTGTCGTTTGACCCTTGGCGATGCAAGCGTGTGTGCCCCCTCTGTCTACACGGGCCTCCTGCAAGGATTCTCCCCTATTTTGCCATCCTTCAACAACCTTTGCCACTTTGAAACTTTTTTGCAAAAAGGGCTTGCAAAGTATACTGGAATAGTGTATATTCAATTCATAGTAAATTAGTAAGGATTAAATATTCCTGTACCGGCAATCCCTGGTACGGGGTATGGAAGTACCAATCACATTTTGGAAAGGAAAGGTGCGTATCCATGGCACGTTTTGTTTATGCGGACAACGCCGCAACTACGCCGGTTTCCCCTACCGTCTTTGCGGCCATGAAACCGTTTTATACCGACCTTTATGGCAATCCCTCCAGCCTATATTCCGTGGGCCGGGAGGCCAAAAAGCACCTGGAACTGGCCCGCGCAGACGTCGCGGCCTGCCTGAACGCCGAACCCAACGAGATCTTTTTTACATCGGGCGGAAGCGAAGCGGACAACTGGGCGATCAAAGGGATTGCCCATCAGCTTGCCAAAAAGGGGAAGAAGCACATCATCACATCCAAATTTGAGCATCATGCGGTGCTTCATACCTGCGCATCGCTGGAAAAAGAGGGCTTTTCCGTCACCTATTTGGACGTCCACGCTGATGGACTCGTACGGCCGGAGGAATTGGAAGCGGCGATCCGCGAGGACACGGCCCTGGTGACGGTCATGTATGCGAACAACGAAATCGGCACGATCCAGCCGATTTCGGAAATCGGCGCCATCTGCCAGAAGCACGGCGTTTTGTTCCACACCGACGCTGTACAAGCGGCCGGCACACTGCCGGTCGACGTCAAGGGGCAGCACATCGACCTGCTTTCGCTCTCCGCGCACAAGTTCCACGGGCCGAAAGGCGTGGGCGCGCTGTTTATCCGCAAAGGCATCTCGCTTCCCAATTTGGTCGACGGCGGCGCGCAGGAGCGCGGACGGCGTGCCGGCACGGAAAACGTGGCCGGGATCGTCGGATTGAGCGTTGCGCTCAAAGAGGCCTGTGCTACCATGGCGGAGCGCACCAAGCGTTTGACCGCTATGCGGGACCGGCTGATCGACGGGGCATTGCAGATCGAGCGCACCCGCCTGAACGGCGACCGGACCAAACGCCTGCCAGGGAACGTCAACCTGTGCTTTGAGGGCATCGAGGGGGAGTCCTTGTTGCTGCTGCTGGACTTAAACGGCGTATGCGGTTCGTCCGGCTCGGCCTGTACGTCCGGTTCCCTCGACCCCAGCCATGTGCTTCTCGCAATCGGCCTCCCACATGAAATTGCGCACGGCTCCCTGCGCCTCTCCTTCAGCGACCAAAACACGGAGGAAGACGTCGATTACATCTTGGAAGTACTTCCCGGCATCGTGGAACGGCTGCGCTCCATGAGCCCCCTATGGGAAGAGATCGTGAACGGGCAAAAGGCCGATTGAATCAAAACACCAGGACAGAGAAAAGAGGTTGTTTTTTATGGCATACAGTGAGAAAGTAATGGACCATTTTGCAAATCCCCGCAACGTTGGAGAGATGAAGGACCCCAGCGGCGTCGGCGAGGTGGGAAATTCCCGCTGCGGCGACATCATGCGCATGTACATCAAGGTGGAGGGCGACACCATCACCGATGTGAAATTCAAGACTTTTGGATGCGGCGCGGCGATTGCCACCAGCTCCATGGCAACCGAGCTGATCAAAGGGAAAACGATCGAAGACGCGCTCAAGCTCACCAATCAAGCGGTGATGGAAGCACTGGACGGCCTGCCGCCGGTCAAAGTCCACTGTTCGGTTTTGGCGGAACAGGCCATCAAAGCGGCGGTCGCCGACTACTACAAACGGCAGGGGATTGACCCCACCCCGCTGGTGGGGGAACTCGCAGAGTGCGAAGAATGCGCCTGCGGCCTGCACGAATAAGAATACGCAAAAAGGGGCTGTCCGTTCAGATCAAAGAATGGACAGCCCCTTTGTTTTTTATTTTTGCCGAGGAAAAACTCACGCACCCTGCGCAACTTCCAGCGCAGAGATTCTTTGCTCAATATAGGCGGGTACTTCATCAAACGAGATTCCCAATGCGACGGACAGCTCTTCGTGTAGCAATTCTTCCGCACGTTTCCGATATTGTTGATCCGTTTTGCCCGGTTTCTTTCCGTTTTGGACCAGCTTTTTGCTCTTCCGGTAAACCGTCTTAATCAAGCGGATGAGATCCTCGCACTCATGCGTTTGCAGGGATGTGCGGTAATGCTCTGCCAACATGCGCGGGTCGCGGCACTCAAAAGAATCCTCCGAAATTTCCGGGATGCGGTCGATCAGGTGGTCCGCCGCTTCCTTTGTCATCACCGGACGCATAAACACACTGGTGTCCACCGGCGTATAAATCGTGCTGGCACTTCGAACCGGGACCAACTTATAATACAGCTTCTCCTTATCGACCCCGGGGAGGCTCTCCGGCGTGCCAACCTCTTCTACACGGCAAATTCCCGTGTTTCCATAAACAATCAAATCGCCCTTCTGAAACATTTTCTCGCCCTCCAAAAAAATAACCAACGTATCCTTTCACAACGTCAGCAAATGGGCGAACTCTGCGTTCATTCTCGTCGGGGTGGTCAAGGGAACATACCCACCGGCCATCCCACTCGCACCATGCATTCACCATTTGCTAAAACAGGCAGCGCCATCTTTGAAGCTAAGGGACTCCTTATCAAACGTTCACGCTGTATCTTTATTTTAGCACAATATTGGATGAAAATGTAAGAAAAATTTGAAAATGTTTAAAAAGAGCGCCGGTTTGGAGGGCTATTCGCTGGCCGCAAAGCACCGCTAACCTGTTGAATCACCTCCGCTAGGGAACAAAGATCCGCTATATTTCCTGCGGTTCGAAGCAGCGCTCTCGTTTGAAACACCTGATTTTGGAGTCTTTGCACAGCCAAGACGATCCTGTGCGCAGCGTCTAATTGCCAAAGCAACTGCTGTGGATGCATACAAGTCCCTCCCTCTCCTTTATGGTATTCCTAGAAATCCGATAGGTGTCTCTTTACGGGATATTGCCTATGAAGTAAAATATGGTATACTGAACACATAGATTGGGGGAGAACTTGTAATGAAACGCAGATGTCATCACCGGAAAATCGATCGGGACCTGGAACAACTCAACCAAAATTTAAACACCATCATTCAAAATCAGAATGAACTCTATTGCAAGCTGGAGCAGCTATATGCCATCGTTACGTCTTTGGATAGCCTCGACGGCACAGACAAGCATAAAACCGGGGATTCTTAACCCTAAACAAAGAAAGGACCCTGCATCTTTCTTCCGATGCAAAAGTCCTTTCTCTTTTTTGAATTATTCTTGAATTTGCCGGCACTCCATGTAAAACCGCTTATCCCACGCATGGCCCATTGAAAAGGTCTTCCGCGGCAATGCGCCGTCGAGCACAACCGTTTTGAAGAGTTCTTTTTTCGGCATGGCTTCCAACAGGAACCCGATGTTCCCCTCCTGGGCGGAGAGCTCTTCGACGACTTCCTCTCCATGGATATAATCGACCCGTCCGCCGTTTTCTTCTATGTAGGCGTCTAAGAACTTTTGAAGCGTCCCCACCGGAAGATTGGACGATGCTTGGGAGAAATACAGCTCGGTTTTCTCTTTTCCTTTGCATACGACCACACGCTGGCCGTCCGGCGCACCGCATTGGGCCTTCAGCGCTTCCAGCAGCTTTTTCTCATCCACGCCGAATACCACCCGGTGGATCGGCTCAAATTCCAAAGAGGCGTCGTGCAGGTTGACCACCTCGACCAGCGCATACCGCGCCGGATGCACGCGGGCTTCCTCGGGCGGGAGGACTTTCTTCAAATTCTCATAGCAGGTCTTTGCCGTCGCCAAGGAATGGTTGCCGTCGCCTACGGCGAAAAGCAGGGGGGCCTTCCCGGTGAGATCATACCGGGCATTAAAGGCCTCCGGGTCTGCCAGCTCATCCAAAGCGGCCAAAATGCGCCGCGCCTCGGAATCATCGCAGAGGATTCCCTCCAGCGACCCGCTGTCCTGCATAAGGTCGAACTGATACACCTGTTCCAATTCGCCCGCGCGGTCTTCCACTGGCTCGATCACCGTCTTCATCGGATCGTCGATCAGCAGCATAATGTGCGGGCACTCCAACGCAGCGTTCTCGCGCACCTTGACGCGCGGCGGGATGCGCTCCAACACCGTCCCCTCCGTTGCGCGGATCAGGGACTGGGACCCCTTTGTGAAATCATACTTTTCCAAGTCGACCACGCCGATCAGCCCGCGGCGGATTTTCCCATCGCGGAGCGTCCTGCGCACATAGATAAAATTTTCTACCGTGCGAAAGATCCCGTCTGCCAAATACCGGTCCATCGCTGCATTCACCGCCGCAATCCGCTGCTCAACCCCTGGCTGCTCCAGGTAAAGCTCAGGTACGATCATGCGCAGGGTGGAGGGGGCGTCCCCCACAAACGATTCCACCTCTTGCCAATAATCAGGCTGTGACGTGTATTGATCGCACGCGACAACGCTCCACTTGGTGAGGTCTGTTTCGGTGGGCAGCAGGACATTTGCCGGATAAAATCCCAAACTGTTCATTCAATGATTCTCCTCATGTTGGATTTCCCGCGCGGCGGCGGGGCTCGCCTTCCGGGAAGGGGACGTTCCCTCCGCCGGTATAACAGGCATATTGTATCGCGTTCTGTCGAAAAAGGCAAGTTTCAGCGCGCTGTATTTTCAAGGAACCTCTTGCATTGCACAAAGGGCAAAAACTTCCTATAATGAGGGAGAAAACGCGAATTTTGTCAAAAACAGGTGAACGAGATGTATATTGCAGATTTACATATCCATTCCAAATATTCCCGCGCCACCAGCCGGGAATGTGTCCCCGAATATCTGGACCTCTGGGCAAGGCGCAAAGGTATCGACATCGTCGGCACGGGGGACTTTACGCACCCGGCATGGCGCGAAGAATTGAACGAAAAGCTGGTCCCCGCGGAAGAAGGGCTCTATACCCTCCGGGAGGAATACCGCCTGCACGACGCCTGTACGGACGGGCTGCGGCGTCCCCGCTTTGTGGTGACGGGCGAAATCAGTTCCATTTACAAAAAGGGCGGCAGGGTCCGCAAGGTGCACAACGTCATCCTTCTTCCCAGCTTAGAGGCGGCGGAAACGCTCGCGCAAAAGCTGGAGGCAATCGGCAACATTCACTCGGACGGGCGGCCGATTCTGGGATTGGATTGCCGTGACCTGCTGGAAATCACCTTGGAGGCGTGCCCGGACGCCGTCTTCATCCCGGCGCACATCTGGACGCCGCACTTCTCACTGTTCGGCGCGTTCTCCGGGTTTGACACCATTGAGGAGTGTTTCGAAGACCTGACGCCCCATATCCACGCCCTGGAAACCGGCCTTTCTTCGGACCCGCCCATGAACTGGCGGCTTTCTGCGCTGGACGCTTACCATCTGGTCTCCAATTCCGACGCGCATTCCCCGTCCAAGCTGGGCAGGGAGGCCAATCTGCTGGACATTCCGCTCTCCTATCCCGCCCTCTCCCACGCCCTACAGACCGGGGAGGGCCTCACGGGGACCATCGAGTTCTTCCCAGAAGAGGGAAAATACCATTACGACGGCCACCGGAACTGCAACCTCTGCCTAAGTCCCGCGGAGGCGGAGCGTTACGGCGGGATATGCCCCGTCTGCGGGCGTAAGCTGACCATCGGCGTGCAACATCGGGTGGAACAGCTCGCAGACCGGGATGAGGACGCCCGTGCGCCGGGCGCAAACCCATTCGAAAGCCTCGCCCCTCTGCCGGAGGTAATCGCAGGCTCGACCGGTTTATCGGCCACCGGGAGCAAGGTCGCCGCACAATACGAATCCATGCTGCGGCAGCTCGGCCCGGAATTTCCCATCCTGCGCGAAATCGCGCCGGAGGACATCGAGCGCGTCGCTGGCCCCTGCATTGCGGAGGGGATTCGCCGCCTACGCGCCGGGAAGGTTGAACGTTCCCCCGGATACGACGGTGCATATGGAAAAATCCAGCTGCTTCGTCCGGACGAAATCGATGCGCTGAACGGGCAGATCAGCTTCTTCCTTGGACAAACGCCCGCGAAGAAAGGACCTGCTAGAAAGCTCCAAAAGCGCGCCGCAAAGGCGGAATCCGCCCCAGCCATATCCACGCCCTCCGCTCCTTCCGGTCCCCTCGACGGCCTGAACGAGGAACAGCTTGCCGCTGTAACCGCGCCGGAACGCGCGGTATCGGTGATCGCCGGGCCAGGCACGGGAAAAACCAAGACACTCGTCTCGCGCATCGCCTATCTCATCCAGAACCGCGGCGTCAAGCCTTCGGAAATCACCGCTGTAACCTTCACGAATAAGGCCGCCGGGGAAATGCGCGAACGCCTCGAAAAGCAGCTCGGCGGCAAATGTGCGGTCCGCGCCATGACCATCGGCACGTTCCACGCCATTTGCCTCCAGCTTTTGACCGAACACACGCAGGGCGTCAATCTGCTGGACGAATACGAAGCGCGGGAAATTGCGGACGAAATCGGCAAAGCGCACGCCTGCAAGCTCTCCCCCACAGCCTTTCTGCAAGAGGTCTCCCGCCGGAAAAACGGGTTGGAACCATCGGAAAGCGCGCTCTCTTCCGAGGTATTCGACGCATATCAGGAGTGCTTGCACACGGCGAATGTCCTGGACTTTGACGATCTTCTCCTACAAGCCGTTGCGATGGCAGAAGCGGAGACGGAAAAAAACGCCAAATGGGCCAAACGGTTCCACTATCTTCTCGTGGACGAGTTTCAAGACATCAACGCCCTGCAATTCCGGTTGGTGCAGGCGTGGAACCGAAACGGAAAAAGCCTGTTTGTGATCGGCGACCCGGACCAGTCCATCTATGGATTCCGCGGGTCGGACGCCCATTGCTTTGCCCGCCTGGAAGAGAGCTTCCCGGCTATGCGTTCCATCCGCCTGTTGAAAAACTACCGCTCCACGCCGGAGATCCTGCGCTGCGCGCTCCCGGTCATCTCGGAAAACGAAGGATCGCAGCGGCTTTTGAAGGCACAGCACCCCAGCGGAGCGCTTGTGCGCTGTGTCACGGCGGAGAGCGACCTGTCCGAGGGGATTTACATCGCCAAGGAGATCAACCGCATGGTGGGCGGCATCGATATGCTGGACAGCGACGCCGGGTTCTCCCATGCGGAGGATGCGCCGCCGCGCAGTTTCTCCGACATCGCCGTTTTATACCGCACCCACCGGCAGGCCGACCTGGTGGAAAAATGCCTCCGCCGGGAGGGGATTCCCTGTGTGATCGCCGGGCGCGACGACTTCTTGGCGGATGACGCCGTGCGCGGAGCTGTAAGCTTTTTCCACTTTCTGTTGGATGTGCAAAACGATCCCGCCCTGCGCGCCTGTTTAAAGCTCGTTTGGAACTGTCCCGCGGACTTAATCGGCAGCCTTGCACAATTTTTTGCGCAGGCGGCAAGTGGGAATCCTTCCCAGGAAGCCTTGGACGCCGCTGCAACCGAATACGCGGATGTGGCGGTCCCACAGCCCTTCTTTGCGCAGGTGGAGGAATTCCGGCAGCGCGTGGGAAAGGAAAAGCCGCGCAAGCTCTTGGATGCATGGGCCAAAGCGCAGGGACTCACAGCCTCAGAACCTTTCCAGCGCCTTCTGAACACAGCGGTATTCCACAAAGACATGGCCTCTTTCCTGCAAAACTTACTTCTCGGCCAGGAAAGCGACTTGATGCGAAGCGCAACCGGAAAACTCTACGAAGCGGGCGCGGTCACCCTGATGACCCTGCACGGTTCTAAGGGCTTGGAATTCCCCGTAGTATTCCTCGCCGGCGTCCGGCAGGGAAAGATTCCGCTGGAATCTCCCAAGCATCCGGCGAATGTGGAGGAAGAACGCCGCCTATTTTACGTAGGGATGACCCGCGCGCAGGAGGAATTGATCCTGTTGACCTCAAACGAGCCCTCCTGCTTTTTGGATGCGATCCCGGCGGACTGCCTGCATAAGACTACTACCGGAGGAAAAAAGCGCGCTTCGGAGATGAAGCAGTTGAGCTTGTTTGATTGATTCCCATCCGGGCCATTTGGCTTGTAACATGTTTTTCTTAATTTAGAAACGGATTTTCGATCGAACTTGAAAGCGCTCCCCATTACAAAAGGCAATGGGGAGCGCTTTTTCTTTGTCTGTTGGAAACAGCGGATTCCAGCGGGCCGTACTTGGGGTAACAGCAATTGTCGGGCCGACTATATGAATTTCCATGGCAGCTTGCCAAAAAATACGATCTGAAATGGGAATGCGTTTCTAGGGCGAAAATGGGAACCCTATCTTCCATGTGGCTTCCTACAAAATCGCTGTGGAAAGCCCAAAACGAGGTCTACTTTATTGGATTGGGGGTAAGGGCTTGGAACCATTCGCCGAATATTTGGAACGAGTGGAAAATCCGCAGTACCGGGATAGGCTACAGAATATATTCCACTGGATTACCGCCACGTTCCCCACACTGAGGCCCAAAATTGCTTGGAACCAGCCGATGTTTACCGACCACGGTACGTTCATCATCGGTTTCAGCGTTGCCAAAAAGCATCTGGCCATCGCCCCGGAACGGGCGGGCATCGAGCGTTTTTCGGATGACATCCTACAGGCCGGCTATACGCACAGCAAAGAGATCCTCCGCATCGGATGGACACAATCGGTGGACTTCCCCCTGCTGGAACGGATCATCCGCTTTAATCTGGAAGAGAAGGCAAACTGCCAGACCTTTTGGCGGAAAGAGCATCTCCTCACGGAGGAACTGCCGGATCACGCAACCGGGAAACGCTGATCCGAAGGTTCCCCCTCACAAAGATGCACAGGAAGACCCAAAATGAAGAAGCCTGCGGCGCATTCCTGAACGCGCCACAGGCTTTATATAAAAAAACCTTGCATCCTTCCTATCGGGCATAAGAATCATACATCCCAGTTTGTGGAGTGTGCTATGCAAAAACAGCAACTTGCCGTTGGGAAATGTTAACAAAAAATACCCGCGATAAACGCAGGCTAAAATGCTTCCAATAGAGAAAACCTGCGGTGCGCGACTTGCTCACCGCAGGTTTGGAGCGGCTGATGGGAGTCGAACCCACCTCCGAAGCTTGGGAAGCTTCTATTCTACCGATGAACTACAGCCGCATAAATACATCTTCTATTTGTGTAGCTTTATTATTTTACCATAAACTTCCCGCAGTTGCAAGCCTCTTTTTGCAGAAAAAATTCTTTTTCATTTCTGTAATCTTTACTTTACATAATCTTTACATTTCTCCCCCTCTCCCATTCTGCAAGAATTATAGTATTCCACATTTTCCACTAAGTTTTCCACATGAACGGGCGGCATTTTCCCCTATTTCCTCCTACTTTTCCACCACCTTATAAAATCGAGCTGTGCAATTCCGTGGAAAAATCGCAAAAAAATTACTTTACATAATTTTTGAGACAAAATGCGAACCTTTCCTGAAAGCACACAAAAGGCGCTGGGAAACCCATCCATAAAAACATGTTATGGTTGGGTAAAATCCCAGCGCCTTTTAGCTTTGCCAATATTTAATTTTTGCGGAAAGGTTGGCCTACGAATGCATCAATCGCGGGCTTTCTCCGCCACTTCCCGCTGTGCCTTTTCAATGAAGGATTCCAGCGTCATCGCGCCCAAATCGCCGTCCTTGCGGCTGCGCACGGAGAGATTCCCCTCTTCCATTTCCTTATCGCCCACGACGAGCATGTAGGGAATCTTGTGGAGCTGCGCCTCGCGGATCTTATAGCCGATCTTCTCGCTGCGCAGGTCGTTCTCTACGCGCAGCCCTGCATCCGTGAGGGCCTTTTCCAACTTCTCGGCATACTCGTGATGGCGCTCTGCGATCGGCAGAATCTTCACCTGTACCGGCGCCAGCCACATCGGGAACGCACCGGCAAAGTGCTCGGTCAGGATGCCGATGAAGCGCTCGATGCTGCCGAACACCACGCGGTGAATCATGATCGGGCGGTGCTTTGCGCCGTCTGCACCGGTGTACTCCAATTCGAAGCGCTCCGGCAGCTGGAAGTCCAGCTGGATGGTGCCGCACTGCCAGGTACGGCCGAGGCAGTCGGTCAGATGGAAGTCCAGCTTCGGGCCATAGAATGCGCCGTCGCCCTCGTTGACCTCATAGTCATAGCCCAGTTCGCTGATCGCATCGCGCAGGGCGTCGGTCGCCGTGTTCCAATCCTCCAAGGCGCCCATGTGGTCCTCCGGCATGGTGGACAATTCGATATGATATTTGAACCCAAAGGTGCTGTACACCTTGTCGATCAGGCGCACAACGCCTTTGATCTCATCTTTGATCTGCTCCGGCGTCATAAAGATGTGGGCGTCGTCCTGCGTAAAGCAGCGCACGCGCATCAGGCCGTGGAGTGCTCCGGAGAGCTCATGGCGGTGCACCAAGCCCAACTCGCCGATGCGGAGGGGCAGGTCGCGGTAGGAGTGCAGCTTTGTCTTATAGACCAAAATCCCGCCCGGGCAGTTCATCGGCTTGATGGCAAAATCCTCGTCGTCAATTACAGTGGTATACATATTCTGCTGGTAGTGATCCCAGTGGCCGCTGCGCTCCCAGAGCTTCCGGCTCAGGATGATCGGCGTAGAGATCTCCTGGTATCCCGCCTCGCGGTGAATCTCACGCCAATAGTCGATCAGCAGGTTTTTCAGCACCATGCCCTTTGGCAGGAAGAACGGGAATCCGGGCCCCTCTTCCATGATGGTGAAGAGCTCCAGATCCTTGCCGATCTTGCGGTGGTCGCGCTTTTTCGCCTCTTCCAGCATCGTGACGTATTCGTCCAGCTGGGACGCCTTCGGGAAGGAGATGCCATACACGCGCTGCAGCATCTTATTGTTCGCGTCCGCGCGCCAATAAGCGCCCGTACAGTTCAACAGCTTGACCGCCTTGACGCAACCGGTGGACATCAGATGCGGGCCGGCGCAGAGGTCTGTAAAATCGCCCTGCTTGTAGAAGCTGATCTTCTCCCCCTTGCCGGAGTGTTCTTCGATCAATTCCACTTTATAGACCTGGTTGTTCTTCGCCATCATGTCCTTGGCTTCGTCCGGGTCAAGCTCAAATTTTTCCAGCGGAAGGTCCTGCTTGATGATTTTCTTCATCTCCGCCTCGATCTTTTCGAGGTCTTCCGGCGTGAGGGTACGCGGCAGGTCCATGTCATAATAGAATCCATTTTCAATGGCCGGGCCGATGGCAAACACTGCGTCCGGGAACAAATGCTGAACCGCCTGCGCCATGATGTGGGAGGTGGTGTGCCAATAGGCATGTTTCCCTTCGGCCGTATCAAAGGTTAGGATCTCGACGGAGCAGTCCTTCGTCACAGGGGTGCGCAGGTCCACAGCCTCCCCGTCGATTTTGCCGGCGCAAGCGGCCTTATACAGGCCCGCGCCGATGGATTTTGCAATTTCAGCGATGGTTGTGCCGGCCTCATACTCCCGCACATCGCCTTTGAGCGTTACTTTTACCATATTCTCGTCTCCTTTTTCAATTTCAACAAACAAAAAACCCGCCCCTTCTCAACAAAGGGGCGGGTTGTATAACCCACGGTTCCACCCTGATTCGACAGGAATCCTGTCCTTTCAGCGGCCTATAACGCGGCCATACGGCACGCCTTCTGCACAACGCGTTCGGCGCACGCTCCGAGGTGGTGGCCTTTGCAAATCCCGCCTGCCGCCCGCGCTTCCAGCTACTGCGCGTGCTCTCTGTTGCTGGGAATTTACGGCGTCCTCATCAACGCTTTCAACCTTTTGATCTGGTTTTATCTTATCATTCCCCCCACTGGTTGTCAAGCGGGATTTTTCTTGTGATTGTTTCAAAGCATTCCATCACATTTTATTCATAATTTATACATATTGACATCAAAATTCTTGACATCCGGGTATATATCGTAATACAATTATAACCGTGATGATTGTTTCACAGTGGATGCATTGCATCCGTAGTTTCCAAGATTTTAATTTCAAATGCAGGGTGATCGGGAATCCCGGCCACCCCATGGGGAAACGCTGAAGGAACTCGCTTTATATCAACACCGGCAAATGTTCGGCCGGATCTGTGTTAAAAATACTTTTGCTTTGTGCATGTTTGGGAAACCAATCCATATGGGAAGCAGGACCCGCTGGCGCAGTTTTTTTAGGTTGTTTGCTGCTCGGCGGTCTTTTTTCTCGGCTTTATTTATCTTGAATAACGTTTCGAACATGCCCCAGGCGTATCCGGGAAGTGTGCCAGCGGCAGAGCGTGCCTTTTCATAAATGTTGCCGCCACCTCCCATAGGGAACCGTATTTTTGCGCTTTTCCATATCGAAAGGAAGGAATCCCTGTATCCAACTACGCCCAATTGCAGGCAAAGATTCCCGGTCCTGTTTATTAAGGAAGGGCAGGCCGTAGGTTTCTTTGCGCGTTTGCGCCGTATTGGAAGGAAGCATAAAGCCCTCCCCGATGGGCTGCCACCGGATCGGTTGATCTGCGCGGTTCTGGTTCAGTGCCCCCTTGAATCAAATGGAAAACAAGGAGGTGCCAACAGAATTGTATCAAATTTCACTCCCCGTATGTATTGTCATTGCGCTGGTATGCGCTGTGATTAGTGCGGCAATTGCCTTTTTTGCTGGCGTTGCGCACCGCAAGAAGACCGCAGAATTTGCGATTCACTCCGCGGAAGACGAGGCCAAACGCATTGTGAGCGAGGCGATCAAGACCGCAGAGGCAAAGAAAAAAGAGGCTGTTCTCGAAGGTAAGGACGAGATTCACCGGCAGCGCACCGAGGCGGAAAAAGAGCTAAACGACCGCCGCAAGGAAGTCCAGCGCCAGGAACGCCGCATTCAGCAAAAGGAAGAAACCCTGGACAAGAAAATCGAGAGCTTAGAGGCTAAGGACGAAATCCTCAACAACAAAAATAAGCAGGCCGACGAGCGGTTGGCCGAGGCGGAAGCGGTAAAGAAGAGCCAGTTTGAAATGCTGGAACGTATTTCCGGTTTCACCGTTGAGCAGGCCAAGGACTATTTGATGAAGAACCTGGAAGACGAGCTGACGCACGAGAAGGCGGTCAAACTCATGGAGTTTGAACAGCAGACACGCGAGGATGCAGAGGCGTCCGCCCGCGAGATCATCTCCATGGCGATTCAGCGCTGTGCCGCCGACCATGTGGCCGAAGCCACCATTTCGGTGGTGCCGCTGCCCAACGATGAGATGAAGGGCCGCATCATCGGTCGCGAGGGCCGCAATATCCGGGCCATCGAAACCCTGACCGGCGTCGACCTCATCATCGACGATACGCCGGAGGCCATCACGCTCTCCAGCTTTGAGCCGGTGCGCCGCGAAGTGGCGCGTATCGCACTGGAAAAGCTCATTGCGGACGGCCGTATCCATCCGGCGCGCATCGAAGAAATGATCGAGAAGGCGCGCCGCGAGGTGGACGCCACGATCAAACAGGAGGGCGAGCGCGCGGTCATCGAAGCCGGCGTCAATGGCATCCATCCCGAGTTGGTCAAATTGCTCGGCCGTCTGCGCTACCGCACCAGCTATGGCCAGAATGTCCTGAACCACTCCTTGGAGGTCGCCTACCTCTCCGGCGTGATTGCCTCGGAGTTGGGGCTTGATCCCACAATCGCACGCCGCGCCGGTCTGTTGCACGACATCGGCAAGGCGCTCGACCACGAAATCGAGGGTTCCCATGTGGACATCGGCGTCGATGTGGCGCGCAAATATAAAGAGAGCGAGACGGTTATCCACGCAATTCAAGCACACCACGGCGATGTGGAGGCCAAGACGGTCATTGCCTGCATTGTACAGGCCGCGGATGCCATTTCCGCCGCAAGGCCGGGCGCGCGGCGTGAAAATCTGGAAAATTACATCAAACGTCTGGAGAAACTGGAAGAGGTGGCTTCTTCCTTCGAAGGGGTCGAGCGCTGCTATGCGATCCAGGCAGGCCGCGAGATCCGCATCATGGTGAAGCCGGATGTCATCTCCGACGATAAAATGGTCCTACTTGCGCGGGATATCTGTAAAAAGATTGAGAGCGACCTCGAATATCCAGGCCAGATTAAGGTCAACATTATTCGTGAAAGCCGCGCGATTGAATACGCAAAATAAGAATTCCAAGGGCGGGCAGCAATGCCCGCTCTTTTCATACCAAAGGAGGAGGCTTTCAAATGCCGCGCTATAGGATGGTCGTCCACGGGCGCGTACAGGGCGTAGGGTTCCGTTGGACATGCCTGCAAAACGCCAAAAAAAACGGCCTGACCGGTTGGGTCCGCAATCGGGCCGACGGCGCTGTCGAATTGGAGGCCCAGGGGCCGGATGAGGCAGTGGCGGCCTTTTCCGCTGGGATTCGCCGCGGAAATGGATACAGCTTCATCGACCACATCGAAATGCGGTCGGTCGCTGAAAAGCCATCGGAATCCGCATTCCATGTGCTCTATTAGTATTTTTCCTTCGATGAACCAAAAATCTGAACAAAGAACCACTCTGGGAGGCAACTGCTATGAATATTCTCGCGATTGGCGATGTTGTGGGCAGCATCGGCTGCAAATTTTTACGGGCACATTTGCCCCAACTGAAAAAGGTTAAGGGGGTGGACCTCGTCATTGCAAATGGAGAAAACTCCGCCGATGGGAACGGGATTACGCCCACCTCCGCCCGCTTTCTGTTTGACAGCGGCGTGGATGTGATTACCGCTGGGAACCACACCTTCCGCCGCAAGGAATCCTATGAACTCTTTGATTCCTGTGAGACGCTCCTGCGCCCGGCCAATTTTCCGTCCCTTGCTCCCGGCCGTGGTTTCTGCGTTGTGGACATGGGGCGCATCCAAGTGGGCGTCCTCAACCTGATGGGGGTCGTCTACATGGAAAGCATGGATTCTCCTTTCGACGTTGCGGACCGCATCCTTGCGGAAGGAGTCCCAAAGATCACGCTGGTCGATATGCACGCGGAAGCCACCGGGGAGAAGCGCTCCCTCGCCTATTATCTGGACGGGCGCGTCTCCGCTGTCTTTGGCACGCATACGCACGTCCAAACAGCGGACGAAGGTATTTTAGACAACGGCACCGGCTATATCTCCGACCTGGGGATGACCGGACCGAAGCGTTCCGTGCTCGGCGTGAAGCCGGAGCTCGTCATCCAAAAAATGCGCACAAAGATGCCAGTGCGTTTCGATCTTGCAGATGGCGCTTGTCAAATGGGGTGCGTTCTTTTTACAATTGACGAAAAAACGGGCAAAACCACGGCAATAGAACGCCTTCTAATCGAATAAATACCGGAAATCGCAAAAAGAATTGCTAGTTATTCCTCTTTTCCGCTTGAAACTTTGTACAAAATGTTTTATCATAAAGGGGGAAAAACCTGCGATGGTTTCGTAAATTTCCAATACAAGGGACGTTGGAGGGATGGCTTTATGGAACCTTTAAAAGTGTCGTCAAAGTCCGCACCGAACGCAGTGGCCGGCGCAATCGCCGGAGTCATCCGTGAGTCTGGAAGCGCAGAACTGCAAGCCGTGGGTGCAGGCGCTGCAAATCAGGCGATTAAAGCGGTTGCCATTGCCCGCGGATATCTCGCCCCTGCCGGGATCGATCTCGTATGTATCCCGGCGTTCGCCAGTGTTGTAATCGATGGCGAAGAACGCACGGCTATCCGCTTAATTGTGGAGCAAAGATGATGAAAAAAGGGTTCCCGCGCGGGCCGACCTGCCAGAGATATGCGGCTGGTCTTCCGTGCGGGAACTCTTTTTGCGGGTCCCGTCCGCCCGTTCGTCCATCTTCGCTTTTTTATGGCAATAATATCGATTGAATCCCAGTGGGGAATATGGTATAATATGCAATAAAATCCCTAAAGTAACGAGTAGAAAATTAAGCAAAGAAACACAGCCGTGGCTATAAAAATATTACCGAGGGAGTGTTCGAAGTGATCAATGGAACCGAATTGCGGGATGCCATCATTTCTGGTGCCAACAATATTGCAAAGCATAAAACCTCTGTAGACGAGTTAAATATTTTTCCTGTTCCGGATGGCGATACCGGGACGAATATGAGCATGACGATGGGCGCCGCCGCGCGGGATTTGGAAAATGCACAGGGTGGCATTGGCGAAATTGCGCACAAAGCGGCTTCCGCCCTTTTGCGTGGGGCCAGAGGGAATTCCGGCGTAATTCTTTCCCTCTTGTTCCGCGGTTTTTCAAAAGGGATAGAGGGCTGCGAAGAAATCGATGGCACAGAACTGGCAAATGCGCTTGGTATCGGTGTGGAAGCTGCCTACAAAGCCGTTATGAAGCCGACCGAGGGGACCATTCTGACGGTTTCCCGTGTAGCCTATGAAAAAGGCAAAGCGGCCGCCGAGATCGACAACGACCCGGTCTATGTGTGGAGTGCCATCTGCAAGGGAGCTGCCGAAGCATTGGAGGAAACACCGGAGCTGCTGCCCGTCTTGAAGAAGGCCGGCGTGGTGGATGCCGGCGGCAAGGGTTTGTGCCACATCTTTGACGGTATGATGTCCGTCTTTAAAGATCACAAAATAATCGTGAACGAAGCCCCGGCGGACGTTTCCAACTTGAGTGCAGACGAATTTTTCCGCAATGCTGCGGCGGAATTCGATCAGGAGATCCATTTCACCTATTGCACCGAATTTATTGTGGGACGCGACCCGGATTGCGAAAAAGATCCGCAGGAGCTTCGCCAGTATCTGGAAGGGATCGGCGACTGTGTAGTTGTTGTGGACGATGAAGAGATCATCAAAGTGCATGTGCATACGGAAGAGCCCGGCAATGCGCTTCAAGCGGCGCTTGTATTTGGCCAGCTTCTTACCGTTAAGATCGAGAATATGAAAGAGCAGCACCGCAAGGCGGCGGAAGCCAACGAAGCGGCAAAAGCAAAAGCGGCTGCGGAAAAGGAACCGCTATCCCCGGCGGAACCCACGGAGGAAATCGGATTTGTATCCGTTGCAGTGGGCGAAGGCCTCAAGACGCTCTTCACCGATCTGGGCTGCACCCACGTGGTGAGCGGCGGCCAGACGATGAATCCCAGCACGAACGACATTCTGGAAGCGGTGCTGGCGACCCCGGCAAAGACCGTCATGGTTCTTCCGAACAATAAGAACATCATTATGGCGGCAGAGCAGACGGTACCGCTTGTGAAGGACCGCAAGGTGATCGTCCTTCCGACGCGCACCATCCCGCAGGGGCTTTCTGCGATGCTGGCCTATGACCCGGACGTTTCCACAGAGCAAAACGCCGTTACCATGATGGAAGCCGCTGGAAACGTGGCAACTGGAACCGTAACGTTCGCGGCGCGCGATTCGGAATATAACGGGCATAAGATTCACGAGGGAGACATCCTCGGCCTGCGCAACGGCAAAATGGAACTGGTGGAGAAGGACATCATCCACACATGCAGCAAATTGACCCGCTCCATGGTGAACCGCAGCACGTCCTTTATCACCATCATCTATGGTGAGGAGATCACAGAAGCCCAGGCAAACGATGCATATAACCGGATCAAGTCCAAAATCAGCAACGACATCGAGGTCACTTTGGTCAACGGCGGCCAGCCCGTCTATTACTTCATCATCTCCGTCGAATAACCAAGCTGAGCTTGGAGGCAGACAGCCGGCGCGTACCTTGCTGCTGAAAAGAACCCCGGTGTTCGCCGGACAGAAAGTACCCGCTCCCGGAGGGCCGAAAATTCAAAGCCATCTAATGCATGAACCGGTGGTTTCTTTCTGCGTTTAACCATCTCCCACTGCTGAGCTTGGAGGCAAACAGCCGGCGCGTATCTTGCTGCTGAAAAGGAGCCCGGTGTTCGCCGGACAGAAAGCGCCCGCTCCCGGAGGGCCGAAAATTCAAAGCCATCTAATGCATGAATCGGTGGTTTCTTCCTGTGTTTAACCATCTCCTATTGCTGCGCTTGGAGGCAGACAGCCGGCGCGTGCCTTGTTGCTGAAAAGAACCCCTGTGTTGGCCGGACAGAAAGCACCCGCTTCCGGAGAGCCGAAGATTCAAAGCCATCTAATGCATGAATCAGTGGTTTCTTCCTGCGCTTAACCATCTCCCACTGCTGAGCTTGGAGGCAAACAGCCGGCGCGTATCTTGCTGCTGAAAAGGAGCCCGGTGTTCGCCGGACAGAAAGCGCCCGCTCCCGGGATGCTGAAAACGCCAGATTTACGAATTCATAAAGAATACGTGTGTTTCAAAAGCCGGAGAAATCCGGCTTTTGTTGATTCTAGGATGGTAAGGAAGGTGGAAAGCATGTCTTTGTTTTCTATGCCGATTCAAGAATTGAAGGGTGTGGGGCCAAAGCGCGCCAAGCTGTTTGAAAGAATCGGCGCTCCCAGCGTAGGCGCTTTGCTGCGCCTCTATCCGCGCGCCTATCAAGACATGACCGCCCCCTATCCCATCCGGCAAGCTCCGCTAAACGAGCCCTGTGCCATACGGGCAACGCTGTACCGCCCGCCCACGGAAACACGGGTCCGCGGCGGGATGCTTCTTTGTAAATGCCGGGTGACCGATGGAGAAAGCGATCTGGAAATCACATTCTTTAACAATCCTTACGTCAAAGACCGCTTGATCGAGGGAGAATCGTATCTATTTTATGGGAAGGTATCCGCGAATTTTTTGAAACGCGAAATGCTGTCCCCGGAATTCTATCCAGAAGCGAGCTGCCCCGCGATCATCCCCATCTACCGGCAGACGCAGGGGCTCAGTTCCCGAATGATCGCCAACGCTGTCAAAAATGCGTTTTTGCTCCTCCCGCGGGATCTGCGCGACCCCATCCCGGAACCGCTGCGAAGGCAGCAACAGCTTTGGCCGCTCCGGGATGCCTTGGAGACGGTCCACTTTCCCCGCACGATGGACGGCCTTCGAAGCGCACGCCGCCGTATGATCTTTGAGGAACTGCTGGTGCTTCAATTGGGGCTTCTGCGCATGAAAAGCCGGAAACGCGGAGAAAGCCCCCTGCGCTTGACAAAGGACTGCACCGAAGAATTCTACCGCCTCCTGCCCTTCACACCCACAAATGCGCAAAAACGCGCTGTACGGGAGGCAATGACGGACATGATGGGCAGCAGCCCTATGAACCGCCTGGTGCAGGGGGACGTGGGCTCCGGCAAGACCGCCGTGGCCGCTGCGCTGTGCTACAATGTGATCGAAAATGGCATGCAGGCCGCGCTGATGGCGCCCACGGAAATCCTCGCGCGGCAGCACTTTGCGACCCTCTCCGCGATTCTCGCGCCTACTGGCATCCCCATTGCGCTGTTAACCGGTTCCCTAGCCGCTGGCAAAAAGAAAAAGCTGGCGGAACAGCTCCAATCCGGTGAGATTCGCCTGGTAATCGGCACGCACGCGTTGCTCTCCGAGGGCGTTGCATTCCAAAACTTGGGCCTTGTCGTCACGGACGAACAACACCGCTTCGGCGTGGCGCAGCGCGCAACGCTTTCCTCCAAAGGGAACAACCCTCATCTGCTGGTCATGAGCGCAACCCCCATCCCCCGCACGCTTGCGCTGATGATCTACGGCGATCTCGATCTCTCAGTCCTGGATGAACTTCCTCCCGGCCGCCAGAAGATCGAAACCTACGCCATTGACAGCTCCAAACGCATGCGCGCTTTCCGCTATATGCAGAAGCACATCGATCAGGGGTTGCAATGCTACATCATCTGCCCCACCATCGAAGAGGGCGAAAACGACATGGCGGCGGTTACGCAGTATGCGGAAAAGCTGCGCACGGAATGGATGCCCGGCAACCGCATCGGTGTACTGCACGGCCGTATGAAGGCCAAGGAAAAGGAAGCGGTGATGACGGATTTCGCCGCTGGACAGTTGGACATTCTGGTTTCCACCACGGTGGTGGAGGTGGGCGTTGATGTGCCGAATGCGGTCGTGATGCTGATCGAGAACGCCGAACGGTATGGCCTGTCGCAATTGCATCAGCTCCGCGGGCGCGTCGGGCGCGGTACCCACCGTTCGACCTGTATTTTACTCTCCGACGCGCAAAATGAAGAGGCCCTCACGCGCTTACAGGTGATGTGCCGCACCTCCAATGGATTTGAGATCGCCGATGA
This sequence comes from Anaeromassilibacillus sp. D41t1_190614_C2, assembly GCF_015558525.1. NCBI lineage: Bacteria > Bacillati > Bacillota > Clostridia > Eubacteriales > Acutalibacteraceae > Anaeromassilibacillus > Anaeromassilibacillus sp. D41t1_190614_C2. The sequence goes on along the minus strand of NZ_JADMOD010000001.1, from coordinate 152,599 downwards.
AGACCTCCGTCTGCGCGGCCCGGGCGATTTCTTCGGTTCCCGGCAACACGGCTTGCCCGACCTGAAAATTGCAGATATGGCGCAGGACATGGAGATCTTAAAACAGGCGCAGCAGGCAGCCCACACGATTTTGACACAGGATTTCGCATTGGAACAGCCGGAACACCGCGGCTTGCGTGCGGAGGTCAACCAACTCTTCCAGACGCTGGTAGGCGGTTAAGCGAGCTCCATTGCGCTTCCATCGGCCATTCCCGCAGTTTTTATCCATGAAAACGCAATCCCCAGGGATCCATCCATCAGGACTCCTGGGGATTTTCTGTTGCTATAAACAAACTTATGCGGTTCGAATCCGGACCGTACTGCCGCCGTCCCGGTCTTTCCCAACAATAATCTGCGCTGCGATGCGGTTTTTGAGCTCGCTGACATGGGAGATGATCCCGATGGTACGCCCCATGTGCTGCAATTGCGCCAACGCCTTCATCGCGGTGTCCAGCGTCTCCTGATCCAGCGAACCGAAGCCCTCGTCGATGAACAGGGAATCCAAATGGACCCCGCCGGAGTAGCTCTGCACCACGTCGGAGAGGCCAAAGGCCAGCGACAGGGAAGCGAGAAACAGCTCCCCGCCGGAGAGCGTCTCCACCGCGCGCGCCCCACCGGTATAGGCGTCGATGACCTCCAGGTCCAATCCGCCCAATGCATTTCCGCTGGTCGCTCCTACCACACGGCTGAGGCTGTACCTTCCAGAGCTCAATGTGGCAAAGAACTGGTTGGCCGAAGAGAGGATGTCGTCCAGCATCACGCCCAAGACGAACTGATGCAGTGGGACTTTACATGCATTTTTGCCCGACAGGAGCGCTGCCAGACGGTTGGTGCGCCCATATTCCTCCTCCAACTTTTTCCCTTTTTCCTCCAACTTGCGCAGGCGCCCCAGCGATTCCTTTGCCGCAAGAGCCGTTTGCTCCAGCTTCCCGACGGCCTGGGCGGCCTGGGCGGCGGCCTCCTGCGCCTGCGCTTGCCTTTTCCGCTGGGCATTAAGATCCGGCTGTTCCTTACCCGACAGTTCCCTCTGCAAGCGGCTGATCTGCTGGTCGGCGCTTGCTACGGCGGCGGCGTAGGCTTGTATGGTCTGTTCAAGGGCTTCCATCCGCTCTGGGGAAAGCAAGAGGGCGGCATAGTCCTCCGCTTGCTGTTCAAAGCCGGACTCCTCCAACGCCTGTTGCAGCCGCTGTGCCGCGGTTGTCTCCGCTGCTTGTGCCTCCCGGTGCGCCTGTGCAGCACTGTCGCATACGGCGTTTGCCGTTGCCGCGTCCCGCTGCGCTGCGTTTGCACGCTCCTCGATTTTGGCCGCTGCATCGGCATTTTTCTTTGCCTGCGAACGCACCTCCGTCAGCCGTTGATCGATCGCCGGCAAATCCCGCAGCTCGCCCAGTTTGTCCAACATCTCGCGCTCTGCGGATGCCTGTGCTTGCTGCTCGCTGCGCAGGGAAGCGATCTTTTCGTTGGACTGGGAAAGATCTTCCTTCGCCTGTTCGCGCTGTTCCCGGCGCTGCTGGAGCCGTTTTTGCGCGCTTTCCAGCATGTCCGCCGCTTTGCGCGCCCGTTTGAGTGCGTCCTGGGCCTCTTGCAGCCGCTTGCTCGGCTGTGCCGGGTGGGGATGATGCACAGCCCCACAGACCGGGCAAGGTTCCCCTTCCTCCAAGTGTACGGCCAGAGCCGCTGCAGCATCCTGATCCATCAATTGCTGTACCTGTTCCAGCAGGCGCGGCAGCAGGGAAATTTGCTTTTGTGCGTTCTCTATGTATGCATTCCCATCGGCCAGCTGGCGGTCCGCCGTTTCCAAACGCGCCTGCGCCTCTGCCCGCTGCTTTTCCAACAAAGCCATCCGCTTCGCATGTTCCGTCCGCTGTTTTTGAAGCTCCTGCCACTTGAGCGCATGCTCCCGCAGGTTGCGCAAGCGCTCCTCTTCCTTTGCCAGCTCCGGCAATTGGGACCGGTAGCGCTCCGCCAAGGGAAGCTGCGCCTGGGCCGCCTTGCATTCGGCCTCCGCTTTTACCAGATTCTGTTGCGCCGCCGCATGCGCTTGCCGTTTTGTGAGCAGCTCCTTTTGCGCCGTCTGATGCGCTGTGAAATAGGGGTATACCCCCGCAGCACGGCGGGCCTGGGCCAAACGGCGGCGATTCGCTTCCATTTCTTCCTGTTTTTGCTCCAATGTCTTGCGCTGGGTCTGCTGCTGCTCCAAGGCAGCAAAGCGCTCAGAAAGTGCCTCTGCCGCCCGCAAAGCTGCATTTTCGTTTTGGAATGCCTTTTCCGCGGCCTCCTGCGCCGCCTTCGCCTGAACCAACTGTTCGCGCAGGGCGGCCTCCTTCTCTTCAAGGAGTGGAAGGGTCTCTACCCCTTCCCGTTCCAAAATGGAGCGCTTTGCCGCCTCGAGCTCGCCCGCCTGTTTGCCAAGCGCGGCGGCCATCTCCTTCAAATTGCGCGCCGCACGCTCCCAGCGCCCCGTTGCAAAGAGCGTTTGGAACATCTGCGCTTTATCGCGCGAACTGGACAGGAGCAGCTTTAAAAAATCCCCCTGCGGCAACACAATGACCTGGGAAAACTGCTCGCAGGTGAGGCCCAAGATTTCCTCCGCCTTCTCCCGGACGCGAGACTCCGCACCGGAAAGCAGGAGCTCCCATTCGCCGCCCTCCATCCGGTAGCAGGCGTGCGTCTCCTTTGTCTTGAGCGCGCCGGTTCCACGCGCGGCGTATTGGGACTGCGAGCGCATAAAACGGTACGTCGTGCCCGCCAACTGGAAGATAAAATCGACCATGGTCTCCGCGCCCTTCGGAGCTGCGGCGCAGCGCATACTGCCCCAGCTGCGCCGTCCGCCGGTCGCTTTGCAGTAGAGGGCAAAACACATGGCGTCCAGGATGGTGGTCTTTCCCCCGCCGGTCGCCCCGGTGATCAAAAAGATGGGATTGTCCCCCAGCGCGCGGAAATCCACGGTTGTCTGCTTCAAATAGGAGCCAAACGCCTGCATGGTCACAGAGATTGGTTTCATGATTCCTCCCCCTCCCCGTGCATCGCCTGCAAGAACAGGTTTCGATCCGCCGCATCGGGGTCCAAGCCACAGATTTGCTTGAGGAACGCTTCAAAAATGGAGGCGTCGTCCGTCCTATGGTGCAGCAATTGCTCCCGCAGCCCGGCGCTTTCCCCGGCCCCCGCGCGGGAAAGCCATTGCGAATTGATCCCCAAAAGGTTGGGAAAATAGGGGCGCAGGCGATCCATGGGCATGTACACCGGGGAGTCGTCCAGTAATTCTACATAGAGATAATCCTCGCTGGATGCCCGTTTTCCCAGCTCCAAAAGCTCCTCCATTGTACCGGAAAGGGTCCGCAGGTCGCGCAATGGCTCCACAGGGATGACTTCGCTTTTGACCTGCTCCTCCTCGAATGTGACCATCGTCACCGACTTTCGGTGATGCGCCTCGTCAAAAGAGTACTTGAGCGGGGAACCGGCATAGCGGCCATTTGGCCCCGCCTTCTGCGCCCGGTGAAGATGGCCCAGGGCCACATAGGAAAAGCCCTCGAAACATGCGGGGCTGACCTCGGAGCTTCCCCCGACAAAAGTAGGGCTTTCCGAGGCAGAGGTCTCCCCGCCCATCACAAAGCAGTGTGCGGCGAGCACGTTGCATGCACCGGGGACAAAATGCTCCCGCACCCGGTCTAATACGGCACGGTAGGCCTCCTGGAAGCCCCGCACGTCCACTCCCAGCACCTGCCGTACTTGGGCGGGCTCGAAGTAGGGCAATAAATAGCAATGTACGCGCTCGGAAAGCAAAACCGGCTGAAAGGCATCTTCCAGCTTTGTGGCGATGGCCACCCCGTTCTCGCGCAGCAGAGGCGCTCCCAGCGCCATGCGGCCAGCGCCGTCGTGATTGCCGCTGATGACCGCAAGCGGTACTCCCAGCCTGTGGGCCTCCTCGATGAAATGGTCAAACAGCTGGATCGCCTCCACCGGCGCAATGGGCCTGTCAAAGACGTCGCCCGCCAGCAAAATCAAATCGGGGTGTTCCCGCTCCACAAGAGGCAGGAACACCCGGTCGACAAAATATGTCTGATCCTCTAAGAGGGAGCGCCCAAAGAGCATCTTTCCCAAATGCCAGTCGGACGTATGCAGGATCCTCATAGCGGTACGACCTCGTTGAACACCGCATAGGTTTTCGCCGTAATCTTGCGGTCGATGTGGAGCGAACCGAAGAACCACTTGTCGTACTGGACACGCTTGACCAGCTCGTCGAAGAAGGCGTCCAGCTGGTTGGTAGTGTCCTTTGGGTTGACCTTGTGCGCCGGCATCCCGGGGGCAGGTTCATGCGTGAGGATGTAGTCCACCTGAAACTGGTTGGCGCGCAGGTTATCCACCGCTGTGCGCATTTCCTCCAGGCCGGGCATCTCCTGTTCCCACCATTTTCCCGCCTCTATGTACATCTGCTTTTCCGTGCTCTCCCCGCCGCCAAAGGTAAAGATCTTCTTGCCTTCCAGCTCGTAGACCTGGCCGCGCATCAGGTGGTACAAGTTCCCGCTGATTTGCTGTACTTTCCCGCCGTTCCAATCCGTGACGGGATATTTTTCCAACAGGTCAAAATTCTCGTGCGTCCCGTCCACAAACAAAATCTGATACTTCTTGCTTCCAAGCTTTTTCAGGTTCTTTTCCTCTTTCGCCCCGCCGTCCCAAAGAAAGCCGAAATCGCCGCAGACAATCAGCGTATCGCCTTTTTTCAACTTGCGTATCCGGGAATCCTCAAACCGGGCCATCTCCCCATGCATATTTCCGGTAATATAAAGCAAAGAGCTTCCCTCCTTTGTCCTCTGTCAAATCGCCAATTGTAAAGATTTTTTGATCAGCCTTTATCTTTTGCCCAATAGCTGGTATACTTTTTTATAAGGCTATTCTATGCAATCGATGATGCATGTGCGCTGCACAACGATGCTATATATTTTATTATCATATCACATTGGAGGCAAAAGTTCCATGAAAAAAAAGCTCTTTCCCATTCTGTGTTTCTTTTTGGTGCTGTGCTCTATGCTTCCAGCAGCCCCGGCGAGCGCCGCTACCTTTAATATTGATTTTGAAACCTATTCGGCGGCCATCGAGCTGGTGAACCTGGATACGGATACGATCGTCTACCAAAAAAATGCCACGGCCCGGCGGGAGCCTGCTTCTACCACCAAGATCATGACCTTTATCATCGTCAGTGAGCAAATCCAGGATCTCGACAACACCCAGGTTACCGTGACCAAGGAGGTCGTCGACCAACTGCTGGGCACGGGAAGCTCCCTTTCCGGGATTAAGGAAGGCGATGTCCTTACGGTGATGCAGCTGCTCAATTGCATGATGGTCCCTTCCGGAAATGACGCTGCCCTGGTCTTGGCGGATTACGTGAGCAACGGCAACGTTGCCGCCTTTGTCGAGCTGATGAACCAAAAGGCGCAGGGGCTTGGCTGCCAGGACACCCATTTCACCAACCCGCATGGGCTGCATGACGACGAACACTATACTACAGCGCACGATCTCTATCTCATTACCAAATACGCGATGTCCCTGCCGCATTTTACGGACATCTGTGACCAAACCCGCTACACCTATACCCCAGTCGGCGGCCCGGAGGCCGGGCAAGAGCGCACGCTGGTGACCACGAACCGCCTGATCGATCCAAACCTGGACCCAGACCTCTATTACCGCTATGCACGCGGCATCAAAACCGGCTCGCATGACCAGGCGGGGTATTGCCTGGTCTCCACCGCGACGAGGGGCGGTTATAGCTATATGTGTGTTGCCTTGGGCTCGCCCAGTGTGGATGAAAACGGCAATAAAATCTCGACCCGCGGTGAGATGATCGATTCCAAGAATTTATACGAATGGGCGTTTAACAGCCTCAGCATGAAGGATGTTTTAAACAGCGAAGACGCGGTCGGGGAAATCGACCTGAAATACGCCTGGAACAAGGATAAGCTGTTGCTGGTGCCCGCCAAAAACTATTCCACCATTATGCCGGACAGCGTAGACGTATCCAGCATCATCCTGACCAAAAATGTCCCTGAGGAAATTGAAGCCCCCGTCAAGAAGGGGCAGAAGATTGGCACAGCGACCTTGAGCTACGCGGGACAAGATCTCGCCACGGTCGATCTGGTGGCAGCGGAGTCAGTGGAGCGCAGCGAGCTGTTGCATTCTGCGGATACCGTTAAGTCGATCTTTACCTCCACTTGGTTCCTCGTGATCGCCGGTATCATTCTCTTCCTACTTCTCATCTATGTGGTCCTTGCATTGATTTATAACCGTAAGAAAAAGAATCTCCGCAAAATTAAGAAATATCGCCGTATGTAATGCATATGTATTTGCTAGAAACCTTTAAAATAGTCAATAATAACTATTTTACTCTTAAATCTCCGAGATATATTTGACATTTTTGAGTAAAAATGCTATATTAATTGTGAACAAATTGTTTAAGGGAGCATGGTCTATGAAGCCAAGTCGTTCCCGTTGCTTGCGGGCGCTTGTAGGAATTGGCGCTCCCTTGGCGGCCTTGGGAGGCCTATTCTATCTTTATCATTATGGAAGCCCGTTTGTTTGCGTGTTCTACCAGTTGACGGGCCTTTACTGCCCAGGCTGTGGGGCTGGACGCGCATTGTCCTCGCTGATTCATGGGGACATCCTTGCGGCCCTCCACTATAATGCCTTCTTCTTGCTGGTTTTCCCTTTTATCGTGTATTATCTGGTAAAGCAATACATCCATTTTGTCTTTCAAAAGGACCCACTGCCGTTTTTTCGTATTCGCCTATCGGTGTACAATAGCGTTATGCTGTTGATCATTCTCTTCTGGATTCTGCGAAACATTCCTGTGTTTCCTTTTTCCTGGTTGGCGCCTTGATAATCGTCTCCGAAAAAGCGCGGGATCTCCCCTCCATGTGGAAGAAATCGATACAGGGTATACCGGTGTTCGATTCTCTGACAGAACTACAGTACATATATGGATAACCGAAAAGCTTTTTAAAAGGGAAGCAGATTGGCTGCCGCAGACATCCGGATATCCTATTTTTTCACCTTAAGATAGTACCCAAAGGCGGAAATATCCCAATCGTCTCGATGGTACCCCACACGATTGTTGGATCTGACTCTATTTTTCGCTTAGTAGGTTCCCTATCCAGTATAAGAATCTTTTATATTTTTAGCAGGAGGAAAAGAACATGAAGAATTGTCCAAAATGTGGCAGCCCATTGCCGGAAGGCGTAAAATTCTGCCCGACGTGCTCGTATGACCTGGGGAAACAGCCCGACACCGTTGAGAATACAGCCCAAACAGAACCCTATGTAAAAGCGCCCTCGGATTCCCAGCAGCCAAATAGCAATACCCCGCCTCAGGGATACAATGCGCAGCCTTACCAGCAGCCGCCTGTTTATACCCCCTATCCGGCGGTCCCGAACAATGGCAACCCCAAAAATTATACTGGCCTGTTGGTCTGGTCCATCGTCAATTTGGTTTGCTGCTGCCTGCCATTGGGCATCGTTGGCCTGGTTTTCACGGTCACTTCCAAGAACGAAATGACGGCGGAAGCACAGGAAAAGAAACTCAAGAATGCATTTATCTGTAACCTTATCGGCACAATCGTCGGCTTTGTTGTCGAGATCATTTGGGTATTCCTCAACATTATTCTTGCGTTCTAAAACCTGTCCCCTAATTGAAAATGGGAATTTTACAGAACTGCGGCAGAATACCTCTTTAAAGGAGGGGATTCGTCTGGGAAAGTTCCCTCATAGCCAAATCCCCGGCAAAGCCGGGGATTTTTTTTGCAACAAAAAACCTGTCTGTGGAGTTAATCCACAGACAGGTTTTCTTCTTGTGAAAAAGAAATTACTTTACTTCGACTTCTGCGCCAGCCTCGGTCAGCTTCTTGCTGATTGCGTCCGCATCGTCCTTGGAAACGCCTTCCTTAACAGCCTTCGGTGCGTTGTCAACAACTTCCTTCGCTTCCTTCAGGCCCAGGCCGGTGATCTCGCGGACAACCTTGATGACCGCGATCTTGTTGCCGCCAGCGCTCTTCAGCACGACGTCAAACTCGGTCTTCTCTTCAGCAGCCGGAGCAGCGCCCGCAACCGGAGCAGCAGCAACAGCAACCGGAGCAGCAGCGGAAACGCCGAACTCCTCTTCGAGAGCCTTAACGAGCTCGGAGAGCTCCAGAACGGTGAGTGCCTTAACATCTTCAATCAGCTTAACAACTTTATCAGACATGATAATACCTCCACATTTTTCAATTTAAATTTTGTGCGCCTGTGGCGCTGGACAAATAAAAACGATTATGCATTCGCAGCTTGTTTCTCTGCGATAGCATTCAATGCGACAACCAGGCCCTTCATCGTGCCATTCAAGACCGTGACGAAGCCGGTGATCGGCGCATTCAAGCCGGACAAAGCCTGTGCGACCAAGACTTCCTTGGACGGGAGCTTTGCAAGGCTCTTAACCGCCTCTACATCAATGACCTTTCCGTCTACGAAACCGGCCTTGATCTCAAACGTCTTGCTCTTATCGGCAAAATCGCACAGAGCTTTTGCGCTGCCGGTGTAGTCATCTTTGCTGAGAGCAATTGCAGTCGTGCCCTCCAGGACGGAGTCCAGACCTTCAATCCCAGCATCCTTCAAGGCCAGCTTCAACAACGTGTTCTTGACAACCTTGTACTCGCCGGTCTCACGCAGCTGCTTACGAAGCTTTGTATCCTCCGCAACGGTGATGCCCTTATAGTTGACGATCACGCCGATGCAGGAGTTCTTCAGGCTCTCGGAAAGTTCCGCAACGATTTGCTTCTTTTGTTCCAATACCTTCTCGCTTGGCAAATGGATTCACCTCCGTAACCAAAATTACATTCCCATGGGGACGGAGCAAAGAAAAAGCCCTTCCCAAACCGGGAAGGGCATAAAACACATTTTTACGCTGTACAAGCCAGCAAAACATGTTCTGTAGCTCTATCCTCGGCAGGCTGGGAAACCCCATTACGCAATGCGCCTGCTGTCTTTGAATAAAGGACAGCAACGAATTCGCTTTCCAAATTGCGGGAAAGCAGTATTTATCTTAACACAGGGAATCGCCCTTGTCAAGCACCAGCGCCAACTTTGTTCGGGTTCATCTTGACGCCCGGGCCCATCGTGGTAGCGACCACACAGGAACGGATATACTGGCCCTTTGCAGCAGCCGGCTTTGCCTTGATGATGGCACCGATGAGTGCATCGAAGTTCTCTTCCAGCTTCTGAGCGCCGAAGGAGACCTTACCAATGACGCAGTGGATGATGTTGGTCTTATCGAGGCGGTATTCGATCTTACCGGCCTTTGCGTCTGCGATTGCCTTGCCGATTTCGCGGGTAACAGTACCAGCCTTCGGGTTCGGCATCAAGCCGCGGGGACCGAGGATCTTACCGAGGCGGCCAACCAGACCCATCATATCCGGAGTCGTGATCAGCACGTCAAAATCCATCCAGTTCTCGCTCTGGATCTTCTGCACCATCTCTTCTGCACCGACAAACTCTGCGCCAGCCGCTTCCGCGTCCTTTGCAGCGTCGCCCTTGCAGATTGCCAGAACGCGCACGCTTTTACCAGTGCCGTTCGGCAGAACGATGGCGCCGCGGACCTGCTGGTCCGCATGACGGCTGTCAACGCCCAGTTTGACATGGACTTCCACTGTCTCGTCGAACTTCGCGGTGGAAGTCTTTACGCAGAGTTCCAGCGCTTCGTTCGTATCATAGAACTTAGAACGGTCGATCAGCTTTGCGCTGTCGACATATTTTTTACCGTGTTTCATTGGTTTTCCTCCCTATTGAGTGGTAAAATCGGATTTGTTCCTCCCACCCGGGTGATCAATCTACGACTTCGATGCCCATGCTGCGTGCAGTGCCCGCGATCATGCTCATGGCAGATTCGACGGAAGCAGCGTTGAGGTCGGGCATTTTCTGTTCGGCAATCTTCTTGACCTGCTCACGGGTAATCTTTGCAACCTTTTTCTTATTCGGCTCGCCCGATGCGGTTTCAATTCCGCAGGCCTTCTTGATGAGAACAGCCGCAGGCGGCGTCTTGGTGATAAACGTAAACGAACGGTCCGCATAGACCGTGATAACGACAGGGATAATCAGTCCCGCGTCTCCCTTTGTACGCTCGTTGAATTCCTTTGTGAACGCCATAATGTTGACGCCATGCTGACCGAGAGCCGGTCCAACAGGCGGCGCCGGCGTTGCTTTGCCAGCCGGTATCTGGAGCTTAATCAAGCCCGTAACCTTTTGAGCCATTATTTGCACCTCCAAAATTTGTGGTAAATGGCGGAACAGGCGTTTCACCCGTTCCTCCCACAGGGGAAGCTTCTGTTCCTGCTCCCCAGGGGACTTCGTCCCTCATAATAAGCGGTTCCCCGCATATTACCATCTTATCAGCGCGCTGGGAGCCGCCCAGCGCCCGGACCTTCCGGAAAAGGCCCTTAATCCATTGTTTCCGCCTGGTCGAGCTCCAGCTCCACCGGCGTTTCACGTCCAAACATACTCACCGTAACGCGGACGCGGTTCTTTTCCAGGTCGACTTCCTCCACGGTGCCGACAAAGCCCTCCAAAGGACCATCGACGATCTGGACGGAATCGCCTACGTCATAGTTGACTTCCACCTCGCGCTTCTCCACTCCAAGCCGCGCCACCTCTTCGTTGGTGAGCGGGATCGGTTTGGAGGACGGCCCGACAAATCCGGTACATCCGCGGATATTGCGCACAACATACCAGGACTCGTCCGTCAGAACCATTTTGACCAGAACATATCCGGGAAAGATCTTGCGTTCCACATCGCGCTTTTTGTTATCCTTGATCTCGGTAACCGTTTCCGTGGGCACGCGGATCTCCTGGATCAGATCCTGCAATTGACGGTTCTCAACCGTTTTTTCAAGGTTGGATGCCACTTTGTTTTCATACCCGGAATAGGTATGAACAACGTACCATTTTCCTTCTTCGGGCATAACCATTCCTCCGCTTCCTGCTTAGGCGATATTCATAATCAATCCCAGCAGGTTCATGAATGCGGTGTCCAAGCCAAAAATGACCAGGCCGACGACGATGATCGTCACCAGGACAACACCTGTGTTTTTAAACACAGACTTTGGGGTTGGCCACACAATTTTTTTGACCTCGTTTTTGACATCGCGAAGGAACTTGCCTGTGTTCTTGAAAAAGCGGACAAATACATTTTCTTTTTTGTTCTCTTTCTTGTCCGACTTTTCCGTCTTTGCCGGCTTTTCAGCTTTAACAGCCTGTTCGGTGTCTTTGACGGTCTTCTCGGTATTCTCTGGCATTTTCTGTCCCTCCGTCCGGCTTACTTCGTTTCCTTATGAAGCGTGTGCTTCCTGCAGAAACGGCAGTACTTGTTCATCTCAAGTCTGTCCGGATCATTCTTCTTGTTTTTCATTGTGTTGTAGTTGCGCTGTTTGCACTCTGTGCAGGCTAATACGATTTTCACTCTCATGACGGCACCTCCCGTTATACGGAACAATTTTCAAGGACCTGTGCGGCTGCACAGCTCCCCGGACCCACTTTTTACAGGTCCACAGCCTCCCTCAAAAAAGGGTACAAAAAAAGAACCCCAATTCATGAGGTAAGATTACTATACCATACCCGCGCCCGGCGGTCAAGGGATTTTTCGAAAAACCTGCGAAAATTCCGCATGTTTCCTAGGGATTTCAGGCCTGAAACAAGGCATGCGCCGCTGGGGACATTCCAAATGTAGGTCCCCACAACGGCGCAATGTTTCCGTTTTAAGGCCCTGAAAACCAGGCGCCCTTACCGCAGGTCGTTCAATGTCTCTGCAGAATATTTCTTTTGTTTCTTCTTCTTTTCCGGTTTCACCGTTTTCCCGCGGTACTTTTTACCCGCGCGGTATGCCTCTTGCAGCTCCTTGCGGAACTGCGGCACCATCTTCTGCTCCACCGTTTCCGGATCGTGTATCCCGTTCAGCAATACGATCGTGATGATCGAGCGCACATCCATGTCGCCTGCGGCATACATATCCCCCAGGATATCGCAAAGGCGCTTGATCTGCTCCGGCCTTCCTGAGGATAGGAGCGATTCGATCTTGGGCAGCACGTGCTCCTTTGCAAAGGTCACGCCGCGCACCATACCGTACCAGGAGCGTTCCTCTGTGATCTCTTCGCGCAGATCCGGGAAAATTCCTACAAGGCGGTTGTAGAAGAACAACGGGTCCGCATTGCTTTCGCCGCCCTTTGCCTTGCGCTTTGCCGTCTGCACGGCAGCCACGCGGCGGGGGCCCTCGATGGTCTCGACAAAGTCGTTGGCAATGCTCTCCGCTTCGGCGAGCGGCCGCTCTTCCGGCTCAAACAGCCACCGGGAAAGGATCTTCCATTTCTCGTCGGGGCCATCGTCCGTCATTGCGCAGGCCCGCAGCTCAAACTGCTTCTTCTCTTCGTCAAAAAAGACGCTGTACGCCACGCTCTCGCCGACAAACAGCGCCGTGGTTTCATTCTCGCCGTCCTTGTCCCGCTGGAACCCCTGCGGGGTGAGCGCTGCGCCCGTCTTCTCTACAATCAGGTCAAATGCCTTCTGATCCAACAATTATCACTCCTGCTCTATCAAAGCCGGTGTTTTCCTTCCATGCTCCGGCTGTTCTGATCCGTATTTGTGTTGATTATACTACATATTTATTTTTTTGTCACCATACTATTTATCGTTCCTACACCGCTTCCCTTGGCGAATTATGGGCGAAATACCCAGCAATTTTTCTCAGCCGCCTGCGGCGTTGGCAAATGTAGTGATTGCGCAGATGGTAGCCGTGTGTTATCATATATATTCAAGGGTCCGCGTGATCAAAAGCACATTCGAAACACGCGAGTCCCCGAACAATCAGGAGGTAATATCGTATGGAAAAACGCAGGATTGCCGTGATTTTCGGCGGATGTTCCTCGGAGCATGAGGTCTCCCGACTTTCTGCAAAATGCGTTATTGATAACATTCCAAAAGAAAAATATGAAATCATTCTCATTGGCATCGACAAGGCCGGCCGCTGGTTCCTGACCGACAGCAATACGGACGACATCGCAAGCGGCGCATGGGAGCAAAACCCTCGCAACCGCGTTGCGTTCCTCTCGCCGGACCGCTCTGTGGGCGGGCTGGTTGCCCTGGACGGCGGCCATGCCTGTGAGATTATCAAGGTAGACGTTGTGTTCCCGGTTTTGCACGGCAAAAACGGCGAGGACGGAACCATCCAGGGGCTGTTCCAAATGGCCGGCATCCCCTTTGTCGGCTGCGGCACGCTGGCCTCCGCCGTCTGCATGGATAAGGCGGTCACCCGCGCCCTGTTGACCGGGGCGCGCATCCACCAGGCCAACTACCTCTGGTTCTTCGCATGCAACTACGCCGGAGAAGGCGTGGGGAAAATCAAGCGCAAGGTCGAAGCGCGCCTCGGCTATCCGGTCTTTGTGAAACCGGCAAATGCCGGTTCCTCGGTGGGCGTGAGCAAGGTGGAATCCGAAGCAGAATTGAACGCCGCGGTCGCCAAGGCTGCACATGAAGACAGCAAGGTGGTCATCGAAGAATGCATCGTGGGCCAGGAGGTCGAGTGCGCGGTGATGGGCAACGAGGTCCCGAAGGCCTCCATCGTGGGCGAAATCGCCCCCTCCGCCGACTTCTACGATTACGACGACAAATACAAGAACGGCACCTCCCAGCTCTATATCCCCGCGCACCTGGCGCCGGAGGTTGCCGACGAACTCCGCCACATTGCGGAGCGTGCCTACCGGCTGCTGGGCTGCACCGGCCTGGCCCGCGTGGACTTCTTTGTGCGCGGCGGGAACGAAATCCTGCTCAATGAGCTCAATACCCTGCCGGGCTTTACCTCCATCAGCATGTACCCCAAGCTCTGGGAGGCGTGCGGGGTTTCTATCCCGGAGCTGCTGGAGCAGCTGATTCAACTCGCATTTCAAAAATAAGGCCGGAAGGGATAAGGAATAACAATGGATAACCGACCAATCGGCGTATTCGATTCCGGGCTCGGCGGCCTGACCGCGGTCAAGGAGCTTCTGGAGATCATGCCGCAGGAAGACATCGTCTATTTTGGCGACACCGGGCGTGTGCCCTATGGCTCCCGCAGCCAGGAAACCCTTATAAAATACGCAGCGCAGGACATTCACTTCCTGGAAGAAAAGCAAGTGAAAATGATTGTCATCGCCTGTGGGACCATCAGCTCCCTTGTTGGACGCCTGAAAAAGCCGCAGGACCTTCCAATCATCGACGTCCTATACCCCACAGCCCTCGCCGCTTCGCTTGCTACGCACAACAAACGCGTCGGCGTGATCGGAACCTCCACAACGATCCACAGCGGTTCCTACCGCCGGGTGCTCGCGGAAATCGACCCACAGATCCAAGTGTTTGACCGCGATTGCCCGCTTTTCGTCCCGCTGGTGGAAAGCGGCTTTATCGAAGAGGACGAACCGGTAACCCGCCTGGTGGCGGAGCGCTATCTCGGCGAACTGCGGGACGCTGGGGTGGATACCCTCATCATGGGCTGTACCCATTATCCCATCATCAGCCGGATCATCGGTTCCATCATGGGCAAGGGGGTTACGCTGATTAACAGCGGGCGGGAAACCGCGTTTTGCTGTAGGAAACAGCTGGAAGAAAGCGGCCTGCTTTCCGGCCGGACCTCCAAAGGACAGTGTTCCTATTATGTGAGCGACCGAATGGCGGATTTCTCCAAGATCGCGGGCATTTTTCTCGGCCGGGACATCGGGCAGGAGGTCCACCAGATCGACATCGACCGCTATTGACCCATTCGAGGGGGAATGTAAAGATGCAGGAAAATTATCTGATTTCTATCTTAGGCCGCCAACAGGTGGACGGGGAAACCGGGGAAGTCCAGGTGACCACGCTCGGTTCCTATGTAAAAAAAGGGAAAAACCGATATATTACCTATAAAGAATACGACAGCGAAGTCAATGGGAAACCGGTGACCTCCGTGCTCAAGGTGGAAGGGAACGACAAAGTGACCCTCATGCGCGGTGCGGGGAGCACCCGCTTGGTGCTGGAAAACGGCAAGCGCCACCTCTGCCAGTACGACACCGGCTATGGAAACATGATGATTGGGATCTTCACCAGCCAGCTTCACTCCAACCTGACGGACGAAGGCGGCAAGCTGGAGGTGCGCTATACGCTGGACATCAATTCCAACCTGTCCAGCTCCAATGAAATTTTGATTACCATCAAGGAGGCAGAAAATAAAGATGTCGAAACTCGTGCAACAGGCGACCACTGAACTGAGGAATACCATCCGCTCGGCCATGGAAAAGGCCTGCGCCAACGGCGAACTGCCGCAGGCGGATATCCCCGAATTTTCCATTGAGGTCCCCGCGGACCGGGCCCACGGCGATTGGGCCACCAACGCCGCCATGGTAAGCGCGCGTGCATTCCATGCAGCGCCCCGCAAAATCGCGGAGGCAATCACAAACAACCTGTCCCTGGACGGCACCTATTTTGACCGCTTCGAAATCGCAGGACCCGGCTTCATCAACTTTTTCCTGAGCAAGCAGTTCTATGTAGACGTGCTCAAGGATATTGAAGCGCTCGGCACGGAATACGGCCGCAGCGACTACGGGCAGGGCAAAAAGATCATGGTCGAATTTGTCTCCGCCAACCCGACCGGCCCCATGCACATGGGCAACGCGCGCGGCGGCGCCCTTGGCGACTGCCTAGCGGCTGTGCTGGATGCGGCGGGTTACTCCGTATGGCGCGAATTCTATGTAAACGACGCGGGCAACCAGATCGAAAAATTCGGCAATTCCCTGGAAGCACGCTATTTGCAGATTTATAAAGGCGAGGACGCCGTGGAATTCCCGGAGGACGGCTACCACGGCGACGACATCAAGGAGCGCGCCGCGCAGTTTGCGGAGGAATTCGGCGACCGCTATGTGGATGCAGCGCCGGAAGACCGCCGCAAGGCCCTGGTGGAGTTTGCACTGCCGCGCAACATTGCGAAGATGAAAGCTGACCTCGCCAAATACGGCATCCAATACGACGAGTGGTTCTTGGAAAGCAAGCTGCACAACGACGGCGAGCTGGAGGAGACCATTCAGATTCTGAAAGACAAGGGCCTGACCTACGACAAGGAGGGCGCGCTTTGGTATCGCGCAACCACCTTTGGCGCGGAAAAAGACGAGGTGCTGGTCCGTCAGAACGGCAACCCCACCTATTTTGCCGCAGACATCGCATACCACCGCAACAAATTCGCCAAGCGCGGCTTTGACCGCTGCATCGACGTTTGGGGCGCCGACCACCACGGCCATGTGGCCCGTATGAAGGCCGCCATGGACGCTGTCGGGCTGGACGGCAGCAAGCTGGACATTGTTTTGATCCAGCTGGTGCGGTTGGTCCGCAACGGGGAAGTGGTGCGCATGAGCAAGCGCACCGGCAAAGCCATCCAACTGGCCGACCTGCTGGACGAAGTGCCCGTGGATGCCGCGCGTTTCCTGTTCAACATGCGCGAAGCGACCTCCCAGATGGATTTTGACCTCGACCTTGCGGTCCAGCAGGATGCACAGAACCCGGTCTATTATGTGCAGTATGCGCACGCGCGCATTTGCAGCATTTTGAAGGCGCTCAAAGCCGAGGGCATTGAACCACGCGCCTGCACCGATGAGGAGCTCGCCCTTCTGAATACGCAGGAGGAGATCGACCTCATCCGCCATCTCTCCGCCTATACGGATGAGATCGTCGCAGCGGCCAAGGATTATGACCCCGCACGCATCACGCGCTACGTCATCACGCTGGCCAATCTGTTCCATAAATTTTACAATACCTGCCGCGTAAAGGATGAAGAGGATCACCTCCGCGCCGCGCGCATCTGCCTGTGCGAGGCAGCCGCAACGGTCATCCGGAACGTGCTATCCCTGCTGAAGATTTCAGCGCCCGAATCCATGTGATTCCGGTTCAAACGAAGCCTTACAGGAGAACAAAACCATGGAAGATTTCCCTTATCCGTTACCTATGTTGTTGGACGGCGCCACCGGCACTGCATTAGAGGCGGCCGGTATGCCGGCGGACATATACCGTCCCGGCGGTTCCGGCGCAGAACAGTGGATTTTGCAGCATCCCGATGCCCTGCGGTCGTTGCAGAACGCATACATCGATGCGGGCTCCCAAGCGGTCCTCGCCCCGACGTTTGGGGCGAACGCCTCGTTGCTCGCCGCCTACGGCCTGGAAGGGCGCGTGGCGGAGCTCAACGCCGAATTGGTTCATTTGACCCAAAGCGTTGCAAAACCGCGCGGGGTCCTGGTGGGCGGAAGCGTCTGTCCCAGCGGCCTGTTTGTCCCACCGTATGGGGAAGCCGATTTTGACGACATCTATGATTTATACCGCCAGCAGATCCGGGCCTTGGACAAAGCGGGGGTGGATTTCATCGCCATCGAATCGCAGACCTCCCTGGCCGACATGCGTGCCGCCGTGCTCGCGGCGCGGACGACCGACCTGCCGGTGTTTGTCACGATCGCTGTGGACGAAAGCGGCCACACGGTGACTGGGAGCTCCCTGCTCCCGGTGGTCATCACCCTACAGGCCATGGGCGTGGACGCCATCGGGCTGAATTGCCTGCTGGACCCCATGCTCCCGCTGATCGAGGAAGTCCGCCTGCATACGGCCGTTCCCATCATTGCAAAGCCGGATGTGCGAAGCTCTGACGAAACGCTCCTCACGCCGGAATCGTTTGCGCAAAAGATGCGCCTGTTGATGCAGGCCGGCGCGCGCATTGTCGGCGGGCATGACGATTCGACCCCGGAACATATCGCGGCCTTAAAAGAGGTCGTGCAGGAGTTCGGCGAACCGGAAATTCCGGAGGAGCCCGACTGTTACGCCGCTACCATTGAGACGGAGGCGTTCTTCCTCGGCGACGACATCGCGTTCAGCGAACCCCTGGCCTGCACCAGCCACTTGGCCGACGATCTGATCGATCTCGAAGACGACCGCTGCAACACGGCCCTGGTGGAAGTGGAAAGCCTGGACGACGCTTTGCTCCTTGCGGAAAACAGCGGTATGACCCGCCTTCCCATCGCTGTCCACTGCGACAGTGCGCCGGTGTTGGACGCCGCCCTGCGGTACTTCCAGGGGCGTTTGATCGTCGACAGCGAATGCCAGATTGAGGATGAGGTGTTGGAACCTCTTGCGGCCAAATATGGCGCCATTCTTTATTAATATCGCTTGCTAATCATAATTTTCCAAAAAATACGCCCCGAAGCAGTTCTTTTACCGGCTTCGGGGCGTATCATTTTGTAAAGCAAAGCGGCACGCGATTTTTGTTTGGCCACCGCCTCTATATTCATTTGTTCTCCGCTTCCGGGTGTTCCATGGATGTATCTGCGGAGAAGGAATCATCCTCTAAGGGCATATGCAGGGGTTCCACCGTCTCCATTTGGGCGCTTTCCTCGGACTCCCCCTGGTTTGGCAGGGATTCCCCGCCGCCCGGCGCCGTCTTTTTCCTTACCGGCGGGACTTCATTCCAGCTACAAAACGCCAAGTAGATCCCCATACACGCCAGGATAATGGCGACCACCGAACAGGCGACAGACCAGATCTCTACCCCGACGGGCCCAAGGATCATGGCGACCACACAGAAGATCATTCCGATTTCAAAAAAGATAAACGCAAGTTTATGATCGGACATCGTTGCGCCTCCCATCATTTCGATTCGATGGCACAGCAGAGAGCGGCCAGCTGCTCCATCGAAAGCTGCTCTGCACGGGCGGTCGGGGAGATTCCCGCCGTTGTGCAGGCGTTGGACACCTGCTCCTTGGGAACCGATAAGCCCGCGGACACGGCATTCAAAATGGTCTTGCGCCGTTGGCCAAACGCCGCTTTCACCAGGGCAAAAAAGCGCCTCTCATCCGGCACATAGATCGGCGGCTGCTCCCGCACATCCAGCCGGATGACGGTGGAATCCACATTCGGCGGCGGCAGGAAGCTTCCCCGGGACACCTGGAACAGTACGCGCGGTTCGGCGTAATACTGCACCGCTACGCTTACCGCGCCGCAGGCCCGCGTGCCCGGCGGCGCACACAACCGCTGCGCGGCCTCCTTCTGCACCATCACCGTCAATGCCCGGATGGGCAACCGCTCCTCCAGCAGCCGCATGATGACGGGCGACGTGATATAGTACGGCAGATTTGCACACACCACCACGTCCATCCCCGCGAATTCTTCCTGTAAAAGCCGTTGCAGATCGACTTTGAGAACATCATCGTTCACCACTTTTGCATTTGGGTGATTGCCCAGCGTCTCGTGCAGCACGGGCAAAAGGCGTTTGTCGAGCTCAATGGAGACCACCTTTTCCGCACGTTTGGCTAGCTCGACGGTCAACACGCCGATGCCGGGGCCAACCTCCAACACGCCGGTGCCGGGGCCAGCCCCGCATTCCTCCGCCATGCGGGGACACACGGAAGGGTTGATGAGAAAATTTTGTCCCAGCGATTTGGAAAAGGTGAAGCCGTGCCTGGCAAGCAGCGATTTCACCGCAGATGGATCGGACAGCCTGTATGTTTCCTGCAAAACGATTCCCTCCGAACCCCCGCAGGGGGCAAATATTCCATGCCGTCCGGGACCCTGCGAAAAGGGCGCACCACAACTTCCATCGCCCTCTCTTTTCACCGTCAAATCCCAAACGGCCTGCGTTTCCACTTGTTCCAAGGGATACGGCTCCCCTCGGAAGCACATAAACGCATCCCTGTTTTCGATATTATAGCATAGAAATTCCTGGAATACCATTGATTCCTCGCCGAAAATCCCCTATCATAGAAGTGGATAAAATCAAGTAGAGAAAAGAGGGAACGTATGATCCGAACAGATAAAGAAAATTATTACCTGGATATTGCGGAAACGGTCTCGGAGCGCGGGACCTGCTTGCGCCGCAACTTTGGGGCAATCATCGTCCAAAACGACGAAATCGTCGCCACCGGCTATAACGGTGCGCCGCGCGGACGAAAGAATTGCATCGACACCGGCGTTTGCATTCGGGAAGCGCTCGGCATCCCGCGCGGGGAACGCTATGAAGTCTGCCGCTCCGTCCATGCAGAGGCAAACGCGATCATCAGCGCCGCACGGCGGGAAATGATCGGTTCCACCTTATACCTGGTGGGAAAGGACGCCAAGACGGGCGAATATGTGGAAAATCCCTCGAGCTGCTCCATGTGCAAGCGGCAGATCATCAACGCAGGCATCGCCCGCGTGGTCATCCGGCTGAACAAGAAGGAGTTTGTCACTGTCCCCGTGTCCGACTGGATCGAAAACGACGAATCGCTCAACGGAACCTTTGGATATTAAAAATAGGACCATAAGAAAAGTGGACGAGCCGCGCGCATCGTCCACTTTTCCCTTTTATACCGAAAAAATCCTTGTAATCTGTTCCACCAGGAAAGCCGCTGCCGTCGCTCCCACGGCGACCGTGAGCAATCCCTTGTCTTTGTATGCCAGCACCAGGGCTACCAATAACCCTACAGCCGCACTGACGACGCTCTGCACCGTCACCGCTTCCGCGGTGGAGAACAGGATCGCCGGAAAGGTCATGGCCGCCAGTACCGCATAGGGCACGTAGGCCAAAAAGGATCGGATAAACCGGTTTTGTATTTTCTTTTTAAAAATGGCCAACGGCAATACGCGGATGATATACGTCACCACCGCCATGATCGCCATGGAGAGCAGCACCCGCTGCAAGTCGAACGTCATCCCGTCCCACCTGCCTTTTCCGGCGCCGGCTCGTCATCGATCGGATAGCGCGCCGCCGCGTAAGCGGACACCACAACCGCGCAGATGATAATCACCCAGCCCGAAGAAATCTGGTTCAGGATGGGCAGCCACTTGAAGCAGCAGCTCAAAACCGTCGCAAGCAGCACCACCATGGCGATGGGCTTTGCCTTGCACGCAGGCGGGATGATAATCGCAATAAACATGCCGTAGATCGCAATCCCCAGGGCGTTGCGCAGGGAATCCGGCAAAAGGCCCGTGGCGGTCGCGCCGAGCAGGGTTCCAAGGGCCCAGCCCACATAGGGCGTAATCACCAAGCCGGATAAATATTTTGCGTTGACTTCCTCCTTTTGCTGGATGGCAACCGCAAAAATCTCATCCGTAATCCCAAAGGCCAACACCCAACGCTCCAGATTCGTCATCCGCGACTCCACCTTTTGCGAAAGGGACAGCGACATCAACATGTAGCGGATATTGATGATAAACGTTGTGACCGCAATCTCCACATATGTCCCGCCCGCCAGGATCAGCTGCGTCCCTGCCACCTGGCCCGCGGACGTCAAATTGGTCATGGAGATCAGCAGCGCCACCCACACCGGCAGCCCTCCTTGCGTCGCCATGATGCCAAAGGCAAAGGATACGCTGAGATAGCCGAGGCAGATGGGCATGCCGTCCTTGAGACCCTTCCGGAAGGTCAAAGCTGTCTGTTCCACTCTTTCAATCGCTCCAACTCTTTCTGTGATCCCTCTCAAAGAAGGCTGCAAACCAGGTCGCCCATCTCCGTGCAGTTGACGGTGCGAAGGCCCTCCGCAGCAATATCCGGCGTACGCGCCTGCTTCAACGCAGCGGAAACCGCATCCTCAATGGCCTGCGCCGCCTCCGGCTGGTCCAACGAGTATTTGAGCATCATTCCAGCCGACAGGATGGTCGCCAGGGGGTTCGCCTTGCCCGTCCCCGCGATGTCCGGGGCGGAGCCATGGATCGGTTCGTACAAGCCCGCTTTTCCGGAGCCCAGGCTTGCGGACGCCAACATACCGATGCTGCCGCTGATCATCGAGGCCTCGTCGGAGAGGATGTCCCCGAAGATATTCGATGTGACGATCACGTCAAACTGCTGCGGGTTGCGCACCAGCTGCATGGCACAGTTGTCCACATACATATTGCTGAGCTCTACATCCGGGTACTCTTCCGCGCCGATGCGGGCAACCGTTGCACGCCACAACCGGGAGGATTCCAAAACATTTGCCTTGTCCACGCTGCACAGCTTCTTGCCGCGCTTGCGGGCCATGTCAAACGCCACGCGCGCAATGCGCTCGATCTCCGGCACGGTGTACATCTCGGTATCGTACGCCGCCGGGACGCCGTTGACCTCCTTGCGGCCGCGCTCTCCAAAATAGATGCCGCCGGTCAGCTCGCGGACCACCATCACGTCGAGCTTTCCGCCGATGATCTCCGCCTTCAGCGGGGAGGCATCGCGCAGTTCGTCAAAAATAACCGCTGGACGCAGGTTGGCAAACAGCCCCAGGGCGCCGCGGATCCCCAGAAGCCCTTTTTCCGGCCTCTGGTCCCCCGGCAGAGTATCCCATTTGGGGCCGCCCACTGCCCCCAGCAGCGTGGAGTCCGCAGCTTTGCATTTGTCGATGGTCTCCTGTGGAAGCGGGGTTCCTGCCGCGTCAATCGCGCTTCCCCCCAAGAGGGCCTCCTCATACTGGATCGCAAAGCCGAACTTCTCCCCGGCTTTGTTCAACACTTTGACCGCCTGGTCAACGATTTCGGGCCCAATCCCATCGCCCTTCAACAATACAATTTTGTATGTATTCATTGAATGTACCTCCTAATTATATAACATCATTCGATCGTGTATATTCCAAATCAAACACACAAACGATTTTCTTTGCATCTCTGAATCTTTATCAGATTTTTCATCTGGCAAAACATCTTTTTAAGGTTTTAGCGGAGACAAACCCGTCTCCGCTTTCCTCTTTCGAACGGAGGGTACTCCTTACTTCGCTTCCCCCTCCGGGTCCTTTTGCTCGCTGCAAGCGCGGTTGATGGCGCAGATAATGCCTTTGATGGACGCCAAACTGATGTTGCCGTCCATACCCACACCAAAGACCGTCCTGCCATCCGGCGCAGTCAGCTGGATATACGAAATTGCCTTAGAGTCCGCGCCCTCTGAGACGGCGTGTTCACGGTAGGTGACGAATTTATAGTCGTGGATGCCCACGGTGCGCAGCGCCTTGAAGAATGCGTCGATCGGGCCGTTGCCCGCCGCGCTGATCAGATGGTCCTCGTGGCGGAAGCGCAGATTGCCTTCAAAGTGCACCACGGTCTCGCCTTCCGTGTCATTTTCTTCATAGAGTTTGTATTTCTTGAGATTGTACGGATATTTGACGTCCAGATAATGGGCGCGGAAAATGTCGAAGATCTCGTTCGGCAGGAGTTCTCTACCCGCTTCGTCGCAGGCGGCCTTGACCATCGCGCCAAACTCCGGATGCATGGCCTTGGGAAGTTCATAGCCAAAGCTCTGCTGCATGATGAACGCAGCCCCGCCCTTCCCGGACTGGCTGTTGATGCGGATGATCGGCTCGTATTTGCGTCCGACGTCCGCCGGGTCGATCGGCAGATATGGAACCTCCCAATACTGGGTATCGTGCTCGCGCATGTAGTCGATTCCCTTTTTGATGGCATCCTGATGCGAACCGGAGAAGGCTGTAAACACCAAGTTGCCCGCATAGGGATGGCGGTCATGCACCTTCATGCGGGTGCATTTTTCATAAATTTCACGGATCTCACGGATGTTGGAGAAATCCAGCTCCGGGTCCACGCCCTGGGAATACATATTCATCGCGACATTCATGATGTCCGCATTGCCCGTGCGTTCGCCGTTTCCAAAGAGGGTCCCTTCCACACGCTCCGCGCCTGCCAGGAGGCCCAGCTCGGTGGCGGCCGTCGCCGTACCGCGGTCGTTGTGCGGATGCAGGCTGATGATGACGCTGTCGCGGTTTTTGATATGGCGGCAGAAATATTCGATCTGATCCGCGTGATGGTTCGGGGTGCTCATCTCCACCGTGTTGGGGAGGTTCAGGATCAGTTTGTTCTCCGGCGTGGGCTGCAAGACGTCCATGACCGCCTCGCAGATGGCGACTGCATTGTCCATCTCAGTCCCGGAGAAGCTCTCCGGCGAATACTCATAGCGGATGTTCATCCCCGTCCTGGCGACCTCTTCGTCGGTGAGCTCTTTGATGAGCTTTGCGCCGTTGACGGCAATGTCGATGACGCCCTGCATATCGGTCTTAAACACCACTTTGCGCTGCAAAGTCGAGGTGGAATTATAAAAATGTACGATCACATTTTTGGCGCCCTGGATGGCCTCAAAGGTCTTTTTAATCAAGTGCGGGCGCGCCTGCACCAGCACCTGGATGGTCACATCGTCCGGGATCAGGTTGCGGTCGATCAGCGTGCGGCAAATCTCGTATTCCGTCTCGGAAGAGGACGGGAAGCCGATCTCGATCTCCTTAAAGCCGATGTCCACCAGCGTTTGGAAAAAGCGCAGCTTTTCCTCGAGGTTCATGGGGTCGATCAGCGCCTGGTTACCGTCGCGCAGGTCGACGCTGCACCAAATGGGCGCTTTTGTGATCACTTTATCCGGCCAGGTGCGATCCGGCAACGGGACCGGTTGAAAGGGAATATACTTGTGAAAGCCTTCGTACATAGCAATGTCCTCCTATATAGAATAAAAAAAGCCCCGAACTTTCCAACGAAAGTTCGGGGCGAATTTACAAATCCGCGGTACCACCCAAATTCAGCGCTTACGCGCCCTTCAGCCTCCAACAAGGCCTTTGCTTATAACGCAGCCATACGTCCGGTCCTACACAGCGGGTCAAACCGGCAGCTCGGGGATGAGCTATACACAAGCGCCTTTGCACCAGCTCGCACCACCCGCTGGCTCTCTGAAGAAAAAACGCAAGTCTTATTCCCGTCATCGCCTTTTCTCTATAGTATTAATATTAACGTTTCTTTCCGAAAATGTCAACCCTCCGGCGGCGCATTTTTTCCATCCAATTGTTGGCCTTTGTTTCGATAGGTCCGGTCCGCCGCCTCGCGCGCTAGGTCGATGATGAATTTTTCGTCGCCGCCCTTTGCGCTGCGTCCGGCCGGGATAGTATCATACACCTCTGCCACCATGGAACGCATCCAAAGGCCCGGCGTAATCCGCAGGGAATAGCCGCAGCCGTTCTCGGTCATCCAGTCATAGAAGCTGGCGCGCGGAAGGCCGTACGCAGAAAGGATGGACATCAGCGTGCCTCCATGGGCCACAACCACGGCCGATGTGGTGCCGGAGCGCATCAGCTCCTCCACCAGATTCTCAAAAGCGGCGCAGGTGCGCTGCACCAGCACGCCGGTGCTCTCGCCGTTCGGCGGGGCCACGCTGTGGCTGCTCTCCATCCATTGCAAGAAGCTGGGGTCTTCCTCGGCCAATTGCTTGGCGGTCTTTCCTTCCCAATCACCAAAGTCGCACTCGCGGAAACCGTCCACCAGCACGGGCTCTGCCTCTGGATACAGGATGCGCAGGGTGTCTATACAACGGCGCATCGGGCTGCAGTAATAGGCTTGCGCCTCGGGATACTCATATTGTTCCTTGAGCTTCTGCAAGGCCCGAATCCCCTCCGCGGCGAGCGGGGAGTCCGTGCGGCCGATGTACTGCCCCAGCAGGTTCCCCTCCGTGATTCCATGCCGGATCAAATGAATGGTATAGGATTTCATAAAACAGCGGCGGAGCCTATTGCCCGCCGTCCACCACCTTTCAAAATAACATTTCCATTGCTACTTGTTCTTGTGTCTTAGCGAGCAAATCACACTGCATCTAGTGGTTTACAAAATGTTGTATTTAGTATATACTTTACTATACGTTATTCTGCAAAAAATACGCTTTTTCGACGCGCGCTGCGTGTGCCCCGGCCAAATAATGGGTCGAAATGGGGCTTTTGATCTACAGCGGAAACGCAGAGCATAAAGGATTTTGGAATTTTGCGGTTGCGCGGCTCTTGCTTATGATTTGATAGGATGCACTCGCTTTGGAGCGCGTCTTGAAATACTTTCCAACATAGGGGTGGAGAACAGCATGAACAGTCATTTTCCAAGGATTATCACGCTGCTGCGCAAGGAGCGCGGTTTAAGCCAAAAAAGCGCCGCGGAACAGCTGGGTGTTTCCCAGGCGTTGCTTTCCCACTACGAAAAGGGCATCCGGGAATGTGGGCTTGAATTCGTTGTAAAGGTCGCGGACTTCTACAACGTCTCCACCGATTATCTCCTTGGTCGCTCCCCACACCGCAGCGGCGCTATGATCACTGTGGAGGATCTCCCGGAACCGGACGCCGCTGGCAAGGAAAATGTGTTTAAGGGCAGCCTTTTGCCCACCTTAAATAAGAAGCTGATCGCCAATTCCCTGAATGTGATCTATGGCATTCTGCAAAAATGCAACAACAAGCACCTGACCACAGAGATTTCGTCCTTTTTGAGCGTTGCCGTATACAAGGCGTTCCGCCTGTTGTACTCGGCCAACGGGAAAAATCCGCAGGGCTTGTTCTCCGTCCCGCAGCGGTTGAGCGACGGCCGCTCCAATGCAGCGCAGGACGTCGCCATTTCCAACGCAGAGGCCCTCGCCTGTGGGGAAGATGTGGACGAAATGGAAGGGCTAAAGAAAGACCAGGCCCCGCTTCTCTCCCCGGAGCAGCTCTCGGAGGAATACCCGCTCTTTGCCTCTTCCCTGTTTAATCTAATCCAAAACGCGGAAGGCCGGATGGGCGGCGGGAAAAAGCCCGCAGAAAAAACGCACGCCCTGCATTCGATCGTCCGGAAGTGACCGCTGGAAATCAATCCCATTATAGCAGGAACCCTTCTAAAATGCAAACAATCGTTTGAACGCCGTCCCACAGAACGTGGAACGGCGTTTTTGCGTCTTCTTTATCCCTGTAGAAAAAACTGAGAGATTCCCAAAACCTCCTTTTCCGCCACCCGCATCAAGGCAATCCAGCCGGGCATAAGGCGGCCTTCGCCAACGCGCCACGTTTTTCTTCAGCCGTGCTGCTCCATACGGTGGCGGGCCAACAAGCGTCGCGTCTCTTGACGGCCGCGCGGCGTCAGCTCCGCATACCCTTTGCGCAGGACGGGCAAATTGAACAGGCACCCCTCCACCGTGCGCGACGCTTCCAACGCCGTATGGCAGAGCAGTTCGTAAATTTTACTTTTATAATAGACGATATGGTCGCCCGCCACCCAAACCGGTGCGTCAAAATCGATGGAAATCAAACCACGTTCCTCCAAGCCGCGCAGGGCCTCCCCACGCTTCTTGACCAGTCCCATTTCCTCCTCGGGATGTTCCATATACACATTGTCCAGTGCGGTCATAACCAGTTCTTTTTCTGCATCGTTGTGCAATTCAAACCGCGCCATAGGGAAGCGGGCTCCCCGCATGCACAAAAGCAACTCTTCCTGCATTTCTGTCAATCGCATCTATCCTACAACCCTTTCCAATTGATATTGTGTACAGCATTTCATCGCCAAAATCCGCAGCACCGATTCGTCCAGCCGTTCCTCCGTCACGGTCCCGTCTTGCACAGCAGCCAAGAGTGCGTTGTAATCCGCCTGCAAATCGGAGGATAACAGCAGGTCGTTGCCCGCGTTGATCGCCGCCGCACAGGGGTTTTCCCCTCCGGTATATGCCGGGATCGCCTCCATCGACAGATCATCGGTTAAAATCAACCCCGTAAAGCCGAGGTCCTCACGCAAAACCCGGTGTACCTCGGGCGAAAGCGAGGCCGGATGCTCCGAATCCATGCAGTTCACGATGTTGTGCGACACCAGAACCATCGGCGCGCCCTCTTCAATGCCCGCCGCAAACGGCAAAAAGTCCGATTCCATAAACGTCTCGTAGGGACGGTGATCGACCGCTATCCCCGTGTGGGTATCCTCATTGTTCCCATAGCCGGGAAAATGCTTCAATGCGCAGGCCATCCGCTGCTGGTTGTACGTGGCCACGGAGTTCTTCACATAGTCTGCCGTTTCCGCCGCCCCTTGGCCGAACGTCCGCGCATACATGAAGTCGGAGGGGTTGGTGGACACATCCGCTACGGGCACGAGGTTGACATTCAACCCGAGCGATTGAAGCAACTGCGTCTTCTGGACGGTATCGTCTACAATGGCCTGCATACCGCCCGATTGGAACACCTGTTGCGGCGATTGAAACGGTTTTGGCGCAAGGTTCGCATTGCGGCTGACGCGCACAACCGTACCGCCCTCTTCGTCCACAGCCAAAAACATCGGGATCTTGCTGGCCTGCTGGTAGGATTCCATCTCGGCACAGACCTGTTCCGCCGTTTTGCCATCAAAATCCTTTGCAAAGAGCATAAAACCGCCGGGCTGGTACGTCTGCACCGCCGCCAGCGCATTTTCCGAAGGGCAGCGGAACAGGAATACCTGTGCCACCTTTTCCTCCAGGGTCATGTTCTCCAGCAGTTCCTGCGCCTCCGGATATCCCTCTGCAAAAAGCTCTTGCGTCGTTGCTGGCCCAGCTGGAACAGCAGATTGTCCCGAAGATGAAGCATCGCTCTCTTCGGAAGCACTGCCCTCCGGCTCTTCTGGTCGCTCCTCTGTCTCGGCCGGAGGAGCGCTGGATTCGCTTTCCGACGGAACGGACATACTGGATGATGACGAATTCGGTTCCTCCGTTTTCGCTGGGCCCGCTGCACATCCCACAGCGAAAAGCAATAGGACGGCTATCATAAGAAATAGGACGCTTCTCCGTTTCACGTTTGTCCCTCCCGGCCTTCCGGCCCTTGTAAAGCAAAAACAACCTGCCGAAAGACCCGGCAGGTTGTTTCCTTTTGCCAGAGTGTATGTTCAAACACACTCTATCACAAATTTCATTCTTTGACAAGTTCGCGGTACAAACGGATGTATTCGTTGGCGGATTTGCCCCAGCTGTTGTCGCAGCGCATGGCGCGCTCCACGAGAATTCTCCAGCCGTCGCGGTTGTAATATCCGTCGATTGCGCGATGCAACGCATGGAGCATGTCGCCGCTGTTGTAGGTACGGAACGTAAAGCCGTTGCCGTAGCCGTCGCCGCTGTCCTGGATGGAGTCCTTCAGGCCGCCGGTTTCGCGTACCACCGGGATCGTGCCATAACGCAGGGAAATCATCTGCGCCAGACCGCAGGGCTCACTCTTGCTGGGCATCAGGAAAATGTCCGCACCCGCATAAATCTTGCGCGACAGCTCCGGAACAAACCCGAAGCAGGCGCACAGCCGGCCCGGGTACTTGTTCTGCATATCGCGGAAGAAGTTCTCATATTCAAAGTCGCCCGAACCCAGAATGACGAACTGGGCGTTTGTCTCCCACATCAGCTGATCCAGCGCCTCTTTGACGAGGTCAAGGCCCTTATGGGCCACCATGCGGGTGACCATACCGATCAACGGCACATCCGGGTCCTGGGCCAGGCAGAGGCGTTCTTGCAAAGCGCGCTTGTTTTCCGCCTTGTTGCTGAAATCGTCCGCCGAATAGTTGGCGTAGATATCCTTATCCGTCGCCGGGTCATAACTGACCGTATCGATGCCGTTCAGGATGCCGGTGAGCTTCCAGGAACGCTCCCGCAGGATGCCGTCCAGCTCGTGGGAGTACCACGGGTCGAGGATCTCCTGCGCATACGTCGGGCTGACGGTTGTCACGCGGTGCGCAGTTTCAATCGCACCCTTCATCAGGTTGACGCAATCGTCATATTCCAGGATATGGTTCTCCGACTTCGGGATGCCGAGCACGTCTTCGACCAATTCTTTGCCATATTTCCCCTGGTACTGGATGTTATGGATGGTGATGATGGTCTTGATGCCACGGTACCACTCGTTATTCGCATAGAAGATGCTGTAATAGATCGGCACAAGGGCGGTTTGCCAATCGTTGCAATGGATGATGTCCGGCTTAAAGTCGATATAGGGCAGCATCTCCAATGCAGCGCGAGAGAGGAATGCAAAGCGCTCCGCGTCGTCATAGTGGCCGTAAAGCCCCTTGCGCTTAAAATAATACTGATTGTCGATCAAATAGTAAATCACACCGCCGGACCGCGCCTCGAACACGCCGCAATATTGACGCCGCCATGCCACCGGTACGGACAGGCTGGTGACAAAGCGCATGTTGTCGCGCAGCTCCTGCGGGACCTCTTCATACAGCGGCATCACGACGCGGCAGCCGATCAGCCGTTCGCGCAATGCCTGGGGCAAGGAGCCCGCCACGTCCGCCAAACCGCCCGTAGCGGCAAACGGCCGTGCCTCACTGGTACAATACAATACTTTCATATTTGAATGTCTCCTCCTTCTTTTCCATGCTGCACGTTACGCGGCCGAATCAGACCACGCTTCCTTTGCTGATAAAGACCGGATAAGACTGGAATCCCATGAGGGAACGGTCGTTCTTAATGACAACGTCCTTGTCAATCACAACATAGTTGAGTTTACAGTTCGGTCCGATCTCGCTGTCCTGCATAATCACACAGTTCTCCAACTTGCTGCCCTTATCGACCTTCACCCCGCGGAACAACACGCAGTTTTCCACAGAACCTTCGATTACGCAGCCGTCCGCCACAAGGGAGTTGCTGACGTTTGCGCCGAGGCCATACCGGGCGGGCATATTGTCACGCACCTTGGTATAGATCGGGCGGTTCGGGTCAAACAGCTGGCTGCGCACCTTGGGCAGCATCAGGGCCATATTTGCCTCAAAATAGGAATTCATCGAGCAGATATTCTGCGCAAAGCCCGTGAATTCATAGGCATAAATGCGGAACTTCTCGATATTCCGCTGTAAGAAATCACGTTTAAAATTATACAAATTGCGGCTCACACACTCGGTCACCATCTGGATCAACAGGTCGCGGCGCATCAGCAGCATGCTCATGCCAAAATTGCACTCGCCGCTCTGCCGCGGGCTGATGACCATATCCCGCACACGGCCATCCGGATCGATGGTGTATACCGAAGGATTGCTGATCATCTTCGGCAGCTTCCCATAGCGGTAAATCACAGTGATATCCGCCTGGTTCTTTAAGTGGAAAGCCATTACATCGCGATAGTCGATGTTGCAGATTACATCACAGTCGCTCAGAATGACATATTCCTCTTGGGAATTCGTCAGAAACCGCATGCTGGATTCCAGGGACTCAACCCGGCTGTTGTTGATCAAGGACTCATGGCCGAACGGGGGAAGCATGAACAAGCCCGCGCTTTTGCGGGACAAATCCCAAGCCTTTCCGGAGCCAAGGTGATCCATCAGGGACTGATAATTGCCCTTTGTGACAACACCGACCTTGTTAATGCCAGAATTCACCAAATTTGACAGCGGGAAATCAATCAGACGGTACCGTCCACCAAAGGGTACAGAACCCATGGTGCGTTTCTCCGTCAATTCCCGGATCTTTTCCTCGTGGACATTGGCAAACAGAATTCCCAGTATATTGTTTCCGCGAATCATTTTGACCCCTCCTCTGCAAGTGTATCCGCATCAATCATCGCCTTGGGGGGTACGGTTGTGCCCGGAGCTAGGACGCAGCCGCTACCAACGACCGCAACACCCCATTCGTCCTTATTTTCCATGTCTTCCGGCCGTGCGCCGACGACGCTGCCCTTGCCGATGACCGCATTCTCTGCGACAATGGCATATTGGACAATGGCGTTCTCTTCTACGCGCGCGCCCGGCATGATGATCGAATCCTTGACCTGTGCGCCCGGAGCAATGTACACGCCGGCAAACAGGACGGCAAAGTCGATCTCGCCATAGACATTACATCCCTCTGCCACCAGGGAATTTTGCACCTTGGCGTCTTTTGCAACATAATGCGGCGGCATAACCGGGTTGCGGGAATAGATCTTCCAGCTCTCTTCGCTCAAGTCCAGATCCACATTGGGATTGAGCAGGTCCATATTGGACTCCCAGAGGCTTTCAATGGTCCCAACATCCTTCCAATACCCCTGGAACGGATAAGCGAACATGCGCTCGCCTGCGTTCAACATGGCCGGCAGGACGTCTTTGCCGAAGTCGTTGGAGGATTTTGGATTGGCCTCGTCCTCTTCCAGATATTTGCGCAGCTTGCTCCAGGTAAATACATAGATACCCATGGAAGCCTTATTGCTCTTCGGCACCTTTGGCTTCTCGTCGAACTGATAGATGGAACCGTCCTCGTTCGTATTCATAATGCCAAAACGGGACGCCTCTTCCATGGGGACTTCGATGACGGCAATCGTACACGCTGCATCGTGTTCCTTATGGAACGCCACCATCTTGGAGTAATCCATCTTATAGATATGGTCGCCGGACAGGACCACTACATAATCGGGATTATAGCGCTCAATAAAGTTGATGTTCTGATAAATCGCGTTAGCCGTACCCTTGTACCAGTCGGACTTGCGGCTGCGCTGATACGGCGGCAGAACGCGCACGCCAGCGTTCATGCTGTCGAGATCCCACGGTTGGCCGCTGCCTATGTACTCGTTGAGCAAGAGAGGCTGGTACTGGGTGAGGACGCCCACGCTCTCAATGCCGGAATTTACACAGTTGGAAAGCGGAAAGTCAATGATTCGGTATTTGCCACCATATGGCACGGCGGGCTTTGCCAGGTTTTTCGTGAGCACTCCCAACCGGCTGCCCTGGCCGCCTGCAAGGAGCATGGCGACGACTTCTTGTTTTGGCATCATAATGATTCCTCCTTGGCTTCATATTTCATAGTGAAGAGATTTCCATGTATCAACGTCCGCCAAATGGCGGTCACGCTTGTGGTTCGGCCTTCTTTTTTCTGGGGCGTATTGTTTTGGTTCCCGCCCCGGAGGAGGTCTTGGATGCAGCCGTCTTTTTTGTCTTGCTGGCCGCAGCCGTCTTGGATTTTGCCGCAGGTTTCTTGCGGCGTACTTTCTTTTGTTTGCATCGGATAAAGACAACGGACAGAGGCGCCAGGTTGAGGCAGATGCTCTGCTCCATCCCGTGCATGGGCTCGTCGTCCTGGGTTTTGATCTCAGCGCCATTGGAAAGCCCGCTGCCGCCGTAGATCACAGCGTCCGAAGAGAAGATCTCTTCATAAACCCCCGGATACGGGGCGCCAATGCAATACTTCTCGCGCAGGACCGGCAAGAAATTGCACACCACCATGAGCTCGTTGCCCTCTTTGTCAAACCGGCGGAAAGCGATGACGCTCTGGGTGTAATCGTCGTTGGAGATCCAGGAGAAGCCCTCCCAGGAGAAGTCCACCTCCCACAGCGGGGCATGCTCCAGATAGAAATGGTTCAGGTCCTTTGAGAAGCGCTGCATTTGTGCATGGCGCTCATCGCTGAGCAGGCACCAATCGAGCTCCTGCTCATAGTTCCATTCGATTTCTTGGGCGAACTCCGTTCCCATAAAGTTCAGCTTTTTGCCGGGATGCGCCATCATATAGGAGAGGAACGTGCGCACACTTGCAAACTTTTGATCCCGATCGCCGGGCATTTTATTGAACAACGAACACTTTCCATGCACCACCTCGTCGTGGGAGATGGGCAGGACAAAGTTTTCGGAGAACGCATAGAAGAAGGAAAAGGTTATGTTGTCGTGATTAAACTTGCGGTAAATCGGGTCCAAGGAAATATAGTGGAGCATATCGTTCATCCAGCCCATATTCCACTTATAATTGAAACCGAGCCCGCCGCAGAAGGTGGGCTTGCTCACCATGGGCCAGGAGGTGGATTCCTCCGCAATCATCATGACCTCTGGGAACAGCTCAAAGATGGATTCATTCAGCTTTTGCAGGAATGCGACCGCCTCCAGATTCTCTTTGCCGCCGTTCTTATTCGGAACCCATTCGCCCTCTTTCCGGCTGTAGTCCAGATACAGCATAGAAGCCACGGCATCCACACGGATTCCGTCGATGTGGTATTTCTCCAGCCAGAACACCGCGCTGGAAATCAGGAAGCTGACCACCTCATTGCGGCCATAGTCGAAGACCAGCGTGCCCCAGTCCTTATGCTCGCCCTTGCGCCAATCCGCATACTCGTAGCAGGGTGTGCCGTCAAAACGCGCAAGCCCGGCCTCATCCTTTGGAAAATGCGCCGGCACCCAGTCCATGATCACGCCGATTCCCGCTTCATGGAATTTCTCCACAAAGCTCATAAAGTCCTTTGGTTCGCCATAACGGGAGGTAGGCGCGAAATATCCCATGACCTGATAACCCCAAGAACCGTCAAACGGATACTCGGTGATCGGCATCAGTTCGACGTGCGTATACCCCATTTCTTTGATATAGGGAATCAGCTCGTCAGCAAGCTTGTCATAGGAAAAGACATTTCCATCCGCATACCGGCGCCAGGAACCGAGATGTACCTCGTAGATGTTCACAGGCTGGTTGTAATGCGGCTTTTCTTTCTTGTGCTGGTACCACGCCTGATCGTTCCATTGGAATCCCTCGATGTCATAATAGCGGGAAGCGTGTCCAATTCCCGCCTCGAAGTGGAACGCATACGGGTCGCTCTTCATCACTTTTTTCCCATCTTTGCCGGTGATGCTGAACTTATAAATCTCATACATGGGGAGGACAAACGGCAGATAACATTCCCACACGCCGTCGCTGATTTTTTCCATCGGATTTTTTTCTTCGTCCCATTCGTTGAACGGGCCGACCAGCGAGACTGCCTGGGCGTTGGGCGCCCACACCCGGCAGGACATCCCTTCTCCTCCGTCTACGGCAGCTTTATGCAAACCCATGTATTCATAGGCCTTGACATTCGTTCCCTCGTGGAATAAATATAGCGGAAAATTATTTTCTTCCGTTTTTTTCACATCTGGCATTTGAACCGCTCCCCCTGGTAACATTTTCTTTAGGTTTATCATATCACAAACTGACAAAATAGCAAGTGTTTTTGGTTGTTTAATTGGAGATTTTGCGGATATATATAAATTTTTTTGTTGACATTGTTATAAAACGCCCAAGTTTTTCGCTGCAATGGCCTTTTTCCCAAAAATCAGTATACCATAGGGTGCTTGTCAGATTTTGCTTATTCTCCCCACAGACTTCCCATTTACATTGTTCTAACAAATATAAAACAAGGATTTAAGGCAAAAATTGAACACTTCCAAAGGCACAGACCCCAACGTCCCTTGGCCTACGGCAGACGCATAGCGTCTCTCGCGCCTACGGCGGGCACACAGTGCCTTTCGCGCCTACGGCGGACGCGCAGCGTCTTTTCGCGCCTACGGCGTCCCCTAAGAAAGCAAATTGCGAAGAGTTGGCTTTCCGCTCCATATGGGAAAGCCCTACAGAAGCAAGAAAAACCACCTAAAGACCGGAAGCCATCCTTCCGCATCAGCTGTGAAAAAGAAAAGCATTGAATGATAGAAAAGGCCCCAACCCTGGGAACTCTTCCGGGGTTGGGGCCTCGTTGCTTAGAGGGAAGCTGCCTTCCCTTTTTGTCTTTTATTTCCGATTAGCCAATGGCTACCGTGCAATGGACGCATAGCGTCCGTCTACGAAAGCACTTACGCAATCGTCACGGCACAATGTTTCACAGGACGTGCAACGTCTTACGCGCCTACGGCGTCCGTCTACGAAAGCACTTATCCAATCGTTACTGCACAGTGTTTAACTGGGGCATTGCCCGGCAGGGTGGTGTAAACGCCCGTGCTCTGGCCCGGTGTGCCGATGGCATAGACTCTGTAGTAGTAGTCGTTGCCGATCTTCGCCACGAACTGCGTCTTGAGCACTTCACCGTTGCCGGCCGTGAAGCCCGGCACCATGTTGTTGCCGTTGACCACGGTCATCTTGAAGCAATACGCCTGGCCGTGCTTCAGCGTGAAGTTGACCGTCGTGTCGGAAACCACATAGGCATTCGCTGCCACGCTCTGGCTTGCGGATACCACGCCCGCTGCGCCGTATGCGTTGCCGACGTTTGCAGACGTGCTGCCGCTGTTCTTCGAGCCCGTGGAGGTGCTCTTCTCGACCAAGCCGTCGATGCTGTTCTCCAACGCCTCGACTGCGTCTGCAACCTCTTCCTTGGTCGCTTCTGCGTCGTTCAGCACTGCCTTCGCAGTGCTCAATGCGGCCTTCATCGTTGCCACGCTCTTCGCCGTGTACTTATTGGTGTTGATCGCTTCAGCTTCTCCGATCAATGCTTCCAGCGCATCCTTATTCGGGATCATGCGCAAGGCGGAGATCGCCGCCGTAAGGTCTTTCACAGCCGTGTCCACCGCATCCTGCGTTGCATTTGCATCTTCCAGCACGGACTTTGCTTCGGCCAGGACAGTCTCAAAGCTCGTCCATGCCTCGTTCTGGATGTACTGGTCTGCATTTTCGACAATGCTGTCGCCCTTGAGGACCAGCGCTTCCAGATTGCTGATGTCTGCGCGGTAGACCAGGCCATAAATGGCGTCATACAGCGCATCCACCGCTGCGGTGATGTCCGCTTCCAGGACTTCTTCATCGTCCAACAGCTCTTCCGCCGCCGCATACGCTTCGTCCAGCGCATCCAGGCTGTCCGGCGTAAACAGGTCGCGGTCGATGGAATCTGCGATTTCCATCGGGATGTCCAGCTGGCTCTTGTCGCCTGCAACAAAGCTCAGGTAGTGCAGCGCGTCGATCAAGTCGCTCCATGCGGTGTTGATCTCGTCCTGCGTTGCGGTCTTCTTTGCTTCGACGTCCTTCGCCGCCTGCAAAGCCGCTTCGTACTTCTCCTGTACGGACGGAACGGCTTCCGCTGCTTCATCTGCACGGCCCTCTGCAATCTCAATGGCAGCGCGCAGGTTCTGCTTGTCTACCACTGTGAAGCCAAGCTCGATCGTGGTGTCCGCGTTCGGCATGGCTGCGCTGTAGACATATTCAGAAACGTCAAAGCTGTCTTCCGCAATGGCTTCGCCGTTCACGGTGACGCCTGCGATCTCGCGGCCTTCTACGCGCGGTGCAAAGGCCAGGTTGAGTTCGGTGTCCGCCATCACGTCGGCCGAATACTTGCCCAGCAGGTTTGCAATCGTCTGCTCTTCGCCGCCGATGCTCAGTTTTACCGTCTTCGGGAAGGTGACGGTCAATTCCGGCTGCCCACGCAACGTGAGATCGGCATCGGTCACATCCCCGTCCGATACGGTTACGGCAACGCTGGACGCCAGATAAGCGCCTTCCACTGCGTTGACCTGGACAAGATAATCGCCCGCTTTTACATCGGTAAAGGTAAAGTTCCCTTCTGCATCGGTCGTTGTAAGATCAATCGCTTGATCTGGGTTGCCGGCCGTATACAGGTACACGGGGATTCCTCCCACGTCCACACCGGTTTCGCCGGCAAGTACGCATCCAGAGACCGTATAGACCGTAGGCACCTCGTAAACCCGCAGCTCTGCTGCGCTAGCAAAGCCACCGTATCCTTCCATGGCGGTCAAGCGGACAGCCTGTGCCTCTGTCGGGGAGAATTCCACGGTTTTCTCCGCCATATCCAGCGCCCAGTCGCCCTCCGATACCTGCGTCCATGTTCCGTCCGCTGCCTGGATTTCCAAGCGGTACTTTGTAATGATACCGTTGTTCTGTCCAGGGGTCTGCCGCGGTACATATACAAATTGGTTAATCTGGCGTACGGTATCAAAGCGAAGCGTGATATCCACAGGCAGCGGGTCCTGCTGCGGGTCATAGCGGCTGTGCCAAAGGGTTTGGATGTTCCCATCGATGGCAAAAGAGGCCGGCCCATCGTAGTCGTGCTGTGGATTCGTTTCGCTGCTTGCTTCCGCCGTCATGCTGCTATTGGGAACCATGTTGCCATATTGGAAATTCGCACGGACGGATTGATCGCTATTCATAATCAAATAGACTTCCGAATCCGTACCGGTCTGGCTGCCTTCCCAGCCAATGAACGTACCTGTGGTTTCAATGGCTTCTATGGTCACCCGGTCGCCCTTTGCATATTCCTGGGAATATGGCAGGGATACCAGCTCGTTATTCACAGAAATCTTTCCTCCGGGCGTCCCCTCCAAATACAGCTGATAGGTGTCTTGTGCTTCGTCGATGCGGTATACACCCATCTCAGAAAGCTGGAACATATAGTTGGTGGTCGTATCGGCTGCCAGTTTGCCAATCCGATTCACCGTGACGCGGATATACCGGGCATCTTGCATTTCATCAAAGGTATAAACCGCTGGGCAGTAATACTCGGGGGCCACAACGTCGTGGTAAGTGCCGATGACCGTGTATGTATCCTCCCCGTCCTTACGCACGGAGATGGTGAAATCCTCTGGGAAGGAACATGTGCTTCCATCTGCCGCAAAATAATCGGAGCGTGGATACAAGTGCACGCGGTTAAACTCGGTGTTTTCCCCCAGATCCACTTCAACCCAATACGGGTCTGCGGAGACATCGGGATTGGTAGTTGCCGCGCTTGTATAGCCCTTGGAACCGCTGACATCTCCCGGCGTCAAAAGGACGCCATCCGTCAGGTTCGATGTGCTCCAATCCGGCAAAGATTCGATGGTGTTCTTCGCATTCACCGCCGCATGCAGCGCCAGATTTTCGGATATTGCCAATGCCTGATTCAACACCAGCGAATGGTCGCTGTCCATCGTCAAAGAAATGGTTTCTTCATCGGAAGAAACATCGCCGCCCCAGGAGAAGAAACCGTAGTCCGCTTCGTTGAGGATGACCGGTTCAATCGTCAGCTCCTGCCCTTCACGGAATGCGCCTGTATATGGGAGGATTTTCTCATCGCCGCCATTGATGCGCACCGCTGCATAGGCCATTGGGTCATTGGAAGCGATCTGCAACATAACCACATCATCGCTATAGACTTCCAGCTCGCCAATCTGCATCAGGTAGCCGTCTGTCTCATTCGCCAAGCGGAGCTTCGTGCCCACTACGCGGATATAGCCAGCCTCAACCGGCTCGTCAAACAGAATGGCGCGGGGTTTGCTGGTGACCGTGTCTCCCTCCACCTTCTTGACCGGCGTCCATTCGTTTCCGTCCACCGAAACCAAGACTTCATAATCCACAGGCATCATAGCGCCGTCGAGATTATCCGAAGGATACAGCAGGATCTCCTGGATGGAGCATACGCCTCCCAGATCCACCTGGACCCATTCCGTGCTGTCTTCTGTCTGATTTCTGCCCGGCATGGAACTCCAGCCGTTGGTATAGGCGCCGTCCACCAGCCCGGAGATCCCCCAGCCGTCCGCCTCATAGGAACTGGACGCGGACACTGCTGCGCCGGTGGAAATGCTCATATCTTTATTGGGCGTGTCCACCACCTGAATGGAGGTCGCCGAACGGTCGGACTGGCTCAAATGGAACGCCTCATAGATGGGCTTCAACGTGCGTTCTTCGAAGGGAAGGTTCTGCTCGCCTTCCACATCTGTTCCAGGACCGTTGAACCATCCCAAAAGGGCAAAGCCCTTGGAATAGGTGTACCCAAACATGTGGTCCTCCGCGGGCATGGTCACATTGCGGATCACCGGAATGTCAAAATGGAGTGCGATTTCGTCCACGGTTGTGGGATCAAAGGAAATCTCCAAAAAGCCGTTCTCTACGTTTGCTTCTGTCTCCATCCCATCCACAGTCAAGCGGAGTGTTGTGAGATCCACATAGGATGGAATAAACAGCCGCATCGTAAGCTCCGAAGCGGTGCTGCTTTCCACGGCAAACTGTACGTCTCCATTCTCTGGATAGCCGGATGTCTGCTGCAAAACTGTCTCCCCGCCGCCGGAAGCAAACGTCAGGCGATTGTTCGAATATTGCAGCACATACAGGCGGCCCTGGGCATCGGTCATATACTGATATCCCAACGCTTTCCCCATGCCTTCACCGCCGCGCATCGTGCAGCACCAGGTCGCTTCATAGGAACTTACGTCCAAGGAATCGCTGGTCACACCACAGCAAGTATCGGTACCAAAGCCACCGTTGCTGCGCTGGCCTGCGCCCATGCCATTGAGCAGAATTTTCTGGGACAATTCCAGCCATTTTACATCCTGTGTATAGCGGAACAGTTCCATGGAGGCGATATAGGAATCAATGATGGCGCACGGTTCTGTCCATTCCGGGCGCTGATACCAGTTATAGTTCATATACGTCTCCGTCATGCCGGAGCTGACATATTCCTCCATGCGCTGTACCGCATAATCGAGGTACTTCTGCTCATGGGTAGCGCCGTAGAACCGCAGGATGCCGCGTGTGGCAGACAGCGTGGCGTGCGTCTGGAATTTTAGGGTGCGCACATCCTCCTGCATAAACTTTTCAATCATGATTTCGATGACCGAACGGAGCTCTTCGTTTTTCGTAATTTGATATGCGTGGGTTGCCCCGTCCAGCATGATAAACACGCAGCCGGTATCTGTGGACAACTTCCAACCGGCCTCTTCCCCGATAATCTCGCCGGACTCTCCGCCGCCCTGTCCGCCTTCGATAATGGGATACCGCGCAAAGCCGTCCTTCGCCGGGATTAAAAGCTTATTCACCAAACCCTCTATAATTTCGAGCGCACGGGGATCCTGGTTCCATTCGTACAATTCGCACATCGCACGCAGGAACCAGCTGTGCCCGGCCATCAACTGCTCATTAATCATATCGGGATTCAAGGTTTCATTAAAGAAACAGCCGTCGAGCAGCTTGTCCGGCAAAGCCTGCATCATGGCTTCCAGGTTCTGCGGGGCGCGGTCTTGGTTTGCCTTTGCCTCGCTGATGATTCCCAGCAATGCCCGGCCTTGATAATCCCCCGGCCAATTGGGGTCGCCTTCCAGAACAGAAGGCAACAGATAGGGGTCGCTCTCCAACCGGTCATAATTCTTTTGGGAACGCTCATATAGGTACCCGGAAAGCATATCCACGTTGGCCATGTCCAATACGGACAGCTCCGCATCCGGATCGGCCTGTACATTATTTTTGGCTGCAAACGCGGGGGTCAGGCTTCCCAAACAGAGCAACAGCGCTAAAACTACGCTCAGTAGATTACGGACTTTTTTTTGTATCATGCAAAATCTCCTTTCCAAAATAGCTTTTTATTCCATTTGCAAGAAGACACATGAGAAGGGCCGCAAAAGCCCTTAAAATTCCGCTCCTCCCTTCTATTCCTTTTATCATATATCCTCTTTACAATTTTATATATATTACATATTTTTAACGACTAGAGCCCGACTGTTTTATTTATTAATTATACATACATTTATCAAGGAATAAGATATTATGGCGAATTTTTGGAATATTTTTCTATATTTTTTAGGAAATCCAGCAAAACACTCGAGCGCGGTTCCAAATAAAATGAAAAGCTTAACATAATCTCAATGGAGGGCAGACGCCCTTTAAACTAGGCAACCTTTTGATCTTTTGTGCGATACAACCGCTAGGTAAACAAAAAGAGCCCCTGCCCTTTGCAATGCAAAGAGCAGGGGCTCACAGCCTTTACGTTTCGGTTTTAACCGCCGGCCAAATTATTCGTGGTCAACCTTGTACATATGCTTGATGAGGTCGAGCACCTTGTTGCTGTAACCCCATTCGTTGTCGTACCAGGATACCAGCTTGACGAAATGGTCGTTCAGCATGATGCCAGCCTTCTCGTCGAAGATGGAGGTGTGCGGATCGCCCAGGAAGTCGGAAGAAACAACCGCTTCGTCGGTGTAGCCGAGGATGCCCTTCAGCTCGCCTTCGGAAGCTTCTTTGATCGCCTTGCAGATCTCTTCGTAAGTGGTCTTGGTCGCCAGGCTTACGGTGAGGTCAACAACGGAGACGTCCAGGGTCGGAACACGCATGGACATACCGGTCAGCTTGCCCTTAACGGACGGGATAACCAGTGCGCAAGCCTTAGCAGCGCCCGTGGAGGACGGGATGATGTTGCCAGCAGCTGCACGACCGCCGCGCCAATCCTTCTTGGACGGGCCGTCAACGGTCTTCTGGGTTGCAGTGGTGGAGTGAACCGTCGTCATGAGGCCTTCCACGATGCCGAACTTGTCGTTGATAACCTTGGTCAGAGGAGCCAAGCAGTTCGTTGTGCAGGAAGCATTGGAAACAACCTTCATGTCCTTGGTGTAGGTGTCGAGGTTAACACCGCAGACAAACGTGGGGGTTTCCTTATCCTTTGCAGGAGCGGAGATAACAACCTTCTTAGCGCCAGCCTGAATATGAGCGGAAGCCTTCTCGGTGGTGCAGAACACGCCCGTGGACTCCACAACGTACTCCGCTTCAACAGCGCCCCACGGAATCTGGGACGGCTCCTTCTCAGCAAAAACGCTGATCTCCTTGCCATTGACAACGAGCTTGCCGTTCTCAGCCTTTACGGTGCCATCGAAATGACCATGCATGGTGTCGTATTTCACCATGTAAACCATATAGTCGAGGT
Organism: Anaeromassilibacillus sp. D41t1_190614_C2; assembly: GCF_015558525.1. Taxonomy (NCBI): domain Bacteria; kingdom Bacillati; phylum Bacillota; class Clostridia; order Eubacteriales; family Acutalibacteraceae; genus Anaeromassilibacillus; species Anaeromassilibacillus sp. D41t1_190614_C2. The sequence goes on along the minus strand of NZ_JADMOD010000001.1, from coordinate 110,463 downwards.
CGATGAACGGATCGTTGATGCCAACGATCTCAAAGGTCTCCGGCTGCGCAACAGCGGCACGGAATACCAGGCGGCCAATGCGGCCAAAGCCATTAATGCCAACTTTAATAGACATAGAACTTGTACCTCCTGAATTTTATAGTGGTCTATCCTGCTATTATTTTATAGCATTCGCAGCGATAATACAAGAGTTTGATATAAATTTAACTTACATTTTTTAAATATTTTTCTGGAAAACTCTTCAATTTTCTTCTTCCCCTGTCCGGATGGCTGCGCTCACGTCCACAGGCAGCTTGCGCGCGGCGGACAAAAAGGACAAAATGTAGCAAGCCATGCACAAATTGACCAGATGAAGCCCTGCAGGGAACAGCCCCGGGACGGTCCTTCCCAGAACCGCCATCAGCAGGGTCGGCACGGAGGTCAAAAGCGCCAGCAGTGCTGCCGGAAGTCCGGTCGCAGCCAACATGCGCCCGCTCTTTTCGCCCTCCACGCCGGCGAAAAATTTCGCCTGTGCAAACAGGAACAAAAGGAGCAATACCACCGCAAACATGTCGTACACATTTTCCGACACATTGACCACTGCTGTATAGGAGATAAACAGCAGAACCAGGCAAATGCATCCCCAAACCGCTGGCAAAAGCGCGACGAGCGGATGCTCGCCCACTGGGTTCGTCCCCGTGGCAAAGCCATAGGCCGCCAGAAAAATGGCGAACGCCGCCAGGATCCCGACAATCGCCATTGCCAGGCCGATCACACCGGCAGGGGTTGTGCTCTCCCCACTGGGAGCCGTCCCATTGATCTGCACACTATAGATAAAAATATTGCTGACAGAGTTGACCAGAAGCAACGCGCCGGTCAGCCCGGACAGGACAGCCGTGGGGATGCTCCGCAAAGGCGTATATCTCGCCGGCATCCGCTTGCTTCCCTTCGAAATGACCACGATCGCAGCAAATGCAAGCAGCAGGACAACCACCAGCACCGCCGTAGTCGCCGTACCGCCGTTTAAAAATCCAGTATCCTCTTCCATCAGGGCAAAAAGCTGATACAGGCGAACGGGAAGCACCACAACCAGCGCAACCAGAAAAACCAACCAGGCATGTTTCATAGACATCGGATATTTCCCCTTTTTACAATAGTATCAAGCGACATTGTATTCTATTCTACACAATTGCAGCAATCTTAATTTTCTTATTTCTCATAATAGCAAAATGTTGCCGCGGATCAAAAACCGCCAGGCAGCGCTGAAACACTGCCTGGCGGTACGAAGCCTCTTATTCCCGTTCGTCAATGGGTATGTACTGCTTTTCATGCGTCAAGGAGCGGTATGCGGGGCGCATAATGCGGCCGCAGGTTTCCATTTCCTCGATGCGGTGTGCGCACCAGCCCGCAATGCGGGATACGGCGAACATCGGCGTGTACAGGTCGCTCGGAATCCCCAGCATCTCATACACCAGGCCGGAGTAAAAGTCCACATTTGCAGAGATGACCTTCCGGTCGTTCTTCACCTTTGCGAATACATCCGGCGAGAGCTTTTCCACGCGCTCAAACAGCTCAAATTTCCGCAGCATGCCGTGCTCCTCCGCCATTTTACGCGCATTTTCTTTTAAAATCACGGCGCGCGGGTCGGACAGCGTATAGACCGCATGGCCCATGCCATAGATCAGCCCGGAGCGGTCGCCGGCCTCCTTGCGGACAATCTTTTCCAAGTAGCTTCCCACTTCGTCGTCGCTCTCCCAGTTTTTCACATGCCCCATCAAGTCGTCCATCATCATCATGACGCGGTGGTTCGCCCCACCGTGCCGCGGCCCCTTCAAGGAACCGATGGCGGCGGAAATCGCGGAATAAATATCCGTCCCCGTGGAGGAAAGCACGCGCGTGGTAAAGGTGGAGTTGTTGCCGCCGCCGTGCTCCGCATGCAGAATCATGCACAGATCCAGCAGCTTGGCCTCTTCATCGGTAAAGACGCGGTCCGGGCGGATGGCATTGAGGATGGCCTCCGCCGTGGAATGGTTCGGGTCCAGCGGGTGGAAAAACATGCTTTGCCGGTCAAAATGGCGGCGTTTCACCTGGTAGGCATACGTCATAATGGTGGGCAAACGCGCGATCAGCTGGATAGCCTGGCGCATGTTGTTTTCCAAGGAAGGATCATCCGGGTTGTCGTCATAGGAATACAGTGCCAATACCGAACGGCCCAGTTTGTTCATGATGTTGCGGGACGGCGCCTTTATAATCATATCTTCGGCAAAATAATCGGGCAACTCCCTATAGCTGTTGAGCAGTTTACAGAAGCCTTCCAACTGCGAGCGGGTCGGCTGCTTGCCAAACAGCAACAGCCAGGCGACCTCTTCAAAGCCAAAGCGGTTTTCCCGGCGGCAGCCCTCCACAATGTCCTCCACGTTGATGCCGCGGTACGTCAGGATACCCTTATCCGGGATGCGTTCCGCGTCGTCGATCAAATAGCCATGCACGTTGCAAATCAGCGTCAAACCGGCCATCACGCCCGTCCCGTCGGGATTCCGCAGGCCGCGTTTTACCTGATACAGGTCAAATTTTTCCGGGGGAATCTGGTTATTCGCCCGAAATTCCTCACAGAGCGCTCGAAATTCCATTTTTTGATCATTCTGCTGTGTCTCTTCCATCCTAACATTCACTCCGTTCTTTCAATCATCGGGCAAAACCGACCTGTTTCACCCACTCCCTTTTGTGCAACGATTTTATTGTAAAGGATTGCCATAGGGAAGTCAATCCTTGGAACAGAGACAAAGGCCGTAAAAATGCATGAAAAATTGTCAATTATTTCATTTTTTGTTCGAAAATGCGAATATCGTTGCAATTTACAGCATCCTTATGCATAATTCAAACATCCTCCATGTAAAAATGGAATAGCCGTAGAAATGCGGACAAGGCGCTTGTTTGCGGAGGTGTAAAAATGAAAGGTACGACGATTTTATGCTTATTGCTTTTTCTCGCCATGCTGTGCATCCCCTTCCTGGCGATCGGAGCGAACCTGTCCGGATCGCTTCCAGATTCCCCGCGGGTGACGGATTCCGGCCCCCCGGCGGATCTTGAGAACGCCTCGTTCCGCATCCGGGACGAATCCACCAACGAGGTCCTGACCGTCGGGGACCGGGACTTCCTCTATGGGGCCATCGTCACGGAAATGGCCCCCAGCGCGGAGCCGGAGGCCTTAAAAGCACAGGCGGTCGCCGCTTACACCTATTACAGCCGGCAGCGTGCGCTGGCCCGCGAGCAAAACGCGGACAGCGACTTTTCCGCTGACCTCCAAAACTGGAAGGTCTATGTCAGCAAAGAACAGATGCAGGAGCGCTGGGGAGAATCCTTTCAGGAGTATTACGACAAACTCACGGAGGTGATCGACTGCATCGCGGGCCAGACCCTTCAAAGCGATGGGGAATTGATCGACGCCACCTATTTCGCAATCTCCTCCGGAAAGACGGAGAGCTCGGAGGACGTATGGGGCGGAAAGCTGGACTACCTCGTCCCGGTTGCCAGCCCCGGCGACCTGTTTGCCAGCGGTTACCAGACCACCGCCTCGTTCAGCGCCGAAGAATTCCGGAACGCCATCCAGGAAAAAGCGCCGGACGCGGATTTTTCCGGCGACCCATCCACCTGGGTGGGCGAAGCTGCATGCACGAATTCCGGCTCGGTGAAACAGATCACCATCGGCGGGCAGCCGGTGGATGGCGACGACGTGCGCTCGGCGTTCGGCCTGCGCTCCTCCAATTTTACCCTCGCCTGCGCGGATAGCATCTTTACGTTTACGGTCCGGGGATATGGGCACGGCGTGGGCATGAGCCAGACCGGCGCGCAATTTATGGCGCAGCAGGGTTCGGATTATCAGGAAATTTTGGCGTGGTATTACCCCAACACCACGCTGGTTTCCGTATAAAAGAACGCCTCCCGTCCCAAAGGACAGGAGGCGTTCTCTTCTGCATATTGACGTTCCGGCGGGACGAGCGCCATTGTGGGAAAATACAGCTTATGTAAACAACCCCGAACAATAAGCAACGATGACCGGTAACAAAAAAAGCGCTAAGCAAAGAAGCGACAACCAGAAGGCACGCGCACGATACCAAACAAAGGGTTTCCCCGCCTCTTGGCACTGTACCTTTTCCCCTCTTAAAGCCAATACAAACATAACACCCCAGCCGATGGCCAACAGGATGTACCAAAGCCAGCGGAGCGCAGGGAATTGCCTGAGGAATGCAACCAACAGCCATGTATAGGCATAACAAGTCGTATCGAGCATGTTCAAAAACGCCGGTTCCGCCCAGCCAAGAAAACGCCGCCCTTCCTCCCGCGCTTCTTCCCGGATGGAGAAATAGGACAGCCACGCGCGGAACAGGCTGGCTGCCAAAACCGCCAATGTACAGGCGACCCAATAGACAGGCGAACTAAACCATACGATCAGCAACAACAAGATCACGACGCCCAAAGCGGCTTGAATCACGCCTGCATGGTTCCGCAAAAAAGCACCCATGATTCTCCCTCCTTCCAAGATCAATATAATATATTTTCAGCAAAATAACAAGTGGTTTTGAAGTGAAATTTCTTTACAAAATTAAAAGCTCTAATTTGTAAGAATAAATCGAATGATTTAGATCGAATCTCCGAAACAAAAAAGCCTCTACCCACATCTTTTTTGACATGGATAGAGGCTTTCGAACATCTTATGCGCAGAAGGTTCTCTGGGCGGGAAACGCAGGCGTTTAGCCCTTTTTCACCAGGTCACGGATGACTTTGAAAATCTGGATGCAAACGGTGGGCAGGATGGCAAGCAAAACGATCATGCCAACGTTTGCCAGGGTCAGCGGGGCAACCTGGAACAACGTCTCCAAGAAGGGCAGCAATAACACAGCGGCCAACAGCACAATCCCCGCTGCAAACGCCATCAGGGAATATTTGTTGCTGCCAAGGCCCAGACGAAAGATCGACTTCTCTCCCCGGCAGTTAAACCCGTGGAACAGGCGGGCAAGCGTCAAAGTAGCAAACGCCATCGTCATTGCGAGCGCTGCATTCTGCGTCGAGCCATAGCCAATGTAGAACGCCGCCATGGTCGCGATGCCAATCAACAGGCCCTGCCCAAAGATTTTCCCCAGAAGGGACCGATTCAAAATGGGTTCCTTGGGATCGCGCGGTTTGCGGTCCAAAAGGTCCTTGCGGGCAGGCTCCATGCCGATCGCAATCGCGGGGAGGCTGTCGGTCAGCAGGTTGATGAACAGCAGATGCACCGGGGCAAACGGCATCGGCAGGCCCACAATGGATGCGAAGAGCACGCAGAGGATGGCTGCCATATTGCCGGAAAGCAAAAACTGGATCGCATTTTTGATGTTTTCATAGACATTGCGTCCGTTTAGGACCGCCTTGACAATGGTGGCAAAATTGTCGTCCTCCAAGATCATGGAAGCGGCATCTTTGCTGACCTCTGTGCCGGTGATCCCCATGGCAACGCCGATGTCCGCCTTTTTCAGGGCCGGTGCGTCGTTCACGCCGTCGCCCGTCATCGAGACGATGCGGCCCTTGCGCTGCCAAGCGTCCACAATGCGGATCTTGTTTTCCGGGGAGACGCGGGCATAGACCGCGATTTTGGCGAGCTTTTGATCCAGCTCTTCATCGGACATGGCATCCAGCTCCACGCCCTCGAGTGCCATATCCCCATCGGTAAAGATGCCGATCTTGCGGGCAATCGCCGTGGCGGTCACCTTGTGGTCGCCGGTGATCATCACCGTGCGGATGCCAGCGCGCTTTGCGTCTGCAACCGCCTGCACGGATTCCTCACGCGGCGGGTCGATCATGGAGATCAAGCCCACAAAGGTCATATCGGTCTCGTCCTCCAAGGTGAGGGGGCGCACCGCATCCAACGGGCGATAGCCAAAGGCCAGCACCCGCAGGCCCTGCTCCGAAAGCGCATTGTTGACGCGCAGAATTTCCTGCTTGCCCGCTTCATCCAGGGGCAAAACCCCTTTGCTGGTGAAAATCTTCGTTGCACGGCCCAACATCACATCGATCGCGCCTTTGGTCAACAACGTGGGGGTCCCGTCGATGTCGTGCAAGGTGCTCATGAGCTTACGGTCCGAATCAAAGGCGATTTCGCCCAGACGCGGGTGCTGCTGGCGGTAGGCCACTTCTTCGACCCCGAACAAGTCGCCCAACTGCACCAGCGCCACCTCGGTCGGGTCGCCGATGTCCGCGCCGTCCACAGAAGTTGCATCGCTCGCCAGGATCGCGATTTTTAACAGCAGGCGCTGCGGGCCGTTCGGCAATTGGAGGTCCTTCCCGTCCAGCAATTGGCCGTCGGCATAGATTTTCTGGACGCACATCTTATTCTGTGTAAGCGTACCGGTCTTATCGGAACAAATGACCGAGACGGAACCGAGGCTTTCCACCGCCTTCAGGTCTTTGATAATGGCATTTTCTTTGGCCATCTTCTGCGTCCCCATCGCCAACACGATGGTCACTATGGAGCTGAGCGCCTCTGGGATTGCAGCCACTGCCAGCGCCACGGCGAACATCAGGGAGTCGAGGATGGGCATCTCCCGATACAGGGACAGGCCAAAGACCACCACACAGATCGCCAGAATGATGACCGCCAATTTCTTGCTGAAGTCGTCCAAGCTCTGTTGCAACGGCGTCTTGCGCTGCTGGGTCTGGTTCATCAGCGAGGCGATTTTGCCGATCTCCGTATGCATGCCGGTTCCCGTCACCACAACAGTGGCGCGGCCATACGTCACAAGGGAACCGGAAAAGACCATATTCTTCTGGTCGCCCAAGGCCACTTTCTCGCCGGGGATGACCTCCTCGGTCTTTTCCACTCCTTCGGATTCGCCGGTCAAAGAGCTTTCGTTCACCTTGAGGGAAAAGTTCTCAATCACGCGCCCGTCTGCAACCACCAGGTCGCCCGCTTCCAGAAACACGATGTCGCCCGGCACCACCTCTTTGGAGGGGACCTCCACCTTTGCGCCTCCACGCAAAACCTTCGCCGTTGGGGAGGACATCGCCTTGAGGCTTTCCAGGGATTTTTCCGCCTTGAAGTACTGCACGGTGCCGAGGACTGCATTGAGAATCAGAACGGCAAAGATGACGATGGTGCTCTCTCCCTGCCCGGACAGCATGGAGATAATGGCCGCCACGATCAGGATCACTACCAATAGGTCTTTAAACTGCTCCAGGAACACCTGGAGGACGCTCTTCTTTTTTCCCTCCACCAGCGCATTGGGTCCGTATTTTTTTAGCCTGTCCGCTGCCTGTGCATTGGATAAGCCTCCGGAAGAGCTCTCTTGCTCTCGCAAGACCTCTTCCACAGAGCGGTTGAAAAATGTGTCTGCCATAATGTTTTCTCCTTCCATACAGTTCTTCCTGCTGCCGGCCGTATATAACAAAAAAAGACTTCCGGCCAGCTGCCCAAGCGTAATGCAGGACAGCCATCCAAAAGTCTTGTTAACCGATCAACGGCACACACCGCCAGATTTTTTCAAATCGGGTATGTTGACGGCATGTCTATGAAACTACTCCCTCTTGATGGATGAACAACAGAATGAGTTTTTAATTCGAGATTAGTATACCGTCAAACCGCTCGCTTGTCAACCGTCCCACAAAAAATTTACAATTTCTTTCCATATTACGCTGTGGCGTGGGTATAGACCTGCCCTGCCGCTGGAACGATGTCCCGTTTCTCCAATAGCTCGGATACTGTGACAAATTGGTAACCCTCCGCTGCCAACGCGGGGAGGATCACTTCACACGCATCCGCTGTCGCGGCGTACAGGTCGTGCATCAGGATGATATCCCCATCCTTTACCTTTTCCAAAACCTCGCTGGCAATGGCGCCGCTGCTGCGGTTCTTCCAGTCCTGCGTATCGATCGACCAGAGGACAAACGGCTTTTGTATGGCCTCTCTTGCTGCATCATTGATCGCCCCATAAGGGGGCCGCAAGAGCACCGGCGCTGTGGGAAGCAAATGCGAAATGCGTTCATCCGTCTCCTGCACCTGAAAGGCAATCTCCTGTGCATCCAGTTTGGAAAGGGATGCGTGGTTATAGGAATGGTTTCCAATTTCGTGCCCTTCCGTGTATTCCCGCTGTAATACATCGGCGTAGCTGTCCACGCGGTTTCCCAGGACAAAAAAGGTTGCGCGCGCGTTGTACTGTTTGAGCAAATTCAGGATGCGGGGCGTCACAATCGGATGGGGGCCGTCGTCAAAGGTCAGGGCAACCATCGGGCGGCCTGGATCGACGGCGACCGGCTCCGGTTCTGTGAGTTCCACCTCCGGCGCAGCCGCGACGGAGAGCAGCGGCCCCTCGGTTCGGATCCGAAGAGCGCCCGCCAGGTCTTCATAAGGGATTTCGGCCATTGGTGCTCCATCCTGTTCCGGGAAAATCTGCCCCTGCTCAAAATAGATGCGTACGGCATCCGTTGTGAGGGCAAAGTTTTGAAAATTATCCATATCCGGTGTGGTGCCCGCCAAAAACTGCTCCGTTTCGGTTGCGCTAAGGTTGCCGGACGATTCGCGGAACGATTTTCGTACCCCTTCGGAAAGGCGTTCCAGATAATCGTTCTGGAAAATGTCCCCGAGCCCCAGCTGCCTCCCCTCTAGCAGGTCAAAAACCATGGCGATCGTTCGATCCCGTGCGTTGGACCAAGTGGAAAATTGTTCCTTCACCGTGAGTACCATGGAGGCAGTCCGGTCCCCGGCCATATAAGACTGATAATCCACCAGCAAATCGGATTGCACATCCGTTGCAGTGGTCTGCTGTTCCTGTCCCAACTGTTCCCGATGGCCCTTTTGCAAGTCCTCCACTACCTCCAAAACCTGTAAATCGATCGCTTGAATGCCGAAAACCGGATAGTGGATACTGACCGCATGATCTGGGTCGTTGTTTACAATGGATTCCGTCTCTCCGATCTGCTGATTTTCCGATGGATTTGGAAAATAAAGCGTCTGTGCCAACGCCTGCCGTTCCCGTTCGGACAAATTTTTGTTGTCGCCCATGTGCATGACGAAAAATATGGCTGCGGCCGCTAAAACCGTCAAAATGGCCCCGATAAAAATTGCCGCACGTGCGCTCCGCAGTTCTTTTGTGCTTCGCATGGTATCACCCTCTCGTAAGTAGTATCCCAAAGAAAGGGCGCTGCATACAGACGATAAACCATTGGCAGAAAAATTTTCCTTTTGTATTCGTAATCTTGTAAATAAAAAACCCTCCGTGGTCATACACAGAGGGTTCTCACTTGTATACAAAATGGATCGTTAGCCGCCGAGATAGGCTTTGCGCACCTTTTCATCGCGGCTGAGGGTGTCCGCATCGCCGGACATAGAGATCGTTCCCGTCTCCAAAACGTACGCCCGATTGGCGATGGACAGTGCCTTTTTTGCGTTCTGCTCCACCAGCAGTACGGTCACGCCCGACCGGTTGACGTCGTGAATGATCTCAAAAATTTCGTTTACCAACAACGGGGACAGGCCCATGGAAGGTTCGTCCAGCAACAGCATCTTCGGCCTGGCCATCAGTGCACGGCCAATCGCCAGCATCTGTTGCTCGCCGCCAGAGAGCGTCCCAGCAATCTGCTTGCGGCGCTCCTTCAAGCGCGGCAGCCGCTTGAATACGGATTCATAATCCTCGTCGATGCCGCTCTTATCATTCCGGATATAGGCGCCCATCTCCAAGTTCTCCTGCACCGTCATCCGCGCAAAGATTCGGCGCCCTTCCGGAACCTGCGCCAGTCCGAGACGGATGATTTTATGCGGGTCCGTTGTCCGCAGGTTCTGACCGCAAAAGGTAATCTCTCCCGCTTTTGCCTTGACCAGCCCGCAGATGGCATGCAGTGTCGTCGTCTTGCCCGCGCCATTTGCACCGATCAATGTGACAATCTCCCCTTCGTTTACCTCAAAGGAGACGCCCTTGATCGCATGGATCGACCCATAGTAGACCTGCAGATCCTTCACAGAAAGCATAGCCATGTCTTCATTCCCCTCCCAGATACGCGGTAATCACGCGCGGATTGTTGCGGATCTCCTCCGGATTTCCCTCAGCGATCACCTTGCCATAATCCAGCACATAGATGCGCTCGCAGATTCCCATCACAAAGTTCATATCGTGTTCAATCAACAGGATGGCAATCCCGAACCGGTCGCGGATCAAACGGATGGTCTCCATCAGCTCTTTTGTCTCTGTGGGGTTCATCCCCGCAGCAGGTTCATCGAGCAGCAATACCTTCGGATTGGTTGCAAGCGCACGGGCAATCTCCAATTTGCGCTGCTGTCCATAGGGGAGATTTTTGGCGAGATCCTCTGACTTTTCGTCCAGGTTGAATACCTGCAGCAGCTCATGCGCGCGCTTGGCCACCTGCGCCTCCTCCCTGCGATATGCAGGAAGGCGGAAAATCCCGGAAAGGACCGAATATTTCATCTGGAAGTTCATGGCAATCTTTACATTGTCAATCACAGAGATGTCTTTAAACAAGCGGATATTCTGGAATGTACGGGAGATTCCTCCCTGTGTGATCTGGTACGTCTTTTTTCCCACGATATTTTGGTTTTCAAGGGTGATGGTCCCCTCCGTGGGAACATACACATCCGTCAACAGATTGAACACCGTCGTTTTCCCCGCACCATTCGGCCCAATCAGGCCGATAATTTCTTTCTCGCCAATGGAGAACTGTACATCCTGGAGTGCGCGCAGGCCGCCAAAGGCGATTCCCAAATTCTTTGCTTCCAAAACGGCCATTTCTTACGCCTCCTTTTTTGTCTCCGCTTTTTTGCCGCGGAATTTGTTTAAGATCTTGGTCAGGGACAATTCATGCTGCCCCAACAGGCCGGAGGGCTTAAACAGCATCACGCAGATCAAAATGACGGAATAGATCAACATGCGGTACTCGGAGAAGCCACGCAGCAGCTCCGGAAGGAGCGTCAGCACAATCGCCGCCACGATGGAACCCGTAATCGAGCCCATGCCGCCCAAAACCACCATAATCAGGATCTCCACCGAATAGTTGAAGTCAAACTTGCTCGGGTCCAAAACGCCGATATGATGTGCATAGAGGCCACCGGCGATCCCGGCGAAGAACGCCGCCAGGACAAACGCGAGCAGCTTATAGTAGGTGGTATGGATTCCGGCCGCTTCTGCCGCAATTTCATCTTCCCGGATGGCAATGACCGCACGTCCATGGCGGGAATGAATAAAGGCAAAGATCACCGCAACGGTTATAATGGCGATGATAAACACATATGTGAAGGTTGTCAAAAGTGGGATGCCGGACAAGCCCGCTGCGCCGCCGGTAAACGGCATGGCCAGGATCAGCACACGGATGATTTCGCCGAATCCCAACGTCAAAATGGCCAGGTAGTCGCCCTTCAGACGAAGTGCCGGCACGCCGATGATGACGCCGAAGGCCGCCGCCACAATGCCGCCGACCAACAGCGCCAACGGGAAACTAACCACTGTGGGCAATCCGGAATACATGGTGAACAACGCCGCCGAATACGCGCCCACACTCATGAAACCTGCATGTCCCAAAACCAGCTGGCCCAAAAAGCCGGTGGCCAAATTCAAGCTAACAGCCAAAATCACATTGATGCAGACCATGGTCAAAATGCCGGAGTAATATGGATTGATAATATTCGCACTGATTAATACGGAGAGTAAAATATAGAGCGCCAGCACCAGAACAAGGATGATGACATTCGGAATCCATTTTTTCTGTTTCATGCTGCCACCCCCTTAAACTTTTTCCCGGACATTTTTTCCGAGAAGGCCCGCCGGTTTGATCAGCAGGACCAGGATCAAAATGCCAAAGACCACTGCGTCGGTGATCTGCGAGCCGCCCGCTGCCGTGGTCAAGCTCTCGGCTACTCCAAGGATATAGCCGCCGAGCATCGCGCCCGGTATACTTCCGATTCCTCCCAGAACCGCGGCGACAAACGCCTTTAGGCCCAACATGCCGCCCATATATGGGGTAATCTGGTGGAATGTGTTGCAATACAATACGGCGCCCACTGCCGCCAGTGCAGAACCTACACCGAAGGTAAAGGCGATGGTCGAGTTGGTATTGATACCCATCAGCTTCGCCGCACCCGCATCTTCACTGGTTGCGCGCATGGCCTTGCCAATCTTGGTCTTGTTGACCAAAAGTTGTAAGGCAATCATCATGACCACTGAAGTGAGGATGTTGAGAATTGTATTGGAACTGATCTGCAACGCCCCGAGCTCCAGCATCCCATTCGGGAACATAGCAGGCATGGATTTCGCGCTGGACGAAAACAGCAGCTGCGAAAGGTTCTGCAGGAAAATGCTGACACCGATCGCTGTGATCAATAGGGAAATCCTGGGGGCGCCTTTTTTCAGAAGCCGGCTGTATGCCAGCTTCTCAATGAGCACACCAGCCACCCCGCAGAACAGGATGGAAACCAAAACCGCCGCCCAAAGCGGCATTCCTGCCATTACTAAACCAACATATGTAACATATGCGCCCACCATGATGATGTCGCCGTGGGCAAAGTTAATCAGCTGCACGATGCCATACACCATGCTGTACCCCAGTGCAACCAGGGCATAAATACTTCCAATGCCAAGCCCATTGAACACCTGCGCCAAAAGATCCATGGCTGCTCCTCCCTCAATTTCATTAGCTCTTCTTTTGAATAACCGGAAAAGAGGGTGACCGCAATCGCCCTCTTTTCCATTTTGTCCCATTCTGTTTTACAATTCGTATAAATTTGTCGAAAAATTATTTTTCGTAGTATTCGATAAACTTATACTCACCATTATCGATCTGCGTAATTGCCGCACTCTTGACCGGGTTGCGGTTTTCGTCAAAGGTCATGTGACCCGTCAGACCGGTGAAGTCGATCGCTGCCATCGCGGATGTAATTGCGGCGGAATCCGTGGAACCCGCCTCGCTGATCGCCTGGGCGAGCATCTTCATCGCGTCGTAGCCCAATACCGCAAACTGGCTTGCATCCATGCCATAGGTTTCCTTATATTTCGACAAGAACGCCTGCAAATTCGGGTCGTCGCTCTGTGCGGAATACTGGCTGCAGAAATACGCGCCATTGACCGCATCCATATTGCTCTCGTCCACCTGGCCGATGACGCCGTCCCAGCCGTCTGCGCCCAGGAACTGCGCCTCAATGCCCAACTCCTTGGCCTGCACGGCAATCAGGGCCACGTCCTGATAATAGACCGGCAGGAAAATGACGTCCGGGTTTTTGCTCTTAATATTGGTGAGCTGTGCCTTGAAATCGACGGTGCCTTTGCCGTAGCCTTCGACCTGCACCACTTCAATACCAAGATCTCCGGCAGCCGCTTCAAACGCCTCATACAGGCCCTTGGAATAGTCGTCGGAAATGTTATAAATGATGGCTGCAGTCTTTTTCTCCAGTTTCTTGGAGGCATAGGAAGCCATCAGTTCCCCCTGGAACGGGTCGATAAAGCAGGCGCGGAAAATATTTTCGCCCGCCTGGGTGATGTTTTCCGCAGTACCACTGGCTGTAATCAGCGGGATCTTGTCCTTTGCAGCCTGCTGCGCAACCGCAAGCGTGGGCTTGGAGGTTACGTCGCCGATGATCGCAACAACATTGTCGCTCTGTACCAACTTATTATAAGCGTTGACCGCCTCGGTTGCATCGCCCTTTTCATCATATACGATGTACTCAATCTGCTTCCCCAGCACGCCGCCATCTGCGTTGATCTCTTCAACTGCCATTTTTACGCCGTTGTCAACCGCCACGCCATAGACGGAGACATCGCCGGTCAGAGGAGCCAAGCCGCCGATTTTAATCGTATCACCCGTTGCACCGGCATTGTTGGCATTTCCACCATCCTGTGTATTGCCGTTGCCACAGCCGACCATTGCCGTCAGCATCATGGCCGCCGCCAAAACCATTGCTAAAAAACGCTTTTTCATGATTCTGAACCCCCATTTCAAATTTGGATCAAACCCTTGCGCCAAAATCCCTCTAATATGAAAACGACCGGGTGGCCTTGCCGGACGGAACTTTCACCTACGTCCATCGCGTTTTACCGCAGGAAACTGCAGGTGATCCATTTCATCCAGCGTGAAAATGGTCACGCGGCGCCGTGTTTAATCCGTTCACATACAGTTCATTATTGTGATTATACTACGCAGGCCATCCTTTTGCAATATCAAAATAGGCAAGATGCGCGCTTTTGTGCAAGAATCGGCTGATTGCCCAATTCATTTTATGCCCTATACGCATATTGAGGATAACATTGCAATTTTTTTGCTTTTTCTTGCAAAGCGCTCTTCCTATCTTTTCCATTTTCCCCATCCATGCAAAACAAAAAGAGGCACCTCGCAAAGCAAGGTGCCTCCTCGGCTTATGTTTCAGCAGAATAGCATCTTATTCCGCTGTCTTGGTGCAATACATAAAGAACTTATAGCCCAGCGGGGAATCCCAATAGCCTTCCAGGCTCGGCTTCTTGAGATAGGTGTCCGCATAGTAGTAGATCGGGGCGCCAGGCATCTCTTCTGCCCACAGATCTTCCGCCTGATGCAGGAGTTCGAAGCGTTTTGTAGAATCAGCCTCTGCCTTCGCCTGGTCAATCAGGGCGTCAAATTCTGCGTTCTTCCAATGGCAGTTATTGTTGCCGTTATCGCTCTTGAAGATCTCCAAGAAGGTAAGCGGATCGTTGTAGTCTGCAATCCAGCCATCGCGGGCCACTTCAAACGTACCAGCCGGACGGGTTGCCAGGAAGACATTCCATTCCTGCTGTGCAATCTTGCACTCGATGCCGAGCGCTTCTTTCCACATATTCTGAAGAGCCTCTGCTACGCCAAGGTGCAGGGTTGCGGTGTTCGTAGTATACTCAAAGGTCGGGAAGCCTTCGCCGTTCGGATAACCCGCCTCAGCGAGCAGCTGTCTTGCTTCCTCAACATTCTTCTCGTAATCGGCCGGATCAGTGGAGAAATAATCGCCGCCAACCTCACGGAAAGTCGTATCGCCTTCAGAAACCTTCTCAGCAACGATTGCCGCTGCCGGGACTTCGCCCTGCTTGGAAACGGTCTCAACAATGTAGTTGCGGTCGATCGCCAACGTCAGAGCCTTTCTGACTCTCGGATCATTAAAGGGTTCCTTCTCCGTCTGGAATGCGAGATAATACGTACCAATCTCATTGATGGTGCCGAAGTCCTCGCGCTCCTTCAAAGCATCGAGTTCGTCAACCGGCAGCTGGAACACATAGTCGAGCTCGCCGTTGTCATAAGCTGCCAGCTTTGCGTTGTCGTCTTCCAAAAGGATAAACTTCAAAGTGCTATCGGTAACCTTGTCCGCATCATAATAATACGGGTTCTTCACATAGGTAATGCTCTCTTTGTGGCTCCAATCGGTCAGCATCATCGGGCCATTGCCGATGAACGTAGAAGGATCCTGGGTCCAACTGTCGTTGCCTTCAACAACATCCTGGCGAACCGGATAATAGATCGGGAATGCCAAAAGCTTATCAAAGTACGGGCAGGGAGCTGCCAACTGAACGGTCATGTGGGTGTCGTCCACCTTTGTAACACCCAGCGTGGACGGATCGGCTTTGCCCTGATACACATCAGCGCCGCCCTCGATCACGTCAAACAGGTTTGCATAGTCGGAAGCCGTTTCCGGGGAAGCGGCACGCTGCCAGGAATAGATGAAATCGTCCACCGTGACCGGCTCACCATCGGACCACTTGATGTCGTCGCGCAGGGTGATGTCCCAAGTCAAACCGTCATCGCTGACGTCAACCTTTTCTGCCTGGCCAAGAATCGTGTTGCCGTTCTCATCGAACTTGTAGATGCCTTCAAACGCATGGACCGCATAGCAGGCGCCGTCCACGGACTTGTTCAGGGCCGGGTCCAAAGTCTCCGGCTCCGGGCCGATACAAGCCGTGATTTCGGGAGCAGCCGCACCGCCGTCGTCGGACGGAGTCGAAGCGGTTTCGCCACCGTTACCGCAGCCCACGAAGGTTGTCGCCAACATGGCAACTGCCAAGATGGTTGCAAGTATCTTCTTCATGAATAAATCCCTCCAGTTTTTAAAATTGGATAAATCTATTTTAATCCGCTAAATTGCGAATTAAAAGCCCAAGAACTACCGGAATTCTCAAAAAGACCACACGGTATTTTATCAAATCTCACCAATTCTATGACACGCTGCATAATGTCCGCCGCCGTAATCTTTAAATTCTGGTACTTCTGCGGCGCAGCGCTCTGTTGCATAGGGGCAACGGGTACGGAAGCGGCAGCCGGACGGCGGATTGACCGGGCTGGGAACGTCTCCCTCCAACACGATGCGTTTTTTCGCACGGCTGGCCTTCGGATCCGGAATCGGGATTGCCGAAAGCAGCGAACGTGTGTAAGGATGGATCGGGTTCTTATAAAGCTCGGAGCTCCCTGCCAGCTCAACCAGCTTGCCGAGATACATGACGCCGATTCGGTTGCTGATGTGTTTGACAATTGCAAGGTCATGGGCGATAAAGAGATAGGTCAAGCCCAGCTCCTGCTGCAAATCCTCAAACATATTCACAATCTGCGCCTGAATGGAAACGTCCAGTGCAGAGATCGGCTCGTCACAGACGATAAACTCCGGGTTCACAGCCAAGGCGCGCGCGATGCCGATTCTCTGGCGCTGGCCGCCGGAAAACTCGTGCGGATAGCGGTTTGCATGCTCGGAATTGAGCCCAACGCGCTCCAACAACGAAAGGATCATGTCGTGGCGCTCCTGCTTGCTCTTCGCAAGCTTATGGATATCAATGGGCTCTCCGACGATATCGCCAACGGTCATACGCGCATCCAAGGATGCATAAGGATCCTGGAACACGATCTGCATCTTTTTGCGGTATGGCGCAAAATCTACGTGGGTAACATCTTCCCCTTTGTAGATGATTTTGCCACCCGTCGGCTCATAGAGGCGTAGAATGGTACGGCCCGTCGTCGTCTTACCGCAGCCCGACTCACCTACCAGGCCAAAGGTTTCGCCCTTATCGATGTGAAAGTTGACATCATCGACCGCCTGAACATACGTTTTGTGGAACAGCCGGCCCTTGACGGGAAAATACTGCTGAAGGTGCTGTACCTCCAAAAGTTTCTCACTCATGCTTCTTTCCCCCCTTCGGCTTTCGCTTCTTCCATCTGCCTCTTCTGAATCAGCCAGCAAGCGCTGACATGTCCCTCGGAGATCTCCGTATAGGGCGGCATTTCACGCAGGCAAATTTTCATGCATTTGTCGCAGCGCGATGCAAACGGGCAGCCCGCGGGAGGGTTGAGCAAATCGACCGGCGTGCCTTCAATCGGGATCAAACGCTCATGTTCATCCTCATGGATTTTCGGAATGGACTTGAGCAGGCCCAGGGTGTAACAATGCTGCGGGTTGTAGAAGATGTCGTCTGTTGAACCGATCTCCACAATTTTGCCCGCATACATCACCGCAATGCGGTCGCAAACGTCCGAAACAACGCCCAAATCATGGGTGATAATGATAACGGACATATTGATTTTTTTCTTTAACTCAACCATCAGTTCCAAAATCTGCGCCTGGATGGTCACATCCAATGCCGTCGTCGGTTCGTCCGCGATCAAAAGCTTTGGTTCACAGGCCAACGCCATGGCAATCATGACCCTCTGGCGCATACCGCCGGAAAACTCATGCGGATACTGCTTCATACGCTTTTCTGGTTCATTCATTCCAACCAGGTGCAATAGCTCTACCGCACGATCCCAGCATTCTTTCTTTGTCTTGGTCGTATGCAGGCGCAGCATCTCGATCAGCTGGTTTCCAATGGTATAAACCGGGTTTAAGGAGGTCATCGGGTCCTGGAAAATGATACTGATCTCGCTTCCGCGAATCTTTCGGAATTCCTTTTCCGTCATCTTTTCCACATGTTCATGACCGTTAAAGGAAATCGTGCCCCCAACGATCTTGCCTGGATCTGCGATGATCCCCATCAGGGAGTAAGCGGAAACACTCTTTCCGCTTCCGGATTCTCCAACGATTCCAAGCACCTCGCCGTACTTCATGCTATAGGTTACGCTTGTAACGGCTTTGACTTCGCCAGCGGGGGTAAAAAAGGAAACATGGAGATCTTCAATATCGAGTAAGGTATCTTCTGTATTCATCTTACAAATCTCCTATTTCTTTAGCTTCGGGTCGAATGCGTCGCGCAGGCCATCGCCAAACAAGTTAAACGCCAAAATAATAATGCTGATGGCTACGGCAGGGATGAACAGACGGTATGGGAACGAGTTAATGCTGCTGATCGCATCCGAGGCGAGAGAGCCAAGGCTTGCCATCGGAGCTGCAACACCGAGCCCCAGGAAGCTTAGAAACGCCTCTGTGAAGATTGCGGAAGGAATCTGCAGCGTGGCGGTTACGATCAACGTGCCAATACAGTTCGGAAGCAAATGCTTGCGGATAATCCGGCCATTTGAAGCGCCCAGCGCCTTGGCCGCCGTGACAAATTCCTGCTCCTTCAACGTCATCACCTGGCTACGTACGATACGTGCCATACTCACCCAATACAACAAACTAAATGTGATAAAGATACTGATTAATCCGACGCCCACACGATTGAGGCCGTCAAAGATTGGGCTGCTATCAAACAGCGCCTGCAGAGGGGATTTTAAAGTAACCTGTAATAGAATGATAATCAAAATATCAGGGATCGAGTAGATGATATCCACGATTCGCATCATGATCAAGTCTACTTTTCCACCAAAATACCCTGCCACAGAGCCATAGATGGAACCGATCAACAAAACCAGTGCGCTTGCAATCAAGCCGACCAAAAGGGAAACCCTGGCGCCCGTGAGCACGCGAATCCCCAAATCACGTCCCAGCTTGTCCGTGCCAAAAATATGGGGGAAAACGCTTTCTCCTGAATCAATCAGCGCCTGCTCTTCCTCGGAATACTGCATCGGCCACAGATTTTCGCTGCCGCGGATCTGCTGGTCGTATTCATAAGGATAAAAGTTTGGGACAACAAACGCACAAATGATTACCAATAAGATCACCACTGCGGCAACCATAGCCACCTTATTCTTACTAAAACGCTTCAGCGCATCCTTCCAGAAGGTTGTGCTTTCGCGCATAATGTCCAGCTGTTTCTTCTCGTCTTCGCTTGCCGGGAGAAAATCGTCCGGGTCAAGCTGGAGGCTCAGCGGATTTTTTTTCAGCTTAATATCCACCATTAGACCGTCTCTCCCTTCTTATCTCAGTTTAATACGCGGGTCCACTATCTTGTAGAGGATATCCACGATAACGTTCATCAACACCAAAAAAGTCGCCAAGAAAATCGTAGTGCTCATCACCATGGGATAGTCACGCCCGGTGATGCAATTGATAAACTCACGGCCAAGGCCGGGAATGTTGAAGATTTTCTCCACAACAAAGCTGCCCGACAACGTAAAGGCCAACAGGGGGCCTGCATACGTGATAATTGGGAGAATCGCATTGCGCAGCGCGTGCTTAAACAACATCTTAAATTTGCTGACGCCTTTCGCCCGCGCTGTACGGATATAATCCTGGTTGAGTGCATCCAGCATACTGGAACGCATCAAGCGTGTGATGTAGGCCATTGGATAGAACGCAAGCGTAAACACAGGTAGGATGTAATGCAGCGGAGTTGATAAACCCATCGTTGGCAACCACTTTAATTCTACACCAAAGATTTTCATCAACGCGGTAGCCACAACAAAACTCGGAACAGCAATCCCTAAAGTAGAGACGACCATAATCAACTGATCACCCCACTTTCCTCTGCACATGGCAGCGACGGAGCCAAGTCCGACACCCGCTACCAGCGCAACCAAAATGGAAATTCCACCCAGGCGGGCAGATACGGGGAAGGTCGAAAAAATGATGTCGTTTGCCGTTCTTCCTTTTTGTTTCAGGGATTCGCCAAAGTCGCCATGGAGCAGTCCATTCATATAGTTTAAATACTGCTGGGGCTTTGGCACGTCCAAACCATACTTTGCTTCCAAAGCTGCTTGGGTGGCGGGAGTTACCGCTTTTTCACTCAAAAACGGCCCGCCAGGGATCAGGTTCATCACTGTAAACGTAATAACAGAGATCAAAAAGATGGTCAAAATCGCGTATCCCAAACGTTTACATACATACTTCGCCACTGTCTGCCACTCCTTAGTCTAAAAGATTTGCTGCCTTCTTTTTGCATTCTTTCCTCGGTGCATCATACTGAACCGGTCTTCGGAAAAGCCGTCAAATCTTGTAGACTACTCCCCCCGGCAATCCCCTAAATTCAACATTTTGCACCAAAACCAATGGACATAATCCACATTTTCTACAGAAAGTTTGTCAAAAATTGGAATAAAATATTAATATTTCATTATTGTAACACATAACCCTTGATAATTCAATAGGATTCGTAGCTATATAACGCTGAATAGGACACCTCCATCATTGGACGTGTCCTATTGATGTGATCTATTATAACAAATTTATGAACAAAATGCAAGTTCAAGTTTTTATTTTTCATTTTCCATAGCCCCCTTTGGGAGGCCAAGCAAATAGAGCCAAATAAACCCAGAAATCACGCCGTTTGCCAAACATCCCAATTGCTGATGCGCTGTTTGCGGAAGCTTGTTTATGCAAGTTTTATATTTTAAAATGCATACTTTCCTTCTATCTTAGCCAACCTAAATTTCGTAAACGAACTTGTTCTTTTTAGGATTTCCGAAAAGCCTCTGTTCATGCGCCATGCGCCTCACATTTGATATAAAGCGCCCTTGAAAGGGAGGTTCCTTTAAAATTAGGCCCTTTCCTGCTCTATGAGCTCCTGAATCCGCTTTTTCGCACGATAAATCCGTATACATACATTTTTCTCTGAAATCCCCAACAGAGTGCCAATAACCGGGTTAGGCAGCTCAAAATAATATTTCAGGACAATTACGTCCTGATAATTGGAACGCAACTTGGGCAAATAAGGAAACGATCTCTGTTCCAAATCATGCAGAATCAGATCCTGATCCTCCCCTAATGGGTTAAACATGCAATCCTTACTCTTTTGAAGAGATTTGGCAGCATTGCGGGCAATAATCAAAATGAGTGCCTTCAAATTGCTTTGCCGAAGTTTACAAATCCAACTTGCTGCACTGTAAATCCTCTCTTCTGCACAAGCAATCGCTTCCTCAACACATATGGGGTCCTGTAAAACCCTTCTAACCTCATTTTGCAAATCCATCTGATAATGTTCCAAGATCGCTTGAATTTCACCTAAACCGGTCAAGCCCCTATCTCTCATTTCCATCATGGTCTATGCATCACCTTAAACTCTGTTCTAGGGAACAATTCCTGGAAAAGATCGTTAAAAGCGCCCATTAAGAAATTTTATATGGAATGAAACCCGCTGAAACTATTTTGATCGCTTTATCAATTTATAAAATTACCATATAAAAATCTAGTTTCCAATTTCCCCCACTATTATAACATTATAATTTTAATAAATAAGCCTCCGAAAACAAATTGTCTCCGGAGGCCTGTGTGAAAAATTCACTTTTTTTTGTACGTGATGACCGTTGTCTCGCCCGCAGTAGCTTCTCCCGTAATCCCTTCCATACTCTTAAGGTCGTCCATTGTCGTGATGATACAGGGAGAAATCGTCTGGAACCCTTTCGCTGCAATCGCCTCAATATCCATGTCCATCAACTTATCCCCAGCATTTACATGATCGCCAACTTTTACATGGCAAGTAAAGCCTTCGCCGTTTAACTTTACGGTGTCAATTCCCAAATGGACCAACACCTCCGTCCCATCGTCCGCTTCAATGCCAACTGCATGGAATGTGTGTGCGACCTGGGCAATCGTACCGGAAACCGGTGCCACTACAGTATTGCTGGTCGGAATGATTGCAATTCCATCCCCCAAGACCTTATCAGAAAATACTGGGTCGGGAACTTCTGTGATCGGCACAACTTTTCCCGTTTGCTGCGCTACAATTTTGCTGTCTTTCTTACCAAACAGTCCCATGGAACATACCTCCAAATTTTATTCCGGGATATAACAATCCCTGTTTCTCCATTTTAATCGAAAAAGGGACCCACCAGGTATTATTGTGCATCGTGACCGGGAAAAATCCTCAAAGCTCTGAGGCCTTAAAAGAATTTTCTTCATCAATCGACGATGCAATTGACCCCTGCATACAATCATCTGAAAACAGCAGTCTCCCTGAACTTGCGGAGGGAGACTGCTGCCATTCATACGATCACAGGAATATGTAATCGGACATTACAGATACTTCTTCATCGCATCCACGAGAGCCTCTGCCTTCGTGCCAACGATGACCTGCGTAACCTGATCGCCAGCCTTCATGACGCCGGAAGCACCCAGAGCCTTGATTGCCTTTTCGTCAAGGTTCTTGTTGCTCTTCAGCACCAGGCGGATACGGGTGATGCAGGATTCGATTTCCTTGATGTTCTCTTTGCCGCCAAGGATGTCGACATACTTCTTTGCAAGGCCGTCATAGCCCTGGTCCTTGACCAGCTTGGAGAAACCTTCTGTTTCCTCATCGTCGTCGTCCTCACGGCCAGGGGTCTTGAGGTTGAACTTAACAATGGCGAAACGGAAGACGATGTAATAGATCACACCCGCTACCAAGCCGATCGGGATCAACAGCCACGGATTCTCTGCCAACGGCACCCAGGAGCTGAAGAACAGATCTACAAAGCCTGCGCTGAAGTTAAAGCCTGCACGGATCGGGAGAGCCGCTACAACCGCCATGGAAATACCGGTGAGCAGGGCATGGACGACATACAGTGCAGGAGCAAGGAACATGAAGGAGAACTCCAACGGCTCGGTTACGCCGCTGACGAATGCGCACAGCGCGCCTGCGAAGAGGATACCACCGGCAACCTGCTTCTTGCTCGGCTTCGCAGTGTGATACATTGCCAAAGCAGCACCCGGCAGACCGAACATCATGATCGGGAAGAAGCCGGACATGTACATACCGGTGACGCCGGGAGTGCCCGTGCCGCCCCAGAAATTGCCGATATCATTGATACCAGCAACATCAAACCAGAACACGGAGTTCAATGCGTGGTGCAGGCCAACCGGGATCAACAGTCTGTTGAAGAAGCCGTAGATACCAGCGCCGATCGCACCCAGGCTGATGATTGCCTCGCCGAATGCAACAAGTGCATTGTAAACAACCGGCCATACAAAGAAGAAGATCAAGCCAACTACTACGCTAACCAATGCCGTCACAATAGCTACCGAACGCTTGCCGCTAAAGAAGGACAATGCCTCCGGAAGTTTCGTGTTCTTAAAACGATTGTAGCAAAGTGCACCAACAACGCCGCAGATGATGCCGATGAACTGGTTGTTTGCCTTGGAGAAAGCAGCATCTGCTTCCGCCCCAGTCAAAACTGCGACGACGCTGGGATTCAAAATCTGCTGGACCATCAACCAGGAAACCAGGCCGGCCAGCGCGGATGTACCTTCGTGATCGTCGCTGAGACCAATCGCAACACCGATCGCGAACAAAATGGGCATGTTGTCAATGATCGCTCCACCGACTTTCACCAAGAAGAAAGCGATGACATTCGGATCACCAAGACCGGACATAACGTTGGAATCGATCATGTAACCAATTCCCATCAGGATACCTGCTACAGGCAAGCAGGCAATTGGAAGCATCAAAGCTTTTCCAAGCTTTTGAAGCTTTGCAAGGACCTTTTGCATAATTTTACCTCCTCGAAAAAATTAATTAATTCATACAAACCGGGTCCCTTTCCCGGTTTCTACCTTAATCAAGCTGCTGCACCGTCCGGCGCAGCTCCAGCACAGTGCCTGGGGTAACCGAAAGCTCATTGATTCCAATGTCTACATAGAACCTTGTCAATTCGGTATCTCCAGCGGATTCCCCACAAATCCCAATCCAGATTCCCGCCTTCTTTGCATTCTCCGCTGCCATCTGAATCATGCGGAGGACTGCCGGATGGCGAGGATCGTACATCGAAGAAATCTGCGGATTCATACGGTCCACAGCAAGTGTATACTGTGTTAAGTCGTTGGTCCCAACACTAAAGAAGTCCACTTCTTTCGCCAGTAAATCACTCAAAATGACAGAAGCGGGCGTTTCGATCATAATCCCGATTTCAAAGTCCGGTGCAAACGCAACACCTTCCGCCTTCAAATCTGCTTTTACTTGGTTGAGCAACTCCTTGATTTCCTTAACCTGTTCCACCGAAGTAATCATTGGGAACATGATAGCCAGCTTGCCAAAAGCAGAAGCCCGAACCAATGCACGCAATTGGGTAACAAAAAGCTCCTTACGGTCCAAGCTGATCCGAATCGCACGATATCCCATCGCCGGATTCTCTTCCTTAGGAATATTCAAATAAGGGACCTGCTTATCTGCACCTAAATCCAGTGTGCGGATAATCACACGCTTGCCCTTCATCCCCTCCAGGACCGTTTTATATGCTTCAAACTGTTGCTCTTCTGTTGGAAAATCGTCGCTCTCCATATAGAGGAATTCACTGCGGAACAAACCAATCCCATCGGCATCGTTTTCCAAAACCATCTCTACATCGCTGGGATGCCCTATATTGGCATTGATCTCCATTTCTACGCCGCTTTTCGTCACAGCCTTTGTCCCTTTAAGCAGCTGCAAATCTTTTTGATGCTGCAGGAAAGCGTCGCGCTTTTGCTCGTATTCCTTGAGGGTAGCCTCATCCGGCTCTATAATTACGTCGCCCGCGCTGCCGTCTACAATGGTCATCGCGCCATCTTTCAAGCTTGAAAACGCATCACAAAGTCCTACTACAGCAGGAATGCTCATCGTACGGGCCAGAATCGCCGAATGCGAACTCTTTGAACCCTGCTCGGTAACAAACGCCAGGACCTTGCTCTTATCCATTTGGACGGTCTCGCTCGGCATCAAATCAGAAGCAGCAACAATCGCTTCTTCCTTTAAACTATCCAAGCCACTGTCCAAATTCGGATCAAGGCAACTCAACAAGCGCTTCGAAATATCGACAACGTCGGCACTGCGTGCACGCATGTATTCATCGTCCATCTGGGCAAACATCGTTGAAAACTGCTGCGCTGCCTGCCAAACAGCATATTCTGCATTCACCTTTTCGTCAGAAATGCAATCTTTAATTGCATCAAAGAAATCGTCGTCCTGAAGCATCATGATATGGATCTGAAAGATCATCGAATTCTCTTCGCCTACTCGTTTTAAGGCATCCAGGTAAATCCGATTCAGCGCAGCTTCCGCCTCTTCTTTTGCGGATTCAACACGCTTAATCTCCGCCTCCACATCGGTAATCGGCTTTTTCGCAATTTTATCATCCAGCTTCACACAGAGCTTCAATTTCCCAATTGCAATACCATTGGAGGCTGCAATCCCTTTTAAGGCCTGCATTTCATCACCACTTTCTATAACCATCTCTTTTGCACACAGGAAACGTTTTAACTGTGAACAATCTGTTAATGTAATATTTATATTATAGCTTTTTCAACAAATTGTCAATATATTTAAAAAAAATCCATACTAGATTGTAAATCTTGTCCACTTCTGTGCAAAAGTAGTACGCAATTATTCTATCTCAAACCATAAATACCAAAAAAAGCATTCGGGAAATAAATAGGATTGACTGAAATCTATCGTTTGATAGTAAAATGATCTTCTGTTAATGTTTACATCCCGCTTACTGTTGTTATAATGAACAAATTTTCCTATTATAACAAGGAATTTATCAATTTGCAGTTTTTCCAGTTATTAAATGGAGCTTTTTCACACCTCCTGCACGATCTGGAAAACGGTAAAAAAGAAAAACAGCGGCCCGGGCAAAATGCCCGAACCGCTGCTGCGCAAATACAACTATCGAATCAAATCAAATAGCTATACTTATAAACTTGCTAATTCTTAGCCTACCGTTACCGTGCAGACCTTAACACCATTGACATACACGCCGGTGCTCTGGCCAGCGGAGCCGATTGCATAGACTGCGAAGTAGTAGTCGTTGCCATCGATCTTACCAGCCTGGGTCTTCAGAACAGCACCGTTGCCAACCGTGAAGGACGGAGCGGACGGAGCAGTGATCTTGAAGACATAGCGGTTGCCAGCTGCAAGGTTGAAGTCAACCGTCGTGTCGGAAGTCACAACAGGCTCCGTAACCTTGATGATGAAGAGCTTCACAGCGTTCTGGCCAGGAACCGTAGCATAAACGCCAGCGGTCGTGCCAACAGCGCCAGTAGCCTTGATGGTGTAGGTAGCCTGGCCGTTTGCGAACGGAGTCTTCAGAGCATGAACAGCAACATTGCCAGTGCCGATGGTAACCGGAGCCTCAACCTGGGAATTCACAACGAAGTCCTTTGTGGAGCCCTGCGGAACCTCAACGATGCCGGACAGGTCGCTGGAAACAACAACTTCCGGAATAGCCGTTACGGTGCAAGTTGCCGGATCATAATCTTCGATCTCATAGCCGTCGGAGTCAACAACCGTTGCAATCAGCTCGAAGCTGTTGGAGGTTGCATAGACATCGTCATAATCCTTAACGGAGATCGTCAGGGTTGCGCCATCAGCAGTGATGTCGAATACATCTCTGTCAGCGTCGCTGTAATCCCAAACGATGGAAGCACCTGCCGGCAGGGAAGTGCTTGCCGGATAGTTGGAAACAGTAACTGTATCGGAGAAGCCCTTAGCGATGGTGACTTCGCTCTTATCCAGAGCAACGCCTGCGAAGGAAACGCTTCTTACCAGGAAGGAATCCGTGTTGCTGTCAACAGACTTTCTCTCAACGGTGAAGCCTACGCCGCTGAATGCATCCGTGGAGCCAACGTCCTTAGCTGCCTTGTAAGCAACATCGCCAACATTGACATTGGAGCCAGCCAGTCTCAGTTTCACATCGCCGGAAATGCTATCGGAAACATAGAGCTTATCTGCACCAACAACCAGCTTGCCGTCGCCGGAAACGCTCTCAACTTCAACAGCGTCTCTGAACTCGATGGAGCCGCCCTCAGCGATATCGAGGGAGCCGAGCTCTACAGCGCCAGTCACAA
The DNA here is from genome assembly GCF_015558525.1 of Anaeromassilibacillus sp. D41t1_190614_C2. NCBI lineage: Bacteria > Bacillati > Bacillota > Clostridia > Eubacteriales > Acutalibacteraceae > Anaeromassilibacillus > Anaeromassilibacillus sp. D41t1_190614_C2. The sequence goes on along the minus strand of NZ_JADMOD010000001.1, from coordinate 83,435 downwards.
CAACGGTGGAATCCTCATCAACGGAAATATCCTGTGCATTCAGGATGGTCGGCAGGGTGCCCTGGAAGTCAACAAAGTTGACGTTGCCCTCATAAGCGCAATCCAGTTCCGTGATCTCTACATTGCCGCCCGTCAGGTTCAGTTCGCCGTCATCCTTCAGGACAACCTTCGCCAAACGGATCTGGCCGTCTTCGCTGCTGCAATCAACGGAGATGTTGGTTGCCTCGACCTTGCCGTTCACAACCGTATCGATCTCGTCGTCTTCTGCATCAATGGTAACGTCCTTATCGGTGAGAACGTCGCCGCTTACAGTACCGCCAACGATAGAGATGTTCTCATCTGCTTCGATGGAAGCTGCCGTGCCGTCGCTCATCTCAACACTGCCCTTGACGTCGAGTGCGCCAACCGTGCCGCCGGAGATGGAAACCGTGCCGGTTGCATCGGTGATGTCGCCGACCTTCGCCTTATCCTCAACGGAAACATCCACTGCGTCAGTGATCTTGCCAACGCTTGCGCTGCCAGTTACATTGACGTTGGTTTCGTTCAGAACCTTGATGTCATAGCCAGCCACGTTGCTGTCGGAATCCATGTGCGGAGCAGAAGTATACGGAGAAATCGTGGTCTTGCTGCCGTCCTTGTCGATCGTAACGGTGCCCGTCACGTCGATTCTCTTCAGGATCGTAGCCGTGGTGCTCTCTTCGGTGGTGTTGAACTTGGTCTTGTCACTGCCGGTTGCGCTCTTGATGGAGAGCTTCATCGTGCCAGTGCCCTTACCTCTGTTCTGGATAGAAGCGACCTCATCTTCGTTCGCTTCTCCTTTAGCATCAAAGGTATTGAATCTGGTGGTGGAAGAAGTCTCAATGCGGAGCGGATCGTCGTCCTCATTGACAGTGGTCTTCTCATAGGTAGCTTCCAGGTTTGCACCGGCAACTGCCTTATAAACTGCAACCTTCTTGACGTCAAGATCGTTGTAAGAAAGCTCCAAAGCCGGAACCTCTTCGCCGGTCTTCGTCTCCGGAACGCCGTCAACACCAACAAACAGATAGCCGCTCTCCACTACATGGATGGTGATTTCCTTCTGGCCCTTCAGGGTGATGTCGCGGTCGTCGCGGGTGATGGTCGCTTCGCCATAGACCATGATGGTCTCGGTGCCGGTCTTGTCGCTCTTAACTCTGGCCTTGCCGTCCTTAATGGAGATCAGGTTGTCGCCCTTTGCATGACGGAAGGAAAGATCCTCGCTGTCAACTGCAACGTCCTTTTCCGCCTTATCGGTGGTGGTCAGGGTCATGGTGCCGATCAGACCTTCGAGATCAAACTTGTACTCGTTCGGGTCCTCGGTATCCTTTACGAGGGTAACTTCATCGTCGCCGCTGAAGCTTACGCTGCCAGCTCTTTCACTGGAAGCTGCGAAAGCAAAAGTTCCCGAAAAGCTAGACGTGAGCAATGCCATTGCGAGCACTGCTGCGAGAGCTTTTCCTGTAATTTTTCTCATCCTTTTTGTCCTCCTTAAAAATCATGGTTTGCGTATTTGCGCACGCCTTAAGAGAAATGAACATAATGAACGTCACGGACATTAACAGGATTAGCCCTTGACTAAGACGATACGGGGGAGGCCCCTCCTAGATGGCGCTAGAAAGACAACCCACATATGCGTCCCTCATATGTTACTTGGATTATAAGATATTTATTTCGCAATGTCAAGTGCGGAAATCACAATATTTTTTGGATTTTTTTGCGAAAAACCCGCATGAATCCTAGGTTTTTGCCCTTTTGGAAGCGTTTGCTCTAAAATATTGGCAGCCTTGGCAGGCTTCTGCCAACAGCCGCGGGGCCGTGTTTTTCCGATTTATAAGCCTGGCTGTACGGGCAAATCATCGCACAGGCAGGCACGTTCCCCGCCATGTGAGACCACATAAATCCCGCACGGCGCCGTTCCCTTCCGGTCGCGGCAGCGCGGGCATTTGATTGTCAATCCTGCGCCCGTGGGGAGATCGTAACAGCAGGCAACGCGGTTGCAGGAACAGCCGCTGGACGCATACCAAGGGCAGGCGGCGCGGTTGGTGCAGTGCTTCACCGCAGGCAAATCCACGTATTCCGAGGCAATCTTGCCACCCTTTTGATACTCCCCGTTGCTGATCAGGATATGGGAAGCGGAAATCTCCGCAAGCCAATGGCTCCAATGGCTGGCCGTCCCATGGTGCGGCGCCTTTACAATATAATAGTCGCGGTATAGGCGCCCGGCAATGGCGTCAAAGCTCTCCGGCGCCGCGTCCCCCGTCATTAGGATATCATCCAGGCTGGCTTCCTTTGTGCGGCGGTTGTGGAAGATCACGCTGGCCGCATTCAGTTCATCGGAATAGGCGGCCGTCGTGCCCGGATCGGTCAGAATCTGTACGACGTCCGGGGCAGTTGGCAAAAGATGCAGCTCTGGAAGCAGCGCGTCAATCTGCTCCAAGAGGGCGTCCAACTGCGCGATTCCTTCCGCCCGGAGGGGGGACGATTGGCAGCAGGCGTCATACGCCTTCCCGTAGCGCGCCTTGAGCTCCAAAAAGCGGCGGGCCGCCTCCGGCAAAAACGGGGAAGCCAAGCAGACGTTTAACTGTTCCACCGCCGAAGCGAAGAGCTCCGAAAAGGGGTACCCCTCCCGGTCCGGCCAAAGCACCTCGTACGTCACGCCGTCAAACAAAAAACTGGAGCCGCCCGCAATCGGATAGACGCGGTCCGCCCCCGCACTTTTCGCAATGCGGCTAAAAATTCGCAGGGCGCTCAAATTGACCTGCGCATAATCGCTCTGCCGCGGCAAAAAGGCATAGACAAATAAAGCAAAATCCAGCAACAAATGCTGCCCGCGCGCGTCCGCCGGGGATACCGGCAAAAGGATGCGGTCAAAATACCCGCCGCGTTTCGACAGCATCTGATACAGCCCACAGAGATGGTCCCTGTGATAATGGGTCAACAAAAACTCACGCCCTGAGCAGCCGGAATAGCGCTCCATCAACGTTGGGTCCACATAGGCGCTGAAATCCAAATCCCCTTCGCGGATCTTCTGGTTGATGCTTCCGCAGTCCACCATCAGAATATCGTGATGGGAACCGCCCAAAACAATGCATTCCCCATATTCTACATTATGTAGTTCGAGCCATTGCAAAACGGCTCACCCCCATACTCCTATAATAAATCGTCCAACCCCTGCACTTTCCCGTTTTCAAAAATGCCGGTGATGACCGTCCCATTCGCCAATGTCAGCGTCCCTTTGCCATGGCGCAGGTCGTCTTTCCACTCCCCTGCGTATAGAACCGCCCCATTCCGGTATTCGGTTCCGTGCCCATCGCGTTTGCCGTCCTTCCATTCGCCCGTATATAATAGGTTGCCTTCCGCGTCGAAGGCCGTCCCGCATCCCGTCGGGATATTATCCCGCCACTTTCCGACAAAAATGGAACCGTCATGGGAGCTAAAGGAGATCCCCGACCCGTGGCGCAGGTTGTCCTTCCAGTTGCCGACGTAGCAAAGCTTGCCCGACTTATAATAATAGGTACCGAATCCGTCGCGCTTGTCCTCATGATATCCGCCCTCGTAGGCGGTATGGCCATTCGTCATCTCGGTGCGCCCATTGCCTTCGCGCATTCCATTTAAAAGATCGCCAAAGTAGGCATAACTCTCTTCCGCACTGATAATAATGCGTTTGACCGGCATAGCGGCGGGCTTTGGCGATCCATCGGCCTCCTCGCCGGTTTGCTGCGAAGCTTTTTGCTTTAACTCCGGCGCATGCACAACAATCCCGTGCCGGTTTTTCGCCGCCACCGCGTAGCGCTCCGCATGCGGCGGGCGTACGACTTCTTCGAACGCATCGTCCTCTGCCGGCTTTTCCTCCGCGGCAGGTTCCGGCTCCTTTTGTTCCTGGGCCTTGAGCTCCGCTTGCACCAACTTTAAAAGCTGGGAAAGGCCGGAATTCAACGCAGGAAGCGGAAGCTCCTTTTCTTGCCAGGAGGGCTGCGGAACGTCCAAAGTCGGCGGGCAGGCCGTACCCCACTGGGCCGGTTTTGCAGCGTCCTGGCCCGCGGAAAAAAGCTCATGGTCCGCCGCATAGTCCCCCTCTTGCGCAGCCGCAGGGGATTCTGAAGCCGGTAGCTCCAGGGAGGGTTCCTCTGCGATGGTCTTCTCGGGCTCCGTCCCCGCTGTTTCCGTCTCTGTCTCAGGAGTATCCGCATCATTGGCGATGTATGTAAACCCTGCGAAGGCGGACTCTTCCCCGCCGGTTTCCGAATCCTCCGGGCGATAAACAAGATCTTCAGGGATTGCCTCCGACGGGCGTTCCACCAAAGATCGGCGCAACGCCGCTTCTTCCTCCGTGCAGTAGCAAAAATCCCCTTCCGAAGTCTCCGCCCAGACGCGGGGCTCTCCCAAGCGCGCATCCGCCAAGCTTTGTTCCGGCGTGCCGCGGCGCAGCGCGCAGGGGACCAGTTTGATCCGGCTGTATTTCCCGCTGTCCGGGTTCCACTCCGTCAAAAGCAGGCCGCCTGCAACCGGGGATAGCACGGCCGCCGGAAGCCGATCCCTCCGGCCGTCCATATAATAAGCGGTGCTCTCCCAACGCAATTCCAACGAAAAACGCGCTTTGCTCACCGGCTCGCCGCGCTCCCCGAAATGAACCAGTTCAAACCCATTTTCATCGCGAAAAGCCTGCTGGACCAAAGCGCCGCCGCGCCGGACAGACCACGTGAAGCGATGCCAGCCTACTCTTCCACGATAAACCGTCTTGACGCCGGAGTTGAAGTCTTCTTCCCGCACAGACACCGTCCGGTCCTGTGTAAAGCATTCGCGCCGTGCCTGGCTCAGCAGGGAAGGCTTGGCGGCGGGGCCGTCGTAGTCCCGATGGTACACGGCATAAAAAAGGATGTCCGTTTCGCTTTGCATAGTCGATCCTTCCTTAATCAAAGAAAGCAAAGGCTTTCTATCTCTATCATTATATATAAGGTCATTATACATGTTTCGCGCTGGTTCCGCAAGGATTTCAGACGCACAGCGCCTTTTCACGGGTCCGCTGCACAAGCAAAACAAGAAACGAGGCCCCTGCCCAGGAGATTTCCTGGACAGGGGCCCCGCTGTTTCTTTGGAGCAAGATTCCTCTGCTTCCGCAGATGCAGGGAGCCATTCCCAGCATACCGCCATTTTTATGAGCTACTATCATCGCGGAGCCCCTGAAACGGCTATGGCAAAGCAATTACGCTTTAAACATATGCTCCACATTCTGCATCGCATGGCCGACCGCATGCATGGCGCGGTGCGCGTCGCGGCGCAGATGGCGGTTGTTCTTCATCATCTGGCTGCCCAGCGCTGCCACTGCGACACTGGCCACAATGCCCGCGCCGATCCCCTTGACAAAGCCCATCGTTTCCTTATACATCATATACGACCTCCAAATTGCATTCGATTTTTCCAACAATTCGATCAGGGTGTTCCCCCGCATTAGTTTCCCCTCCTTATGGATGAATATCGATTCCGTTTGTTTCCGGTCCTTTTGCAAAATTTTGCGGTTTCTGGCGATTGATGGTATAATGGCCATGCATCTTAGCAAAACTGAAATCGGGCATGTCCCGGGGGAGAATGAAAAACATGGCAACACTCAACATTGTACTGGTGGAACCGGAAATCCCGCAAAACACCGGAAATATCGCCCGCACCTGCGCGGCCACCGGCGCCCGGCTTCACCTAGTCGGGCCGATGGGGTTTAAAATCGACGACCGGAAGCTCAAGCGCGCGGGCCTGGATTACTGGCATCTTTTGGACATCACCTATTACGATAGTCTTTCCGATTTTTTCAGGCAAAACAGCGGCAATTTCTACTATTTTTCCACAAAGGCACGGCACGTGCATTCCGACGTCGCCTATCCGGACGGCTGTTATCTGGTGTTTGGCAAGGAGACCGCCGGACTGCCGGAAGAGCTGCTTCTTCAGCATCCGGACAACTGTGTGCGCATCCCGATGCTCAACGACCCATCTGCACGCAGCCTGAACCTCTCGAATTCGGTGGCAGTCGGCGTCTATGAAGTATTGCGGCAGTGGAATTATCCGGATCTTCTCTGCGCCGGGCAGCTTCACCGGCTCTCCTGGGATTGACAGAAAGCGCCGGAAAACCGCCTTAGACCCTGCAAAAATCGGGTCTTCTCTCTTGAAAATAATTCCCATTTATTGTATACTGAAAATCAAGCATAGAAGACTCTGAAAATTCAAATAAAGGAGCGCAAACGTTATGAATTACCTGAATAAAAAAACCGTCGAAGACATCGACGTAGCGGGCAAGAGAGTCCTCGTCCGCTGCGACTTTAACGTCCCGTTTGATGCAGAGGGCAACATCACCGACCCGAAGCGCATCAACGAGGCTATGAAAACCATTAAATATTTGATCGACCACAAAGCGAAGGTCATCCTCTGCTCCCACCTGGGCCGCCCGAAGGGTGAATTCAACATGAAGTATTCCCTCGCTCCGGTCGCTGAATACCTCTCCAAGGCACTCGGCCAGGAAGTCAAGATGGCGAAGGACGTTGTCGGCGAGAGCGCAAAGAGCATTGCCGCTTCCCTGCAGGACGGCGAGGTCGAGATGATCGAAAACGTCCGCTTCCATAAGGAAGAAGAAAAGAACGATCCGGCCTTCGCAAAGGAGCTCGCTTCCTTGGCGGAAATTTATGTCAATGACGCATTTGGCACGGCACATCGTGCGCATGCTTCCACCGCTGGCGTTGCCGACTATCTGCCGGCTGTCTGCGGCTATCTGATCCAGAAGGAAATCACCATCATGGGCGGCGCGCTCACCGAGCCGAAGCGCCCGTTCGTCGCCATCCTGGGCGGCGCGAAGGTCTCCGATAAGATCGGCGTCATCACCAACCTGCTGGACAAGGTGGACACCCTCATCATCGGCGGCGGCATGGCTTACACCTTCATGAACGCACTGGGCTATTCCATCGGCACCTCCATCTGCGAGGGCGACAAGGTCGAGCTGGCAAAGGACACGATGGCAAAGGCCAAGGAAAAGGGCGTCAAGTTCCTGCTCCCGGTGGATAACGTTGTTGCAACCGAGTATAAGGCCGACGCAGAGAACAAGGTCGTCGATTCCGACCAAATCCCGGACGGCTGGATGGGCATGGACATCGGCCCGAAGACCTGCGAGCTGTTCGCAGACGCCATCAAGGGCGCTGGAACCGTGGTCTGGAACGGACCGATGGGCGTCTCCGAGTGGGATGCTTTTGCAAACGGCACGATCGCCGTTGCGAAGGCTGTTGCAGACAGCGGCGCAATCTCCATCATCGGCGGCGGCGATTCCGCTGCTGCGGTTGAGAAGCTCGGCTTCGCGGACAAGATGACCCATATCTCCACGGGCGGCGGCGCTTCCCTCGAGTTCCTGGAGGGCAAGGTTCTCCCGGGCATTGCCTGCTTGAACGATAAGGACTAATTTGAGCATCCGCGCCTTCGGCGGGGACTCCCGCCTGCCAGGGATTCGTTCCCGGCTGTGCGGTTCCCGCCGGAGGCTTCTTTTTTGACTATCATATAAAAGGGGATAGACATCCATGAACAAAGCACTGAGAAAAGCCGTCATCGCCGGCAACTGGAAAATGAACAAGACCCCTGCCGAGGCCAAAGAGCTGATCGAAGGCATCAAGCCGTTGGTCGCTGGCGCAGGCTGTGACGTCGTTGTTTGCGTCCCGTATGTGGATCTCGCCACCGCTCTGGAGGCAACCGCAGGCACCAACATCGGCGTGGGCGCGGAGAACTGCCACTGGGAAGTTTCCGGCGCTTACACGGGAGAAATTTCCGCAAATATGCTCACCGCAATGGGCGTAAAATACGTTATCATCGGCCACAGCGAGCGCCGCACCTATTTTGGCGAGACGGACGTCACCGTCAACAAGCGCGTGCGCGCTGCATTGGACAGCGGCCTGACCGTGATCCTCTGCGTGGGCGAATATTTGGAGCAGCGCGAACAGGGCATCACCGCCGAGCTGGTGGCTATGCAGACCAAAATCGCATTGCAGGGCGTCAGCAAGGACGAGCTCTCCCGCGTGATCATCGCTTATGAGCCGGTCTGGGCAATTGGCACCGGCAAGACCGCGACCGCAGAGCAGGCCAACGAGGTCTGCGCCATCATCCGCGAGACCGTGAAGGGCCTCTACGACGAGGCGGCCGCCAATGCGATGACGATTCAGTACGGCGGTTCGATGAACGCGAAGAATGCGGCGGAACTGCTGGCGCAGCCCGATGTGGACGGCGGCCTGATCGGCGGCGCTTCCTTGAAACCCGCAGACTTCGCGGAGATTGTCAAAGCTGCTACGCAGGGCTAATATCCCCTGCAATGTTTAATAGAGTAGGAGATCGAATCATACATGAGTAAAAAACCTCTGATTTTGATGATTTTAGATGGTTTTGGCATTGGCGGCGATTACGGCAACGCAATCAAGGCGGCCAACAAGCCGAACCTGGACCGCATTTTCGGCAGCAACCCGATCACGCAGATCGGGGCGTCCGGCATGGACGTCGGCCTGCCGGACGGCCAGATGGGAAACTCTGAGGTTGGCCACACCAACATCGGCGCCGGCCGCATTGTGTACCAGGAGCTGACCCGCATCACCAAGGCCATCCAGGATGGCGACTTCTTTGAGAACTCCGCCTTCATCTCCGCAGTGGATAACGCCATTGCGAAAAAGACCGCGCTGCATCTCATTGGGCTGCTCTCCGACGGCGGTGTGCACAGCCACAACACCCACCTGTATGCCCTGGTGGAATTGGCCAAGCGCCGCGGCCTGAAAAAGGTCTATGTCCATGCATTGCTCGACGGCCGCGATGTCCCGCCGACTTCCGGCAAAGACTATGTGGCCGAGTGCGCCGAGAAGCTCAAGGAGATCGGCGTGGGCCAAATCGCTACTGTCATGGGCCGCTACTATGCGATGGACCGCGACAACCGCTGGGAGCGCGTGGAGAAAGCCTATGCAGCCATGGTGTACGGTGAAGGCATCCAGTGTGCCGACCCGGTCCAGGCAGTAGAGGATTCCTATAAAGAGAATGTAACCGACGAGTTCGTCGTTCCAACCGTCTGTGCAGAAGGCGCAGAGATCGGCGCGGACGATTCCATTATCTTCTTTAACTTCCGCCCGGACCGCGCGCGCGAAATTACGCGCACCTTTGTCGATCCGGAATTCACCGGCTTTGAGCGCAAGAAGGGCTTCTTCCCGGTCAAATACGTCTGCATGACGCAGTACGACGCTACCATGCCGAACGTCCTGGTGGCCTTTAAGCCGCAGAGCCTGAAGAACACCTTTGGCGAATACATCTCCGACAAGGGCCTGACCCAGCTGCGCATTGCAGAGACGGAGAAATACGCGCATGTGACGTTCTTCTTCAACGGCGGCGTCGAAAAGCAGTATCCCAATGAGGACCGCGTGCTGGTCAACTCCCCGAAGGTGGCCACCTACGATCTGCAGCCGGAGATGAGCGCTTACGAGGTCACCGACCGGTTGATCGAGCGCATTGAATCCGGCAAATACGATGTGATTATCCTGAACTATGCAAACTGCGACATGGTCGGCCATACGGGCGTTTTTGACGCCGCAAAGGCCGCCGTGGAAGCGGTGGATACCTGCGTTGGGCGCGTATTGGATGCGATCGCCAAGCAGAACGGCGTGGCGCTGATTACAGCGGACCACGGCAATGCGGACAAGATGTACGAGGAAGATGGCTCCCCGTTCACCGCGCATACAACCAACCCCGTTCCCTTCTGTGTGGTCGGCTATCCCTGCAAGAAGCTGCGCAAAGGCGGCCGCCTTGCGGACATCGCCCCCACCATGCTGCAGATCCTGGGCCTGCCCCAGCCTGCGGAAATGGACGGCCGTTCCCTCATCGAGGAATAAACCGGCCGTTCTTCCCATTGTGTTAGAGGGGGCGGAAGGAAACAGGCTTCCGCCCCAGCTTGTGGAACGCGGACCTACTAGCAGTTGCTGGAAGATCCCGTTCTACAATACAAATTGACAATCCGTCCTCCAAACAGGAAAAGGGCGTTTCCCCGAGAGGGGAAGCGCCCTTTTCCTATGTGTGGATTGTAGATGGAAGATTTATTTCTTAATTTCTGTTTTCCACAGGCCATGAAGATTGCAATACGCATAAACAGCGATCAATTCGTCATCCTGCAATGCAAAAGATACCTCCGGCTTCTCTCCCGGCTGAATGGCCTTGCGCTGGCCGCCATGCGCCGTCTGCAGATATACCCAAGCAATATAATGCTCTTCCGTCGATGGATGCTCAACGCTTCCCACGCTGACCTTGACAACATTCCCATCCATCTCAACCACCGGCAGGTGCTTCTCCGTTGCGCCCTCTGTGGTGTTGGGGACCAATTCGCTCATTTTTTCCCCACAGCAAACCAGCGGCACGCCGGAATCATGAATCAACCCGACAATATTCCCGCAATGCTTGCAAATATAGAATTTCACTTCTTTGCTCATCTCTTTGACCTCCATTCCAATTCTTTTGTTAAGAAATTTTTCGCAGGATGCATGTTTCCTGTACGTTTATTATACCCTATGAAACGGGGGTTGTATAGGCGCATTTCCATTTTTTCGAATCCTTTTCGAGTGGCAATTTTTCGGTTCCATCCGGCATTGGATTACGCAAAGCTTACGTTTCTATGACAATTTTGTATCCACATTGCATTGCCTCAGAAAAGATGTTAGAATAAATGAAAAAACGGGAAGGAGTGACGGAATGAAACGTTTTGCGGCAATTTTCTTGTGTGTGATTCTTTTGTTTTCCCTTGCCGCATGTGAGCAAGACGAACCCAGCAATGCAAACAAATCCTTCCAATACCATCTGGCCGCGGAGCCGGAGACGCTCGATCCGCAAATCGCCGCCGATGAATCCGGCATCATCCTCATCCAGGCCCTTTTTGAGGGATTAACCCGCCTGGACGCCGACGGCAATGCTGTGCCCGGTGTGGCGGAGAGTTGGACTTCCAACGCCGATTTTACCCAATTCACCTTCCAGCTGCGCGAGGACGCCGTTTGGAACGACGATGACAATACGCCTGTGACCGCTGACGACTTCGTCTATGCCTTCCAGCGCGCGCTGGACCCCGCAACCAACTCGTCCACATGCAGCCCCATGTATTGCATCCAAAACGCTCGCGCCGTCCATGCCGGGGAATTGCCGGTGGAGCAGCTGGGGGTTTCCGCTTTGGATGCCCATATCCTATCGGTGCAATTGGAATATTCCTGCGAAGACTTCCCGGAGCGTACCGCTTCCGCCGTCTTCATGCCCTGTCACAAGGATTTTTTCCTCACCACAGGCGGACGCTACGGCTTGGATCGTTCTACGTTGCTGTGCAATGGCCCCTTTGCCATCGACGGCGTGTACGGCTGGGAACACGGTTCCTACATCAATTTGCGCCGCTCTCCCAGCTATTCCGGCAATAGCCAGCCGCTCCCGTCCGACGTCAAGTTCAGCATCGGCAACAAAAAGGTCGATGTTTCCGACCCCGTGGCCGCTTTGACGGATGGAACCGTGGACGCCATCGCCATGCCCTCCGACCTGGTCGAAGAGGCCAAGGAAGCGGGCTGCACTGTGACCGGCTTTGAAGATACCACGTGGGGGCTGTGCTTTAACACGCAAGATGAGGTGATGCAAAACCTCAATATCCGCAAGGCTTTTACCCAGGCGTTTTCGCGTGAAAAAGTCTTGGCCCATCTTCCGGAGGGCGCAACAGCTGCGGAAAACATCATCCCGCCGGACACAAAGCTCTTCGGACACGACTACCGCGAATTGGCGGGCGGCGGCGCTTTCTATCCCCTACAGGATACAGCCGCGGCGCAGTATCTGGCCGCCGGTATCCAGGAGCTGGGCCTGGAGGCCCTCCCAAAGGTGACCATCCTGTGCCCGGACGATCCGGATGTCAAGCTGATGGTCAACGAGATGCTGACCGAATGGAATACACAATTTGACGACTATTTTAATATGGAACCGCTCAGCGACAACGAACTGGCGTCCCGGGTTTCTTCGGGGAATTACCAGATCGCCATCTGTTCCATTACGCCGGAATCGTCCGGCCCATTGGCCGTCCTGAACCTGTTCCGCAGCGATAATCCGAACAATCCGGCCCATCTGCGCTCCGCAGGGTTCGACGAAAACCTCGCCAATGCGGAAAATCAGAGCGGTACGGAGGCCGCTGTTTCTTGCGCCGCAATGGAGCGGTACCTCAACGAGCAATGTATCTTTTACCCCTTGTTCTACGAAAGCCACTATTTTGCCACCGCTCCTGGCGTGACGGGGATTGTGTTCCATCCCTATGGCGGAGGCGTCGATTTTATCAATGCCGGCAAGGATAGCTTATAAAGCACTTTACGCCGGGCAGCACATCTCCATGATTCCTATGCGGCATGCGCATGTGCTTTCATCCATATCTTTCTGGGAGGCCAGTCGATGATTACCTCTTGTATGGCGTTTTATCCCTGCCTTGACCTTGCAAAAACCGAGATGTTTTATACCCAAGTGGTCGGCCTGCGCACGGTCTTCGCCTCGGATACCGTCCGTATTTTCCACGCCAAGCAGGGATATTTTGCCTTTGTCGCCTATGGGGACGGGGAAATCCCCCGCAAACACCTGTGCTTGTCGCTCAATTGCGCCAACCGGGAGAGCGTCAATGCGGAATACCAGCGCATCTGCGCACTCGGCATTCAGCCGCAGAGCGCCCCTGCGCAGCATCCATCCCAACCGGTCTATTCGTTCTTTTTGGAGGACCCGAACGGTTACACGGTGGAATTCCAGAAAATCGATGGATTCCAGCTTACATAGCGGAGAACTTCATCTTTTATAAAAGGCCGCACAAGCGAAAGCTTTCCCGTGCTACACATGCTCTGCATTTCTAAGGGGGAATTTATGAAAACGATCGTTGTCTATAGTTCGCAATACGGCGCAACCGAACAGTATGCGCTCTGGCTGGCAGAAGCGCTGGACGCAGATCTCTATGCAGTCCGCGCGATTTCCGCCGATGTATTGGGCGGCTATGATTGTATCCTGTACGGCGGGGGCCTCTATGCCGGAGGGGTCAAAGGGCTTCCCACTTTTCTGAAGCATTTCTCCAAATGCGAAGGGAAACCCCTGATCCTGTTTACCTGTGGGATTGCAGACCCAAAGGACCCAGCGAATGTCGAACAGATCCGCAGCCAATTGCACAAGGCGCTCCCAGCAAATATCGCAGCGCAATGCACCTTTTTCCACCTGCGCGGCCGGCTGGACTATCCGCACTTAACGGTGGTACACCGGGCGATGATGGCCATGCTCCGGAAGATGCTCTTGAAAAAGGAGCCCTCTTCCCTGCGGGAGGAGGACCGCCAGCTCCTGGAAACCTACGGCAAGGACGTGAATTTTATAGACCGCTCCGAAATCGAACCGATTGTGTCCTTTGTCCGCAGAGGCGCGGAATAGGACCTCTTATCTCATTATAAAACGGAAGGGAAAAATTTTCCCTTCCGTTTTTCTTTTTTCGCAATCCTTCCCGCGTGGCACAGTACACCGCTTCCCTCTCCCTTTTTAGCAACCCCCTGTCCCTTTCTATAAATCCCCCTGAATTTCCGTTCCCCGCTAAAACAAAAGAGCGGACAGGAAGACTCCCCCATCCGCTCCAATTCGTATAAAAATCTAAATAAATTACAAATCGTAGATTTCTTCCGCGCTCAAGATGGTAATTCCATTCTCCCTGAGCATGTTTACTGCCCGCTCGCTGTCGTCCACACGAAGAATCACAAAGGCTTTTCCATGTTCGCGGCTGACAAACGCATAGATATATTCCACGCCAATCTGATTGTCCGCCAGCACGCGCATGGCTTTGGCAAATTCGCCGGGGTGGTCGTCGATCCCCATGGCGATCACGCTCGTGAGGGAAACCGTCAATCCCGCAGCCTTCAAAGCTTCTACGGCTTCCTTTGGCTTATTGACAATCAACCGCAAAATACCGAAATCGCTGGTATCCGCGATGGAAACCGCCCGGATATCCACATTTGCTGCGGCAAGCGCCTCCGTGATCTCTGCAAGGCGGCCGGACTTATTCTCCACAAAAACGGAAATCTGCTGGATCTGCATACCGATTCCTCCTTTATGGTTTGATTCTCTTTCAGTTACGCGCTTGGGCTTCCCGCATGCGGGACCGGCGCCAACCGAAACAAGCTTCGCGCTTTTTTATACGTCCGCGTTGTACCCCAGTTCAAACGCTTTGAGGTTCATATCGATAAATTTGGACGGCACCGTCTCCTTGATGGTATCGATCCAGACCTCCTTGGGGAGATCCAGTTTCTTGGCCATGGCGCCGATCAAAACCACATTGACCGCCTTGGATGAACCGGCCTCTTCCGCCATCCCCAAAGCGTCCAGCGCAACGACCTTTACGCCCTGCTCGCGCACCTTTCCAAGTATGTCCTTCGGGTATTCGGCCACGCCCGTTACAACGGGCATCGGGTCCATCTGCTGGGTGTTGACCACCACGGTCCCCTCCGGCTTTAACCACGGCAGGTACCGGGCCGCCTCCAATGCTTCAAACGCCAGCAGAACGTCCGCCTCACCCTGCGCGATGATCGGGGAATACACCTTATCGCCATAGCGCACATACGTCACCACGGACCCACCGCGCTGGCTCATGCCGTGCACCTCGGAAACCTTTACATCGACGCCCTGGCTCAACATCGCGCTGCCCAGCACACGGCTGGCCAGCAGCGTTCCCTGCCCGCCTACGCCGACAATCATGACACTTTTCACGTTGCTCATGCCTGTACCTCCTGTTCTGTGATCGCGCTCTTCGGGCACAGGGTGGTGCATACGCCGCAGCCTACGCACTGCGTGCGGTCAATTGCAGCTTTCCCGCCGTGCACACTGATCGCCGGGCAGCCAATGCCCAGGCACGCTTTACATCCAATACATTTCTCCGTATCCACCACAAGGGACGGCTTATGTTTCACATATTTCAACAGCGCGCACGGACGGCGGCTGATGATGACAGAAGGCTCCTCCGCTGCCAGTTCCTCTTTCAGAACTGACTCTACCTCTTTGAGGTTATAGGGGTCGCAGACGCGCACCCGCTTGATGCCGACCGCTTTGCAGAGCGCCTCCAAATCGACTGCTGTGGTGGGGTCGCCCTTGATGTTGTAACCGGTCGTCGGGTTCTGCTGATGGCCGGTCATGCCCGTAATCGAGTTGTCGAGGATGATGACCACGGAATTGCTCTGATTGTAGGCGATGTCGATCAAGCCCGTAATACCGGAATGAATGAACGTGGAGTCGCCGATGACCGCAACGCTCTTCTGCTCCGCGTCCTTGCCGCGGGCCTTGTTGTAGCCGTGCAGCGCAGAGACGGACGCGCCCATGCAGATGCAGGTATCGATCGCGCTCAACGGGGCGGATGCGCCGAGGGTATAGCAGCCGATGTCGCCGCTGACATAGACCTTTGCCTTCTTCAGGGCATAGAACAGGCCCCTGTGCGGGCAGCCGCAGCACATCACCGGCGGGCGGCCCGGCGTCTCCGCATCCACCTTTTTGCTCTCCGGCACCTTGCCCAGCATGCACTGGCGGATCACATTCTGCGAAAACTCATCG
Organism: Anaeromassilibacillus sp. D41t1_190614_C2; assembly: GCF_015558525.1. Classification (NCBI taxonomy): domain Bacteria; kingdom Bacillati; phylum Bacillota; class Clostridia; order Eubacteriales; family Acutalibacteraceae; genus Anaeromassilibacillus; species Anaeromassilibacillus sp. D41t1_190614_C2. The sequence continues at coordinate 67,817 of NZ_JADMOD010000001.1, read as the reverse complement.
CAGCGCGGGAATACGTCCTTGCCATGCACGGCGATCCCGTTCTTTTTGCAGAACGACTCGATCACATCGTCGAGCTCTTCAATGACATAGAGCGTCTTGACCTTGGAGGCCAGCTCTTGGATCTTCTTGAGGGGCAGCGGGTGTACCATCCCCAGCTTTAAATAGGACACGGTATCGCCCAACGCCTCTTTTGCATACTGATATACCGCGCCGGAAGCGATCACACCGACCTCGGAATGATTGTCCTCCAACACGTTGATGTCCGCTTCATCCGACCAGGCGGAAAGCTTCTGCGTGCGCTCCTCCACCTTATAGTGCTTCGGCTTCGCAAAAGCGGGCAGCATGACGTTTTTCGCAGGGTTTTTCTCGTACGGCTTGAGTGCATGCTCCTCGCGCTCATACAGCTCCACCGGGCTGCGGCTGTGCGCGACGCGCGTCGTCAAGCGCAGGAGCACCGGCGTATCGAACTGCTCGGAGAGCTCGTAGGCCAGCTTGGTGAAGTCCCGGCACTCCGCGGAATCAGCGGGCTCCAGCATCGGGAGCTTTGCGGCAATCGCATAGTTGCGGGAATCCTGTTCGTTTTGCGACGAATGCAGGCCCGGGTCGTCGGCCACGGCAAGCACCATGCCACCGTTCACGCCGATGTAGCTCATCGTGAAGAGCGGGTCCGCAGCCACATTCAGGCCCACGTGCTTCTGCGCGCAGAATGAGCGCGCCCCGGCAAAGCTCGCGCCAGCGGCGACCTCCGCCGCCACTTTCTCGTTCGAAGCCCATTCGCAGTAAATTTCCTCATACGTGGCGGCCGCCTCTGTGATCTCCGTGCTGGGGGTGCCAGGATAGCTGGACACCACCCGCACACCGGCCTCATAAAGGCCGCGCGCGACCGCTTCGTTTCCCAACAGTAACTTTTTCATTTTACCTCTCCTATATATCAGACCTATCCGCCGCATGGACGGATGAAATTCCCATGTTCGCTTATTCCTCCGGCTCGTTGCGCAGGTCCAGGATGCGTTTTGCCTTGCCCTGGAAGCGCTCCAAGCTCTTGGGTTCGGCCAGCGTGACCTTTGTCTCCAGGCCAAGGACGCTCTTCAGGCGGTCGTGGATCTTATGCTGCAACGCCTCCAGCTCTCCATAGCTCTGCAACAGTTCGCCGTTGCTGAGCTCCACTTTGACCTCCAGGGTATCCAGGAAGTTCTTCTTGCGCACGATCAGCTGATAGTGCGGGCCGACATGCTCCATCCCCACCAAAACGCTCTCGATCTGCGACGGGAATACGTTGACGCCCTTGATAATCATCATGTCGTCGGTGCGCCCCATCACCTTATCCATGCGCGCGTGGGTGCGTCCGCATGCACAGGGTTCATAATTGATGCGGGTGATGTCCTTGGTGCGGTAGCGCAGGACTGGCATTCCTTCGCGCGACAGCGTGGTGACCACCAGCTCGCCCACTTCACCCGGCCCCTTGCGCTCAAGGGTATCCCGGTCGATGATCTCCGGCAGGAAGTGGTCCTCCGCGAAGTGCAGGCCGCAGCGCAGTTCGCACTCGCCGGAAACGCCCGGGCCGCCGAGTTCGGTCATGCCGTAGTTATCTGTTACAAACATATGTAGATTCTTTTCGATCTGCGTCCGCATCTCTTCGGTGCAGCCCTCGGACCCCAGCAGGCCGATGCGCAGCTTGTATGCGCTGGCGGGATACGGGGATTCCTTGACCATCTCGCCCAGATACAGCGCATAGGATGGGGTTGCCACCAACCCGGTCACGCCAAAATCGCGGAACATCATCAGCTGCTTCTGCGTATTTCCGGAGGATGCCGGGATAACCGTCGCACCCAGCTTTTCCAAGCCGTAGTGCAGGCCCAGCGCCCCGGTAAACAGGCCGTAGCCAAAGGAAATCTGGATGATGTCCTCATCCGTCACGCCGGAAGCCGCCCCGATGCGGGCGATCAGCTCCGCCCAGGTGTCGATGTCCTTCTTGGTATACACGCCGACCGTGGGCTTGCCGGTGGTCCCGGAGGAGGCGTGGATGCGCACAATATTTTTCATTGGGCACGCCATCATGCCAAAGGGATAATTGTCGCGGATGTCATCCTTTGTGGTAAAGGGGATATATTGGATATCCGACAAGGTTTTTATCTTATCGCCGGTAACGCCGGCTTCTTGCAGCCGCTCATGATAAAACGGGATGTTATTGTAGCAATAATCCACCATCTTTTTCAGCTTTTGCAGCTGTAGCGCCTCAATATCTGCGCGGCGCATGGTTTCCACGTCTTTTTGATAAAACATGGATCGGGTACACCTCCACACAACAGCCGCTCCAGGAAAAACGGCGGGGGCCGTGCTCCGTCGTTTGGTGGAGGCGATGCTGTAAAATTTACCGCACCAAAGGCCAGCTCTGGTGCGGTTGTCTTTTGTTATTTTAACTCTTTTTCCGTCGAAATGCAACCTGCTTTTTGTGGAAGGCATACGGTTTCGAGCAATGTGTGCAGTTTCTTTAACGCTTTTTGGTGATATAGTACAAAAGCAAAGGGAAATATCACCACACACTCCTTATTTTTCCTTTTCTTTTGGTGCTAACGGCAAGCAAATCGTGAAGGCAGTCCCCTTTCCGGGCTCGCTCTCCACCCCAATTTCCCCGCCGTACAGCGCTACCAAATGCTTGACAATGGAAAGGCCCAAGCCCGTGCCGCCGATCTCCCTGGAACGGCTGGTATCCACGCGGTAAAAACGTTCGAATAAGCGCGGGAAATGCTCTTTCGCAATGCCAATCCCTGTGTCCTTCACCCGCACCACAGCGGTCTGACGCTGGCGCTGCGCCGTGATGAACACGCTGCCGTCCTTGACGTTGTATTTGACCGCATTGTCGATCAGGTTCCCAAAGAGCTGCTGTAAGCGTGTCGGCGTACAAGCCACATAGAGCTCCGGATCGGCATCGATATGCATGCGGACATGGTTCTCCTGGCCGAGCGACTTTGCGCGCTCCACACAGGCTTCCAGCGCCTCTTTCACATTGCAAGGGCGCATGGAGGGGTCGTCCTTGGCGTTCTCGATCTGGGAGAGCACCAAGAGGTCGTCAATTAAATGGGTCAGGCGGTCTGTCTCAATATCCAATACATCATAAAAATACCGGCGTGTTTCCTCATCGCGGTCCGCGCTCTTCAGAAGCTCGATGCTGCCGCGGATCGAGGTCAGCGGCGTTTTGAGTTCATGGGTGACATTGGAGACAAACTCACTGCGCATCTGCTCCATTTTCCGCATGCGCGTCACATCGGAAAGGACCACCAATGCCGAACCTGTGGGCCGCGCCTCCATCGGCGCTGCATAAACGGTATACCGCTTATCCTCCGGCAAATTGATCCATTCGTCATTGATCGGTTTTCCGGCACAGATCGTTTCTTGCAGCAGGGCGGAAACTTTTGTCAGCAGAAGGCTACCTTCCAGATGGTCCCCGACCTGCATCGACGGGCAGTGGAGCAACTTGCGTGCGCTCTGGTTGAGGAAGAGCACTTCCCCGCCCTCGTCTACTGCAAGAACCCCGTCATTCATCCCCTGGAGGACCCCTTCCAACTGTTCCTGCTTTGTCTTGAGAAGGCTCACCGCGTGTTCCGTGCTGTCTGCCATCTGATTAAACGCCTGGGCCAGCTCTGCAAATTCATAGCTAAATTTCCCTTCCACCCGGATGGAAAATTCGCCGTCCGCCAAGCGGCGTGCTGCAACGCTCATCCGTTTGACTGGTTCGCTGATCCACGTGACAAAAATGCTCGACGCCATACACACCATCACAATACCAAACAGCATACCGAGCCCTGCATCCATCCACATCTGCTGGATTGTCTCCTCCAGCGCGCCTGTAGGCAACGCCGCACGCAAATAATATTGCCCTACGTGCCGCGCCTCATAGTAATATTGTGTTCCCACGCTGTTGCTCTTTCGCATATCATACCCAACACCCTCTTCACGCGCCTGTAGGATCTCCGGGCGGTCTGCGTGGTTTTCTGTGATCTCCCGCCCCTCGCTATCCCCCAGGACGTTTCCTTCCTCATCCAGGATGGTGATGCGGATGGGCAACCCCGCCTCTTGCAGCGCTTCCCCCAAAGCAGAAGCTTCTTTTTCCGGATCTTCCAAATCCTCTATCTGTGTAGAAAGCACCGCCAGCGCGGTATCCAATTGCCTGGTGAACTCCCGCTCGTATTGATTTTGTACTAGCAATGTGGCTGTCAAAAAGGCGGCTACAAAGCCTACGACAATTATGATGATGTTGCACAGCATCATCCGCTTTTTCATTTTGCTGTCCCCTCTGCTTGTCAGATAAATACGATGTAAAAAAAGTGGCACACCCCAAAAGGCATGCCAACAATTTTATTCGGAAAACCGGTACCCAACGCCGCGCACCGTCTGGATTAAGACCGGATGATCCGGGTCATCTTCTACTTTTTGCCGCAAATAGCGCACATGCACATCCACGGTACGGGTGTCTCCAAAATATTCCACACCCCAAACTTTATCCAGCAGGCTGTCGCGTGTGAGCACTTTCCCACGGTTTTTCATCAACATTGCCAGCAGGTCAAACTCTTTGGCAGTTAATTCGATTTTTGTTCCATTCTTTGTAACCGTATGGCGCGCGATGTCCACTTGCAGCGTGCCGGCTTCCAACTTCTGCTCCGGCTCCTGGGAACGCGCCGTCCGGCGCAGAACCGCCCGCACACGTGCGCAAAGCTCTTTGATCCCAAACGGCTTGACGATATAATCGTCCGCGCCGAGCTCTAAGCCCAACACCTTGTCAATCTCTTCCCCGCGCGCCGTCAGCATCAGGATCGGGATATCCCGTGTATCTGCATCGGACCGCAGCGTACGGCACACTGCCAAACCATCCGGCGGAGGCATCATCCAGTCCAGGATAATAACATCCGGCTTCCGCGCCTTTATCCCGGCCAAAAGCGTCTCCCCATCTGCAAACTCAGCGGATTCGAAGCCGCTGTCCTTTAAGCCAAACGCAACCAGGCGGCGAATATTTGGTTCGTCGTCTGCAATATATACCAAAGGCATAAAATGCCCCTCTCTTTCTCTGCGCGCTTCCGCACAACAACTATGTATGGGGCGGCCAGGGGATGCCCTGCCGCCCTGCAAGCGAACTCAAACGACTTTTGTATTGAGGTCCGGATGCACGCCAGTCTCCATATAGATGACCCACTCCGCGATATTGGTCGCATGGTCTGCCATACGCTCCGCATACTTCGTAATGAAGATCAAATCGACGTCACACATAACATTCTGCGGGTTCTCCGTGATGATCCCGCAAACTTCCAGGACAATCTTGGAAAACATGGAATCCACATTGTCGTCCGCCTTGCAGATTTCCCGCGCCTTCTCCACGTCACGGCTCAGGAATACATCCAATGCGCCGCGGAACATATCATGCGCCGCTTCCATCATCTGTACCACATGGGACAGCGCCAAACTGCTCCGGTCAAGCTCAGCGATGGTGAGAATGTCGCAAATATCTGCGCACTGGTCAGCCTCACGCTCCATATCGGTCAAAATCTTCAAACAGGCCGCAATCGTACGCAGGTCGCTGGCGATCGGCTGCTGCAACGCAATCAGATTCATGCACATCTGCTCAATCTTATGCTCTTCGCCGTCGATCTCACCGTCGCTAGTCGCCACATATTTCGCCTTTTCCATATCGAGCGTACGCAGGGCATCGATCGTCATCTGAATGCGCCCGTCCACCTTGTTCCCTAATTCAGTCATCGAGTGGATCAGATCGTTAATCTCACGGTCAAATAGTTTTCTTGCCATAATTCCAATCTCCTACGTTTATAATACACAATAAATTTGCCTTATTTAGATATTATACAGCAAATCCGCTGAAAATGGAAGAAGAATTAACCGAAACGGCCGGTGATATAGCGCTCTGTCCGTTCGTCCTTAGGCTTATTGAACATGGACAGCGTATCGGAATATTCCACCAGTTCCCCTAAGAGGAAAAACGCCGTGCGGTCGGCAATACGGGCTGCCTGCTGCATATTATGCGTAACAATGACCACCGTATACCGGTCGCGCAAGTCATCCATCAAATCTTCAATCTTAGAAGTAGAAATCGGGTCCAGGGCGCTGGTCGGTTCGTCCATCAGGATGACATCCGGCTCCACCGCCAGAGCACGCGCAATGCACAGGCGCTGCTGCTGGCCGCCGGACAAGCCGAGCGCGGACTTCTTTAGGCGGTCCTTTACCTCATCCCACAGAGCGGCGCTCCTCAGGGATGTCTCCACAATTTCATCGAGCTTCTGACGGTTCTTGATCCCATGGACGCGCGGCCCATAGGCGATGTTGTCGTATACCGTCATCGGGAATGGATTCGGCTTTTGGAATACCATACCGGCCCTGCGGCGCAACAAGGTCACGTCCGTACGCGGGTCATAAATATCTTCCCCATCCAAGGTCACCAAACCAGTGATTTTGCAATTATCCACCAGATCGTTCATCCGGTTTAACGTCTTCAAGCAAGTGGATTTTCCGCAGCCGGAAGGTCCGATAAACGCGGTAACTTTATTGGCTGGAATTTCCATATTGATCCCTTTCAGTGCATGAAAGTCCCCATAGTAGAGGTTTAGATCCTTCATTACAATTTTACTATTTCCCATTTCCATTGTATGTTCTCAACCCTTCTTTACAGCTTTGGTAACTACTTTTGTCAAACAATTTAGAAGGAATACCAAAATCAGCAACACCGCTGCGGTGCCAAATGCAATATTCATCGCATCCGGTGTAGAAGCCTCGCGTGCTGTCTGATACAAGTGCAATGTCAGTGTCCGGCCGCTTGTCATAATCTGGCGGAAGAACCCTCTCGGCATGCTATAGCCGATACCCGAGGTAAACAGCAAAGCGGCACTTTCGCCCACAATGCGCCCGACAGCCAGGATGACCGCCGTCAATACGCCCGGCATTGCGCAAGGGAGCACAATTCCCAAGATCACACGCAATTTCCCTGCGCCAAGCGCCAGGGCCCCTTCCTTATAGCTAGTCGGCACCGACAGCAAAGATTCCTCTGTTGTGCGCACGATGGTCGGAAGGATACAGATCGCCATCGTAAGGCAGCCCGCCAAGATGGACACCTGCAAACGGAATAGAATACAAAACACGGTGTAACCAAACAGGCCAAAAATGATCGATGGGATACCGGAAAGCACTTCCGTTGTAAAACGGATGGACCGGACAAGCCTGCCCTGCTTGGCATACTGGGTTAGATAAATTGCAGAAGAAATGCCGATTGGAACTGCGATCAGCAGCGTAATCACAACAATGTACAGGGTATTGATAATCATCGGCAAAATACCCTTTTGATCCGGGTTCATTTCCGAATACGGTGTGGAGATAAACTGCCAGGTGATGTAAGGGACGCCATTCACCAGGATATATCCCAGAATCCCAACCAGGACGACAACCGTAATCCCTGCCGCCAAATTGATCAGGACCTTCAAAAAAGTGTCTTTGGGGCGGCTGTGCTTGCAATAAAGTGAATTAGTTGGCATCCATCTGCACTCCCTTCTTGGAGATATACGTAAAGCTGATATTGACAATCATGATGAAGACAAAGAGCACCAGGCCGATTGCAAACAGCGCCTGACGGTGCAGACCGGTCGAATAGCTCATCTCCATCGCAATGCCCGTGGTCAGGAAGCGTACCGAGCCCAACAGGCGCGGCATATTGGGCACATTGCCCGCCACCATAATGACCGCCATGGTTTCGCCGATCGCACGGCCTACACCCAGGATCACGCCGGAGAGGATACCGGATTTTGCCGCCGGGACAGTCACTTTAAAGATCGTCGTGGTCGGCGTAGCACCCAAAGCCAAGGACGCCTCCCGGTAAGAAACCGGAACCGCGCGCAAAGCTGTCTCCGAAACATTGACGATGGTTGGGAGGACCATAATCGCCAAAATGATAATGGCCGCCAACAGGCTGTCGCCCGTTGTATGCCCCTGGAAGGGCGGGAACGTACGGATTGCCGGCACAATCACCAACATACCGAAGAAGCCATAAATTACAGAAGGGATGCCCGCCAAAAGCTCGACTGCCGGGCGCACAATTTTTGCCAAGATCGGGTTTGCCGTCTCCGAAAGGAAGATCGCCGTCAGCAGGCCGACCGGCACACCGATGATGATGGCGCCTATCGTGCCCACAATCGACGAGAGAATCATGGGCAAGATCCCAAAAATTTCTGAACTTGCTTCCCATTCCGTACCAAACAGGAAATTGCCCACGCCGATTTCTGCCAACGCTGGGGCGCCGGAAACAATGATATAGATGGTGATGACTGCCACCGACCCCACGGACACACAGGAAAACACCTTAAAAATCGACTGCGCCAAGCGTTCTGTGCCTTGGGTCCAAAGGGACAGAATGGCACCAGCGATACCAAACGCTAATGTACAGAGGAAAGGCCAAAGGTACTGAATTTCGATCTCACTAATATTCAGGGAAGTAACCGCGGTTTGAATATTCGAAGTTGTAATCAGGGAAACCAGGGGCGTGACGCCGGCAAGGATATAAGCAACGCCAGCCCAAACCGGCTTTCTAACCAAAAGAAGCACAATGCCAGCTAACGCTAACACCACGCCCGCGATGACTGCAATGCGGGTAAGTAAAGGGATTGTTACCAATCCGCTCATCTGCGGCCCGTAAACCATCATACCACGGACCGTAGCTAGCTGCAAACCGGTCAACGGATAGGATGTATCTCGAAATACAAACCGAATGTAAGGAAAAAAGAAAGAAACAATGATCACCGCACTCAAGGCAATCGCCACAATCGTTTTGACCCGGTTGGCAATCGCTCGCTTTTGTTCAACATGTTCATCAGTCAAAGATGTCTGCATCAGCAGGTCCTCCATTCTTCATTGAGCCCCATTTGTCAAACTCCTTTGGATGCAGCAAAATGCTTCGGCACCCAAACCGAGCGCCGGAGCATTTCATACGGAGCAAGCGCTCCGGGGCTATTTTTTATTGTGCCGGTACAAGCCCTACATCCGAAATGATCTGCTGTCCTTCGTCGGAGTATACAAAGTCAAACCAAGCTTTAATCAGCTCGCTGTCAGAGCCCTTCTTATAGATCTGGATGAACGGACGCTGTGCCTTGTAGGAACCATCAATGATGTTTTCCTCTGTAGCTTCTACACCGTCAACCTTGCAAGCCGTGATGGAATCGTTTACAGAGTCGAGGGAAACGTAGCCGATTGCAGACGGGTCAGAACCGACCTTGGAGACAACCTCACCGGTGGAAGTAACTTCCGCTGCATATTTGCAGTTGCCTTCGCAACCAAAGATGGATTCGAAACCGTCTCTCGTGCCGGAAGCCGCTTCACGGCCGATCACGGTGATCGCCTGGTCATTGCCGCCGAGATCTTTCCAGTTGGTGATTTCGCCGGTGAAGATCTGCGTAATCTGCTCGCTGGTCAACTCGGTGACCGGGTTATCCTTGTTAACTGCAATCGCGATGCCGTCGATTGCGATCTGGTTGATTTCAAACTGATCCGGGTTTTCTTCATCCTTCAGGTTTCTGGACAGGTCGCCGATCAGGGCTGTGCCGGAGTTAACAGCTTCCGGTGCATCGCCGGAACCATTGCCGCTCTTCGTCACGGTCACATCCGGATATTTCGCCATAAATGCTTCGCCAAGTGCCTGGCAAACCTTCGCCATCGAGGTGGAACCATTCAGCGTGAGGTCGCCGCTCAATTCTGTGGTCGCTTCCTCAGAGGAAGGTGCTTCCGCATCGTCGCCCGCCGCATTGTCCGCTGCCTGGGAAGACGGAGTCTCAGACTGTCCCTCTACCGCAGAGCTGCATCCAACGAACGCCATACTCGTGCACATCATAGCCAGTACCATTAGAATCGAAAGAACTTTTTTCATGTTTCATTGCTCCTTACATTTTTCTTCATGGTTTCTTTAAGTACGAGCTTATTCTATCGGCGGAATGTTAAAAACAGGTTAAGCTTAGTTTAGATCAAAATAAAATTAATATGCATTTTTGAGCCATGATTTAACCAGTGGTCGTCCTGTCCAATTGCTTGAAAAATCCCTCTATTTATGTGTGAAAAATGACCGATTCTCTCCGTTCTTGGCATAAAAAAATCCCCTTGGAATCCCGGAACCACCGGTTATTCCAAGGGGTAACTATGCCATTTCTTTTTACAAAACGGTTAAACGCGCTTAACTTAATCCATCAATTCTGAGGATGGTATTCTGCGCAGGTGCACTTCTTAAACTTCTTGCCGCTCCCGCAGGGGCAGGGATCGTTCGGGCCGATCTTCTTGCCCTTGCGCACAGGCTGGGCGGTATCGGTGCCGTCGGCGCTGGTTGCAGTGGGCTTCGCCACCTGCTCACGCTTCGGCTCCTCCTGCGTGCGCAGCTGCACGGTGAGCATCATGCGGGCGGTGTTCTCGCGGATGGTCGCGATCATCTCGTCGAACATATCGAAGCCTTCCAGACGGTATTCCACAACCGGGTCACGCTGGGCATAGGCGCGCAGGCGGATACCCTTCTGCAGCTCTTCCATCGCGTCGATGTGGTCCATCCACTCGCGGTCCACGTTCTTGAGAAGGATGACGCGCTCCAACTCGCGCATGACCTTGTCGCCATACGCCTGCTCACGCGCTTCGTACTGTTCCATGGCCTTCTTTGTGAGTTCATCTTTCACAAAGCCGGGTTCCAGCTTCTCCATCTCGGTCTCGTCATACTGCAAATCGTCCGGGCCGATCAGCCAGCCCATATAATGCTCGCGCAAGCCGTTCAAATCCCAGTCGTCGCGCAGGGTTGCAGCGGGCAAATATTTGTCCACCTGCGCCTCGATCGCCTGCTCGATCATCTTGACAATCTGGTCGCGCAGATCCTCGCCGTTGAGCACCTGGTCGCGCTGGCCATAGACGATCTCACGCTGGCGGCTCATGACGTCGTCGTACTGCAAGACGTTCTTACGGATGCCAAAGTTGCGGCCCTCGATCTTCTTCTGGGCGCCCTCGATGGTCTTGGTCAGCATGCCCGCCTCAATCGGCGTATTTTCATCGACCTTGAGCGTATTCATCATCTGCGTAATGCGCTCGCCGCCGAACAGACGCATCAGGTCGTCCTCCAGGGAGATATAGAACCGGCTCATGCCCGGATCGCCCTGACGGCCGGCACGGCCGCGCAGCTGGTTGTCGATACGGCGGGATTCATGGCGCTCCGTACCGATGATATACAGGCCGCCCGCCTCGCGGACCTCGTCGGCCTCGCCTTTCGTTTCTTCTTTATATTTGTTGTTGAGCTCCTGGAAGGTCTTGCGCGCCTCCAAAATCTCTTCATTATCGGTATCCGAATGCGCATCCGCCTCGCTGATGAGCTCCTCCGGGTACTGCATACGGCGCATTTCCGCTTTCGCCATATACTCGGCGTTGCCGCCCAGCATGATGTCCGTACCACGGCCGGCCATGTTGGTGGCGATGGTCACCGCGCCCTTTTTACCGGCCTGTGCGACGATCTCCGCTTCCTTATCGTGGTACTTTGCGTTCAAGACCACGTGCTTGACGCCGCGGCGTTTGAGCAATTGGCTCAACCGCTCGGACTTTTCGATGGAGATTGTGCCGACCAGCACCGGCTGGCCCTTTTCGTGGTGCTCGACGATGTCATCGATGACCGCATTGAACTTGCCCTGCTCCGTCTTATAGACGACGTCCGGCAGATCCTGGCGGATCATCGGGCGGTTGGTGGGGATCTCAATGACGTCGAGCTTATAGATCTCACGGAATTCGTCCTCTTCCGTCATTGCCGTACCGGTCATACCGGAGAGCTTTGTATAGAGGCGGAAGAAGTTCTGGAAGGTGATGGTGGCGAGCGTCTTGCTCTCGCGCGCAACCTTGACGCCTTCCTTGGCCTCGATCGCCTGGTGCAGGCCCTCGTTGTAGCGGCGGCCATACATCAAGCGGCCCGTAAATTCATCGACAATGATGACTTCCCCGTCTTTGACCACATAATCGATGTCGCGCGTCATCACGCCGCGCGCTTTGATCGCCTGGTTGATGTGGTGCTGAAGGGTGATGTTGTCTGCGTCGGTCAAGTTTTCTACATTAAAATACGCTTCTGCCTTCTTTACGCCGGACGGGGTCAGCGTTGCGGTCTTGGCCTTTTCGTTGACAATATAGTCCGCGTCTTTATAGAGCTCGTCGTTGTCCTCTTTGGTATCCAGGTCGGCGACCTTGACCATATGGAGCGTCTGCGCAAATGCATCCGCAATGTTATACAGCTCGGTGGACTTGTCCCCCTGGCCGGAAATAATCAACGGGGTACGCGCTTCGTCGATGAGGATGGAGTCAACCTCGTCGACGATGGCGAAATTGTGCCCGCGCTGCACTTTGTTTTCCTTATAGATGACCATGTTGTCGCGCAGGTAGTCGAAGCCGAACTCGTTGTTCGTACCATAGGTAATGTCGGCATTGTAAGCCCTCTGGCGGGAAGCATTGTCCATATCGTGGGCAATCAAGCCGACCGACAGCCCAAGGAAGCGGTACAGCTTGCCCATCCATTCGGAGTCGCGGCGGGCCAAATAGTCGTTGACGGTAACCACGTGGACGCCCTTGCCTGCCAAGCCATTCAAATACGCGGGGAGCGTCGCCACAAGCGTTTTACCTTCACCGGTCTTCATCTCGGCGATGCGGCCCTGATGGAGCACGATGCCGCCGATGATCTGCACCGGAAAGTGGCGCATCTGCAGCACGCGGGCAGAAGCCTCGCGGCAGACGGCAAATGCGTCTGGCAGGATGTCGTCCAACGTTTCGCCGTTGGCCAAGCGTTCCTTTAAAGCAGGGGTCTGCGCCTGCAAATCCTCGTCGCTCAGCGCTTTGTATTTTTCTTCAAGTGCGAGCACTTTGTCGCAAAGGGGCTGGATGCGCTTTAACTCGCGCTTGCTGTAGTTGCCAAAGAAGGCTTTGAGAATATTACCCATGAACGTTCACCTCAAAATGGTTATAAAAAACCGATTATTCATCTCAGTATTGAGCATACGGGTGTTATTATACCATAGGTACGGGGAAAAGGAAAGAACAAATCGTGAATTGTGACCAAAGAATTGACAGGGATTTTGCGGAAACACGTTTAAAGAAAAGATTCCAGGCGTCTGCGCTTGCTTGAAAGCGTTTCTTGATATTGCTTTTATCTTCCTTTTATTCTATTATGATCGTGAATCCTATGTTTCTTGTTAACAACATCGTATGATGAAACAATTACTGGAGAATGTGATGCGACTATGAAAAAGCACCGAAACCGATGGGTTTGTTTTATCCTGAGCATCTTGATCGTATCTGCTGCTGCGCTCGCCTTGGTTTTTCATCAAAACCGGATGGAGGATCTCTATGGAAATGGGATAAGTCCGATTTCTGAAGAACAGGTTCCCGATTTTCTCGCGGGAAAACCTGCCTATGCAATGGGGGTCAATTCCAAAGGCATGCCGGTCTTTGAAGACCCGGACGCCGCCTTTGCGGAAGCCACCATGGATTTTCAGACGGGCATCGCCGCCATTCAGGAACAATTCGATTTGGAACCCTTCACCCCTTCAAATTGGGAACCATGCAAAACCTATGGCGCGCAGATTCCCACAGAGGATGAAACCCTGCGGGAGGAATGCATGCAAGTGTCCATTTTTTGGATTTCTATGAAAACAGCTTTCCAAATACGTAAGGTCAAAAAGCCTGCCCTGCTCTTTTGCAGGACAGGCTTTTTCATCCACAATGATACAATTCTTTAGGAAGCGGCCTTCATCGAGTAAAAACTATACGCTTTGTCCATGTGGAAGCTCCGAAAACGCATTCCCTTCTTTGACGCCCGTAACCGTCCCGTCGTAATATGCGTAAACCGCATCCCCCATTTGCGTGATATGCGATAGCGTCAAATCGCCTTCCAAAACGGTTCCCGTTGCGGAATCCATGTGGGTGCAATGATAGACCGGTTCCACCTTTTCCGGGGAAGAATAGATATACCGATAGCCGTGCAGCTCCTTCGTGATGACCTCCGAAGGGGTTTCGATTTCCGCCACATCTTCCAAATCCCGGCTGAAAACGGATGCCTCCAGGGACATGCCGTCCTGCTTTTCAAAACGAATCTCCTGCAACGCCTGTTGCCCCTGCCCGTCCGTCAGCAACGCATAAAGGGAAAAGCCGTCCATTCCCCATGCATTTGACCCTTCCGGCCGGACGCCTTCTTCCGGCAACAGTTTCACCGGGAACTCCAAATGGATTTCCACTTCCTCCCCGCCGGCAACCTCTCTTTCCACCGGGGTTTCCAACCATTTTGTTGCATTGCAGGGAATGGTCCCATCCGGGGAAAGCTGCTGGGATGTACTCTGCCGGAGCACGCGGTTTTCTGCAAAGCCCTCTTCTACATTGTCCGAATCATCCTCCGGCAGGAGAACATACTCCACAAATTTGACATCCGGGTTTCCGGAAAGAAAAGAAATATGTTTGATCCCACTCGTCAAAGGCTCTACAGAAAAGGAGTATGCTACCTCGCCAGCGGCTTGTCCGGTTTTGCCCAGAAGCACCGGCTCCGACATTTGCGTGATTTTCAAAAGGGCACTGGGCGCTTCGTCCGATTGCTGTTCAATATCCTTGTCTCTGGGCATTTCTCCGGAAAAAGGTTCCTGGGAGTCATGGAACAGCGGAAAGGCCGCCATCACGCCCACAAGAAATGCCATGGCCACGCCAATAAAAAACCGTTTTTGTTTCATCCTAATCTCCCTGCCTTTCCAAATATAGACTTTGCCAAAGGGTGCCAAAAGATTTCAAACATTCTCTAATTAAATTATAAATTAGAATTTCAACTCTGTCAATTTCGTGTAAACAACTTTCACCGATTGTCAAGTAAAAATTTTTGTGGGGGACTCTATTCCATTGTGAATGAATCCCCATTGCCGAAAATGTAATACATTTGTCGCACATCCTGTAGCACAATTGTGATGCATACAATCCCTCATTTCCATTGCATAATATTCTTATAAACAATTGCGCCGTGGGAGTCCTGTGCATGAAACGGTTTCAAATTCCCTCCATTCCATCCACTACAAACAAAAGCATCCGATTTCCAAACAATCTGATCGAACAAGTGGAAGAAGAGATCAAGGGGACAAACTGCACCTTCTCTGCATTTGTCGTCGAGGCGGTCCGCGTGGCCCTGGAAGAAACCCGGGAGGCCGATTCAAAATGATCTATCTTTCGCAAAACCTCCGCTTCCTGCGCAAGGCCTTTCATTTCCCCCAATGGCAGGTTGCACTCTGGTTAAACGTGGAGCGCTCTTCCTATACCTATTATGAGACCGGCCGTACCCTGCCGCCTCTTCTTATATTGCTCAAGCTCGCGTGGTTCTTCGAGGTCTCCCTGGACGGCCTCGTCCTGACGGACCTTGCCAAAGCCCCGCCGGACTACCTCCCCGCCTGCGTGCAACCCTCGGAAACGACCGCCGAAGTGGAATCCCAGGAGGACGCCCCGCCAAAACCGCGCCGGGGCCGGAAGCGCAAAAAGCGCACAGCCTCCTAATTCATTTGTTTATTCCTCCTTAGCCGCCTTCGGGCGGCTTTTCTTTTGCCCGTTTTCCATCCCACAGAAACGGCTCTTTCGAACGCCCATGCCTGCGCCGGTATGGGCGTTTTCTTCCACAAGTAGTTTCCCCTCTTGCATAATGCACGATGAGAGGATAGAATGGGGAAGGGAAAATGGATAAAACCAAATTACACTTTATTTTATATGGAAAGAGGGAGTTCCCATGAAAACAGTCCCAGAACGCATTGCGGCCCTGCGCGCTGCAATGAAGGAAGCAGGGGTCGACGGCTTTTTAATCCCGTCCTCCGATCCCCATATGAGCGAATATTTGCCCGATTCTTACCAAGCGCGAAGCTGGTTCTCCGGCTTTAACGGCTCGGTCGGCACGTTGGCCGTCACAGCGGACGCCGCCGCGCTTTGGGTGGACGGCCGCTATTTCATCCAGGCGGAACGCCAGCTTGCAGGCAGCGGCATCGAACTGATGCGCATCGCGCAGAAGGGCACGCCGGAAATCCCCGCATGGCTAGCAGACACGCTTCCGGAAAACGGCGTGATGGGTGTGGACGGCATGGTGACCGCCACATCGACCGTCGAAAAACTGAACAAAGCGTTTGAAAAGAAGCATATTTCGATCCGCGATATCGACTTCGTCACACCGCTGTGGGAGGGCCGTCCGGCTGCGCCTGCAACCCCCGCGTGGCTGCTCGATGTGAAATACGCGGGCAAAACCGCGGCGGAAAAGCTGGCCCAGCTCCGCGAAAAACTCCAGGAAAAGGGCGCAAATGCCATGCTGGTTTCCCGCCTGGACAGCGTCGCCTGGCTTCTGAACCTGCGCGCGGACGACATCGCCTGCACGCCGGTCGCCATGGCCTACTGCCTGGTCCTGCCGGACAGCGCCACGCTGTTTATCAACCGGAGCCGCCTGCCGCAGGAGGCCCAGGATGCGCTGGCCAAAGAAGGAGTGCAAACTGCCGCGTATGAGGACGTTGCAAACGCCATCGCCGCGATTGACCAAATGGTGACCGCGCTCTATGAGCCCGACGGGTTGAACTATACCCTGTACAACGCCTGGAAAGCGAACCCGAACGTCACCCTTCTGGCGGGTGAGGAACCGGTTCAGCAGCTCAAGGGCGTTAAGAATGAGGTCGAGATTGAAAACATCAAGAACGCCCATGTGAAAGACGGCGTTGCCATGGTGCGCTTCCAGATGGCCTTGGAGGACAAGATGGCGCGCGGGGAAGCCGTAACCGAATGCGACGTAACGGAGATGCTTGCCACCCTGCGCCGGGAGCAGCCGCTCTGCCTGGGAGAAAGCTTTGACACCATCCCCGCCTATGGCGCCAATGCCGCGATGATGCATTACCACGCTGTCCCGGAGACCTGCGCCACGCTGGAGCCTCACGGGTTCCTGCTGGTGGATTCCGGCGGCCAATATCTGGACGGCACGACGGACATCACGCGCACCTATTCGTTGGGAGAGCTGACCGACGAGGAAAAGACCTACTACACCTGGGTGCTCAAATGCCACATTGACATCGCCAAGGTGATCTTCCTGGAGGGCTGCACCGGCGGCAACCTGGATATTATCGCGCGCAGCCCCCTGTGGCAGCACGGGATCGACTACCGCTGCGGCACCGGCCACGGCGTTGGCTTTGTCGGCGGCGTACATGAGGGCCCGCAAAACCTGCGCACAAACAACCACGCTGTTTTCCAGCCCGGCATGACCATCACGGACGAGCCCGGCGTTTATGAGGAAGGGAAAATCGGCATCCGCATTGAGAACGAGCTGGTCTGCAAGGAGTGGGACACCACAGAGTATGGCCGATTCCTCTGCTTTGAACCGATCACGTATTGTCCGATCGATACCCGCCCGGTCAAGGTGGAACTGCTGGACGATGCAGAACTGACATGGCTGAACAATTTCCATCAGACCGTATACCGGACCCTGGAAAATTCCCTGAACGACCGGGAGCGGGAATGGCTAAAGGCCGCCTGCGCGCCGCTCACCCGGTAAGCACATGAATGCACTGATTGCAATCCTGCTCCTTTTTGCCCTTCTGGGCGCAGTCGATAAGATCACCGGCGGCAAACTGGGGGTTGCCGAAGAATTCGACCGCGGTCTGGCCGCCATGGGCCCGCTCTGCCTTTCCATGTCCGGCGTGTACTGCGTGGCGGTGGCCGCGCTGGGGTCCCATCCGGAGGTCCTCTCCGCCTGGGGAAGCGTCCTCCCGTTCGACCCCTCCCTCCTGGCAGGCGCGCTGCTTGCACCGGACTTGGGCGGCTATCCGATCGCCAGCCAGCTTGCGGCGTCCCCCGCGCTGGCTGCCTATTCCGGGGCGATGCTCTCCTCTTTGCTCGGCTGCCTCATCAGCTTTGTCCTGCCCACCTCCCTGGGAAGCTTGGAAAGCCACGAAGTGGGAGGCTTTATGCGGGGCATCCTCTGGGGGATTGTGGCCATGCCCGCCGCCCTTGCCGTGGGCGGGCTGCTGGCCGGATTGCCAGTCCCCTCGCTGCTCGCCAACCTATGGCCGGTGCTGCTTCTCTGCGCGATCCTCTGCCTGGCGCTGCGGTTTGCCCCGCGCGCCTGTATCCGGGTCCTCTCTGGGCTTGGACTGTTCGTCCGCGCTGCGGGCATCGTGCTCTTCTGCATTGTGGTGGCGGGCGTATTCGTGCCCGAATGGTCGATGGTCCCGGACACGCTCGTCTTTGAAGCGCTGACCATCGCCTTGAAATGCACGGTCGTGGTTTGCGGATCGACCGTCGCCTGCGGGCTGCTTCTGGCCCACTGCGGCGGGATCGTGGACAAGCTGGCGGGCCGCTTGGGGATGAACCGGTACGCGGTCGCCGGCTTGTTTGTCAGCGTTGCGTCCAGCCTCTCCATGCTGCCGCTGTACAGCCGGATGGACCCACGCGGGAAAGCCGCAAACGCTGCATTCGCCGCAACGGGCGCGTTTGTCTTCGGCGGGCAATTGGCGTTTGTCTCCAGCGTATCCACGGGAAACGTGGTGGCCGCTTATGTGGCCTGTAAGCTGGTGGGCGGCATATTGGCGGTATGGTTGGCCATGCATTTTACAAAAGGGGACGAGCTTCCAGCAGAAAGAGCCACGGAAGCGACGCCGGTTTGCAAATGACGTTCCATTGGCGGCTCATCAGCCATCCTATGGGCAACCCTCCAGGTTTTGATCGTTTCTGGCAGGAGGTTCCTTGCATACAAGTTCCAGCATAAAGACAGCGGCCAGTCCCGTTTGGGGCTGGCCGCCGGTTTTTATCTGTTTCCTTTTCCCGGATATAACTCCATTGCCTGGTCTTACCAAAAGAGAACGGGATGCCTATTTTTATAGTGGCCAGGAATGGAACATCCCTATACCTGTTCCTCCCATTCTTCGACTTTTTCAAAGGCAAAAAACAACTCCGCAGGAACCTTTACGGTGTCCGGCGGGACCGCTGTCTCGATCACACTCCCCCGGAGCGGAAGGCCGTGCGTTCCCGTTGCCCGATCCGGTTTTAATCTCATCCCCAGCAAAGCAGAACTCCCCCTGTGTTCTTCCGGGCGGGATCTCAAATATTCCTTGGAATAGAATTGCAGACTCATATCCTTGCTGCATTCGTATTCAATCCCGACATAACACATTCCCTTTGGACAGCTTTGTTCCAAGGCTTCAAAGCAATTGCGTTTGACCTGCCGCAATTGTTCCGGTGAAAGGCCCTCCGTATATCGCGGATGGTTGAATTGTTCTTCCAACTCGTTCCATACATCGATCAACGTAACACGATTGATATAACACGCTACTGAATCTCCGGAATGGTCCAAGAAACGGAACGAGCGGCTTTTCCCCACCGTTAACGTGACGGTTTTTTCCAGGATATGCTGGATGGGGTCCGGCCTGTGCCGGATGGTGACCGGCGTTTTCTCGGAAACGTTTGGCAACGTCTGCCGATCCGCAATCTCCAGGGTGACCAGCTGCAAACGCTCCCATGCCATGTGCTTGAGCCATTCGGGGACCACCCAGCCGGCGCTCATCATAGCAAGGAAGAGTTGGACATTGCCGTAATCCAGGAAAGAATCCATCAAAGGGCCGCTCGAGCCCCCTTGCACCTGTAACCGCTCCTTGCCCAAATAGATGTCGCTACAGTGCAAATAGCAAACATCCGGGTTTCCCTGCTCCTTGAGGATTCTTCTATGATTCCGGATTCCCTTTCTCCGACGCCGCCCATGTTCGGATTCCTCATATGGTTCCAAGATATAGAGCTTTGCTTCGTCCGCCAGGGTCATGCCAACGATGTGATATTTTTTACCCTTGCGTTCGATGGTTCTTCCAATCACCCGAATCTCTTGCCATGTTTGATGGGCTTCTTCTAAGGTTCGAAAATCCATTCTCCTATCTCCCAGCAGAATTCGATTGTCTGTGCGTTCATTGTAGCATAGCCGTTGACACCTGTCCACATGGCGCCTTTCAAGCGGAAACCGTCCGGCTTCGAAGACTGCTTTTAAGCGCCAGTGTAAAAGCCAAAGGAATTTTCGAAATCTACCGGAGTATAGTCGGACAAAAAGAGAAAACGATAAACGAAAAAAGATCCCGCCGGACATTCCTTCCAGCGGGATCTTTCAAATTTGAATCTGTTTGCCTCTATCAATCGCCGACCTGATAACCGGCGTCGCTGACCACGTTGGAAATGCCGGACAGGTCGATTTTCGACTCGTCATAGGCAACCTGGGCGGTTTTTGTTGCAAAACTCACCTTTGCCTTTTCGATCCCATCCGCCTTCAAAAGCGCATTCTCCAAGTTGGCCGCGCAATGCTCACACTTCATCCCAAGGACCGACAGCGTGGCTTCCTTTGTCGCTTTTCCTACCATTACAAACCCTCCTTTTCCTTCTGCAATCTCACAGGAACGCCATCAATAAGGCGGAACCTGCAATCAACAGTGCGCATCCCAATGCCACAATCCGAATGAAAAGCTTCCGCGTATCTGCGCGGCTTTTTTTCTTCCCCGTTGTCCGCATGGCGTTTTCCTCCTGTTCCATGATAATGAGTTGCTATAGCATTTTATTATACCCGTTGTTCTTTCAAAATTTGTTACGATATTCTGAATTCTAAGTTAAAATGCCTGTAAAAAAGCAAGACCTGTCCAAGGAAAGAAATTCCACCCGCCCAGAAATGATTGACATGCCATGCCGAATGCAATAGAATAGAGCGAGGATGCCAAATTGGGCCCTTTTGATTTGTATTCTTATTGATAAGGACAAGCCGTGTTAATTGGATGAGGAGTGACAAAATGGACAAACGAAATACGTATACGCGATCCGGTTCACGCGATATTTATTCCAGCAGCAAAGGGCCCCGGCAGTATCGAGGAGAAATCGACCGGTACAATTACGTTGACCGCGATATTTATTCCAGCAGCAATAAGCGGGCCGCTGTCAAGAGCGCCAAAAGCCGGAAAGCGGACCGCCGGCGCAAAAAGAAGCGTGGAGGGCACCGGGTCCTTGCCACAGTTTTTTCTGTAGCGCTTGTGCTTGTGCTGGGGGTCGTCGCGTATGCCGGCGTGATGGTGAGCCGTCTCAACCGTCCAGGGGTGGACACATCCCAATATGTGGAACAGCCCGAAGCCGCCCCCACATGGGATGTGATTTCCAAAGATGGGGTCACCAATATTCTATTGATCGGCGCGGACAATGGGGACGATGGGAACAGCCACCGTTCCGACACCACGATGTTGGTTTCCATCGACAACGGGACCAAAAAGCTCCGTCTGGTCTCCTTCCTGCGCGACCTCTATCTCGAAATCCCAACCGTCGGAAAGACCAAACTGAACGCCGCCTATGCCAACGGCGGCCCAGCTTTAACCATGCAGACCATTGAAAACAACTTCCGTGTGAATATCGACAAGTATGTCTCGGTAAATTTTGAAAATTTCGAAGCGATTATCGATAAGATGGGCGGCATCGATATCGATATGTCGGCCGAAGTCGCAGCCGAGGAAAACCGGAATATGGGCAGCAATTTGCACGAAGGCGTCAACCACCTGGATGGCCGCCTCGCCCTGTACTACGCCCGCATCCGTGCAACCGACAGCGATTTTGGGCGCACTGGCCGCCAACGCCAGGTTGTCGAAGCGATGATTGCCCGCATGAAGGAACTCAACCCTGTGGAATTCAGCAAATTGATGTATGACTACCTGCCCTATGTAGAAACCAACCTCAGCGACGGGGATCTGCTCGCCTTGGCTGCGATGGCCCCATCCATTATGAATTATGAGATGGAAACCATGGCCGTCCCCAATCCAAACGCCTATGAGGATCAGACGATCCAAGGCAGCGGCATGGTGCTTGTGCCCGACCTTCCGGAAAACTGCCGCCTGCTGCGGGAATTCCTCTATGGTACTAGTGGCACGGATAATGCCGGATTGTAATCTTTCCTCCGCTTATCGAAAATACGCTTCGAGAAAGGCAAGTCCCCTCGAAGCGTATTTTTTTGTGAATTGCCGTTAAAATCTTTCACATTCGACCTGTATTTCTTTATGCGATTGAAAACCCTCGTTAAAATGAGTATAATATGGATGTTATATCATGCAAGGCAACCTCTATATGGAGAATGTTTTTGCATATTTTCCCGGCCGATATGGTCATCGCGCGGGAAATGTGTAGACTGAACAGTAGGAGCGAAATGACATGGAGAGAAAAACGTTTTATATCACCACGCCAATTTACTATCCATCCGGTAAGGCGCATATCGGCCACAGCTATTGCACCGTGGCGAGCGACGCCATTGCCCGCTATAAGCGTCTTCAGGGATATGACGTGATGTTTTTGACCGGAACGGACGAGCATGGCCAGAAGATCGAATTAAAGGCTGCGGAAGCAGGCGTTACCCCAAAAGAATATGTGGATAAGATCGTCGCAGGCTTCCAGAGCCTCTGGAAACTTCTCAACATCAGCAACGACCGCTTCATCCGCACGACGGATGAATATCATATGCGCGCGGTCCAGAAAATTTTCCGTGCCCTCTATGAAAAAGGGGAAATTTATAAGGGCAAATACGAAGGCTGGTATTGCACCCCCTGCGAATCCTTCTGGACGGAGACTCAGCTCAAGGATGGCAAGTGCCCGGACTGCGGCCGCGAGGTCAAATGGGCGGAGGAAGAGGCCTATTTCTTCCGTCTTTCCAAATACGGCGACCGTCTCCTGAAGCTCTATGAGGAACGCCCGGAATTCATCCAGCCGGAAAGCCGCAAGAATGAGATGATCAATTTCATCAAACAAGGCTTGGATGACCTGTGCGTCACGCGCACCAGCTTTTCCTGGGGTATCCCCGTGGACTTTGACCCGGATCATGTGATCTATGTCTGGTTGGACGCGCTGACCAACTATATCACGGCATTAGGTTATAGCTCCGGCAACGACTTGATGTACCGCAAGTTTTGGCCGGCCGACGTCCATTTTGTCGGCAAGGAGATCGTGCGTTTCCACACCATCATTTGGCCCGCCATGCTGATGGCATTGGATCTACCCCTGCCAAAGCAGGTTTACGGCCACGGCTGGCTGCTGTTTGGCGACGGCACCAAGATGAGTAAGTCCAAGGGCAATGTGGTGGACCCGCTCATCCTGTGCGAGCGGTACGGCGTCGACGCCATCCGGTACTTCCTCTTGCGTGAAATCCCCTTTGGCGCGGACGGCGTCTTTACCAATGAGGCGCTCATCAACCGCATCAATTCCGACTTGGCGAACGACCTGGGCAACCTGCTCTCCCGCACCACGGCGATGGTGGAAAAATACTTCGGCGGCGCGCTTCCCCGCGAGCGCTGCGCTGCGGCGCCGGACGGCGAGCTGATCACGCTGGCTTCCATGCTGCGCGGCAAATGCGACGCCGCGATCGACAAGTATCAATTCTCCAACGCGCTGGGTGAGATCTGGAAGCTGATCGCCCGCGCCAATAAATACATCGACGAAACCATGCCGTGGGCTTTGGGCAAGGACGCTACGAAGCGCGCGCGCCTGGCGACCGTCTTGTACAACCTCTGTGAAACGCTGCGTATCATTTCGATTTTGATCGCTCCGTTCATGCCGGAAACCGCTCCGAAGATTCAGCAGCAGATCGGCGCTATTCCGGAAGTTCTCACCTACGAGTCCTCCTCCAAGTGGGGCTTGCTCCCGCCGACCGCCGTGGTCACCAAAGGGGAGACCCTGTTCCCGCGCATCGACGTGGAGAAGGAAATCGAAGAGTTGAACAAACTACTCCCCAATCGCGCAGAGCCCGAGAAAAAGCACATTGAGGGCTTAGCACAAATTGGGATCGACACATTCGAGAAAGTGGAGCTGCGCGTGGCAAAGGTCAAGGCTTGCGAGCCGATCAAACGCGCAAAGAAGCTCCTGAAGCTCACACTGGACGACGGCGAAGGGGAGCGCGTGGTCGCTTCCGGCATTGCCGCCTGGTACAAGCCGGAGGATCTGATCGGACGCAGCGTGATTTTGGTGGCAAACCTCAAGCCGGCTACGCTCTGCGGCGTGGAAAGCCAGGGCATGATCTTGGCCGCGGACGAGAGCGAGGACAGCGTCCGGGTGATCTTTGTGGATGGCGTCCCGGCCGGCTCCCGCATCCATTGATGAGGAATTCTATGTATGGAACGTCTGATTTTTGATTCACACGCACATTACGACGACGAGGCATTTGACCAAGACCGCGGGGAGATTCTTCGGAATCTCCCCGCGCAGGGTATATGCCGGATTGTCAACGTGGGCGCGGATTTGCAGGGCTGCCGCGACGCCGTGGCGTTGGCGGCAGCATATCCCTATATCTATGCAGGGGTGGGAATCCACCCTGAATGTGTAAACGACACCCCTGACGAGGCATTGAACGAAGTGGAAACCCTTTTGGACGCGCCCAAGGTCGTCGCAGTCGGTGAGATCGGCTTGGATTATCACTTTGAAGACAACGCGCCCCGCGAGGTCCAGCGGGAATGGTTTGCCAAGCAGCTCGCACTCGCCAACCGCAGAGGGTTTCCCGTCATTGTCCACGACCGCGACGCACACGGGGACACGATGGAATTGCTGTGCAAATACCGTCCCAAGGGGGTTGTCCATTGCTTTTCCGGCAGCGTGGAGATGATGCGCGAAGTGGTCCGCCTGGGGATGTACATCGGGCTGGGCGGCGCGGTCACGTTCAAAAACGCGCGCGTGCCGGTGGAGGTCGCCGCGGCGGTCCCGCTGGACCACCTTCTGCTGGAGACCGACGCGCCCTATATGGCGCCCGTCCCCTACCGCGGAAAGCGCTGCGACTCCTCCATGATCGCCAAAACTGCGGAACGCATTGCGGAGATCCGCCAGTTGCCCGTGGAAGAGCTGCTCAAAGCAACGCAGCAGAATGCGTCACGCCTGTTTGGAATTCCTTTGGAGGAGGCTTCCGTATGAGCGATTTCTATGACAATATCGCCTATGTATTGGGGCACACCCTATATTTAAACATCACAAACCGCTGCCCGTGCGCCTGCGACTTCTGCATCCGCACCCACAGCAAAAGCGTCGGAACCGGGGACAACTTATGGCTGGAGCGCGAACCGACACAGACGGAGATCATGGCCGCTCTTGCCCAGCACGATCTCAGCCAATACCGCGAACTGGTCTTTTGCGGCTACGGCGAACCGACCTGCCGCCTCGACGACCTTCTTTGGGTTTGCAATAAAGTCCGCGGCATCCGGGACATCCCCATCCGGGTCAATACCAACGGCCTGTCCGACCTCATCAACGGCCGGAGTACGGCAAAGTCCTTCCAAGGCTTGGTGGACGCCGTTTCGGTCAGCCTGAATGCTTCCACCCCGGAGAAATACGTAGAGCTTTGCCATCCCAAATACGGTCTGGATGCCTTGCCCGCCATCTTAACCTTCACAAAAGACGTGGTACAGTATGTGCCGGAGGTCGATATGACTGTGGTGGACAATGGAACCCCCAAGGAGGAACTTGCCGCCTGTGAAGCGCTCTGCAAGCAGACAGGGGCGCATTTCCGTGTGCGGCGCTATATCACCACCTATGAGGAGGAAGCAAAGAAGCCCGATCCACAGATTTCTTAAAATGCTTCTCTGGAACTCCTTTTCCTCAAGATGCGCGTGTCCTTTCCAAAAGAGAGCGCCTCTTTTCAAGGGACAACCGTCCTGCGGTTCTGAAACAAGTTTGATCTTAGGGCGCCGATTTATATTTGCAAAAGGGGATGACAAGATGAAAATCGAGGGAAATCAAAAAGAATTGGACGCTATGGCTGAATTTCACAAGGGCAACCGGCAAGAGGGCTTAAAATTGCAGGAAGAATTTGCGGCGGAATTCCGGGAGGAATACAAAGACAAAGACCATTGTCCTTGCCAGAAGGCCTGCCGCTACCATGGGAATTGCAAAGAATGTGTGGCCATCCACCGGGCACACCAGGAGCATGTCCCCAATTGTATGCGGCCGATTCTCAATCAAAAGATCAAACTGCTGTCCGAATTGACGGAACACACGATTGCAAAGGAAATCGAGCCGCCCCATGAGGTTTTGCGCAAAGAATTTCAAGAATAAACTCCATGCGGATGGGTTTTAAAAAGAGCTGTAGGAAAGGTTCCCTACAGCTCTTTTTCTCTATTTAAATCTTTTTACCCGGCCTTTTCTTCGTCCTCGTCCTTGGGGATTGGCTGGGGTGTGGTCATGCGCAGCACCAGGACTGTCACATCGTCGTCGTGGCCGTCCGAACGCCTTGCCACCGCTTCCGCCACCAGTTCCTCCGCGAGATCCTGCGGCGAAAGGCCCTGCCACTGTTCCACCGTCTCGCACAGCCAATCGTCCCCGGCGGCGAGCGCGCCGTCGCTCAGCAGGACCACCAGGTCGCCGTCCCTGAGCACCACGTCCGCCTTTGCAAAATGGGCGTCGTTTAAAATGCCGACCGGCAGCGAAGGGGCGTCGATGCGTTTGGCTTGTCCATCCTGCCGCAGGATCGTAACCGGCGCGCCCGCCTTGCGCAGCTCGACGCATCCGCTGAACAGATCCAAGACCGCCACATCGATCGTCGCAAGGGACTCGTCCCCGCTTTTAACCACCAAAGCGGAATTGACGATTTTTAATGCGGTATCAAATCCGATGCCGGCCTTTACGAGCTGCGAGAAGATGCCGCTCGCCATCGCGCCATCCACCGCAGCCCGTCCGCCCGATCCCATCCCATCGCTGATAATCGCCACTTGACGGCCGCTGCCGTCGTTGAAGCATGCGTAACTATCCCCGCAGAGCTGACCGTCCCCGCACACATGCTGGTAACATCCGGTCTGTACACGGTACACCGGACGCTCGCTCATCTGCACCCGGCATTTCCCCTGCGCCGTGCTGATACAGGGCGTCTCAAACAGCCGGCCACACGCGCGGGAAATCTCCTTCACCACCGCGCCGCGGTTCAGACGCATCCGCTCCACCTGCATGGCCTCAATCTCAATCGACATGCGGTTGAATTGATCCACCCGGCAGCTCACCTCGATGGGTGTCACACCGGCGGCCCGCAGGACCTCTGAAACCTGCTGCGCAGCGGCGAAATCAAAGCGTTCAAAGAGCTCCATTTCGCTGGCCATGTCCTCCAGCATCCGGCTGGTGGTTGTAAACTGATTGGCCACCATATTGCGCACCTGCGCGATGCGGCCCTCCGCCGCCTGGCGCACAGTAAACGCCTCGTAATTCCGGTTCACGCATTCCACCATATCGTTTAAACGGCTGCAATGCGTTGCAAAATGCGGGCTGAAATCTGTGCGGTCGATCCGCCCGCGCGTGCGCAGGCGGGCCGTCAAGTCGTTAAAGGCGTTCATGCTGTCGCCATAATTGCGCTCCCAGCAGTAAATCTTGAGCCCACATCCCATGCACACTTCGTCGATCGCCTTTTTATACACGCCGTTGATGTCCGGTGCACACGCTGCGCCAAGCTTCCGGCTGACCTCCTCCACCGACTCGGACACGCCGCCCAATGCCTTTGCCGCATAGTCCAGCTTCATGATGACGGAACGGCGCAGGCCGTCCGACCGGGAATGGTCGTCCCCGCTGGAGAACAGCCCCACCAGTTTGCTTCCCATTCCCTTGGGGAGCGCGATATAGAGGACAGACGCCGCCATGACTTCATATAGCCCGCTGATCACGGCAGCCTGGTTTCCCACCTGGAGCGACGCGACACCGTTCGCCACAACAAATGCCGCAGCCGAGGCCAGCCGCCCGACGGGGGAAAACACGCCCGCCATCAGCCCTCCCAGCGCATATGCGCCGGAGACATAATTCAGCCCTGTCGTCCCCAGGCTGAACAGGGTCCCCGCTGCGATTCCGGCGATGCCCCCGCCCGCTACGCCCCCATAGCGTGCGGCGAACAAAATCCCCAATACGGCCGCAATATGCCCCAGTGAGATGCTGCCGATGGTCAGATCGGCAAAGGCCAGCAGCAGGATTCCCAGGGATAGGAGCGTGCATGCAATCTCCTGCCCACTCAGCCCCGAGGCGCCCCGGCGGGAACCAAGCGCTGTGCCCGCATGCGCAAAAAAGTAGGCTGCGCCGCCCGCCAGAAGCGATTCCGCCACATACATCGCCGTCCCCGAGGGCGTGGATCCATTTACAAACGCCAACGCCATCCCGGTGCAGAGCATGGGCAAAAAGGCTGTCATGGGGGCAAAGGCAGGATGCTGGCGCACGCGCACCAGGTCGTTCATCGTCCAACGGATGCCGGCGGCGGCGAGAATGGCCGCAATGTAATGGACGGGCACCGATACCTGCGACGGCAAAAGATACCCAACCGCGCATCCCAACACGGTGCTCCACATGGAATGGTACGGCATGGCGGCCACCGCTGCCACGCCAAAGGGGGCATATTTTCCAAACACCAGACCGCGCGCGCACAGCAACCCTACAACAAAGAACACCGCCTGCCGTGCAACGGCCCGCATCCCCGGCAAAAGGGCCGCCAGCCAGTTTTCCAAGTCCACACGCCGGTTGGAGATTGGCGGGGCCTGTCCCTCCGGGACCTGCGCTGCTACTTTTTCCTTTGCCATTCCCATCGCTCTCCTTCTATGATTTCGTGCTTGTCCACCTTTTAGAGCGAACATGCATCCAGGCATCGAAAAGGGTTTACGGGAACATTATACAATAAGTATATGGAAAGTTTTGTCATAACTTCGTGTAATATTTTGGAAGCTCCGGTCGCAGTTTCCCTGATGCAAGCCGCCTTCCTCCTGCAAGCTATCCTCCAGAAACAAAACCATTTCCAAATCTTCCCCTCTTTTCGCACGTTTCGGCCCCCTTTCGAGCATCTTTCAACGCCTATGCCCCGCCCACGCTGGACGTTATGCGCAAAATGTGGTAAACTGAATATGAATTTATTAAACGAAAGGAACTTGCGTCATGGAATACAAAATTTCCGACCGCGTGCAGACCCTCAAGCCGTCTGCGATTCGCGAAATCTTTAAGTATGCGGCGGACCCGACCGTGGTTTCCCTCTCTGCCGGCAACCCCGCCCCGGAAGCGTTCCCCGTCAAAGAGGTTGCTGAAATCTCCGCCCGCATCATGGCGGAGCGCCCGGTGGACGTGTTGCAGTATGGATTGACCGAGGGATACCTCCCGTTGCGCCAACACCTGACCGCTTATATGAAAGAAAAGCACCAGGTTGGCCGCGACTTTGACGACATCCTCATCACCTCCGGCGCGCAGCAGGTGATGGACCTCACCACAAAATCCCTGTGCAACGAGGGGGATGTGGTGATCTGCGAGGCCCCGAGCTTCATCGGCTCCCTGAATACCTTCCGCTCCTACAACGCCCGTTTGCGCGGCGTTCCCATGGAGAGCGACGGCATGGATATGAACGAGCTGGAACGCGCCCTCAAAGAGGAGCCCCGCGCCAAATTCATCTATACCATCCCGAACTTCCAGAACCCCTCGGGTATCACCATGAGCCTGGAGAAGCGCAAACAGCTCTATGCATTGGCAAAGCAGTACGGCGTGATGATCCTGGAGGACAACCCCTATGGCGACATCCGCATCAAGGGCGAGTACATCCCGTGCATCAAGTCCATGGACGAGGACGGCATTGTGATCTATGTGGGCACCTTCAGTAAGGTGATCTCCCCCGGCATGCGTGTCGGATACGCCATTGCGCCGAAACCGCTCCTGCAAAAGCTGGTGGTCTGCAAGCAGGGTGCGGACGTCCACACCAATATGTGGAGCCAGATCATCTGCCATGAATTCATGACCAAATACGACTATGAGGCGCACCTTGCCCACCTGCGCGAGCTTTACCGTGTGAAATCTGCACTGGCGCTGCGCAAGCTGGACGAGTGCCTCGTCCCGAATAAAATCACCTACAATCCGTTTGAGGGCGGCCTCTTCATGTGGTGCACGCTGCCGGACGGGGTCGATATGCCCGCGTTCTGCAAGGAAGCGGTTTTGCGCAAGGTCTGCGTCGTCCCGGGCAATGCGTTCCTGACCGACGAGAGCGAACCCTGCCAGAGCTTCCGCATCAACTATTCCACGCCGACCGACGAGCAGCTTGTCCGAGGCATTGAACTCCTCGGCCAGCTGGCCAAGGACGTCCTGTAAGGAGGGTGCTTCCCATGGAAAATCAAACGGCCGAACGCAAAAAGGTCATATTCAGCGCGATCCAGCCCAGCGGCACCATCACCCTGGGCAACTACCTCGGCGCGCTGAAAAACTGGGTCGCTTTGCAGGACGACTTCGACTGTATCTTTGCCCTGGCGGACCTGCACACCATCACCGTGCGGCAGGAGCCGGCAAAATTCCGCCGCAACATCCTGGAGGCCTACGCCCTGTTACTGGCCTGCGGGATCGACGTAAACAAGAGCCTGTTCTTCATGCAGAGCCATGTCCATACGCATGCGGAATTGGCGTGGATTCTGAACTGTTACACCCAGTTTGGCGAGCTCTCCCGCATGACGCAGTTTAAGGATAAATCCGCCAAACACGCGGACAACATCAATGCGGGCCTGTTCACCTATCCGGCGCTGATGGCTGCGGATATCCTCCTTTATCAAGCGGACCTGGTCCCGGTCGGTGCGGATCAGAAGCAGCATTTGGAGCTGACCCGCAACATTGCGGAGCGCTTCAACGGCCTGTACAGCCCCACCTTCGTGGTGCCGGATGCGTACATTCCGAAGAACGGCGCGCGGATTATGTCCCTGCAGGATCCGACCAAGAAGATGAGCAAGTCCGACGAAAACGCCAACGGCTGCATTGCGCTGTTGGATAAGCCGGAGGACATCATGCGCAAATTCAAGCGCGCAGTGACGGATAGCGACGCCTGCGTGCGCTATGCCGAGGGCAAGGACGGCGTAAACAACCTGATGGGGATTTATTCCGCGGTCACCGGCCGTTCCTTCGACGAGATCGAACGCGAATTCGACGGCAAGGGCTACGGCGATTTCAAGGCCGCTGTCGGGGAAGCGGTCGTGGAGCATCTGCGTCCCATCCAGGAGCGCTATGCCGACTACAGCAAAAACAAGGATTATCTGGAACAGTGTTATCGTGCGAGCGCGGAAAAGGCGTTGGCCATCTCCCTCCGCACCCTGCGCAAAGTGATGAAAAAGATCGGTTATATTCTTTAAGAAGGATGGATCCCCCTGCCCACAGCCACTGTGGGCGGCGGCAAGGAACTCGTCCCCGCTAAAAAGAGGTCTCTGTTTCTTTCAACAAAAAAGCGTTGGTACTATGGATTTCTCCGTAGTACCAACGCTTTTTTACATTTGAACTGCTCAAGATCACTTGGCTTCTAATTTCAAAATATGCGCGTTTAACAATTCTTGGAACGTAGCATTGCGGCCCGCCGCGCCCCATCTGCCGGGACGGTCCACCGGCGTATAATAGCGGCTTTTCTTTTGTTGCCGCAGGAACGCCAACGCCTCCTCTTTCCGTCCCCGCTGGGCCATCCCATCTGCCGCCTTGATTGCATACATAGCCTGAGATGGTTCCAAACGGTATGCCTCCAAATAGTGCGAAATTGCAGCCTCCAATTTGCCGAGATGTTCCTCCGCAGCCGCAAGATCGGACACAATGCAGGCCCGGTTTGCCGCTGCTTGATTAATCAAAATTCCTTCTTCCTCAACAGTTCGCTGCGGTAGCCCCTTCCAACCGTCTGTGGACAGATAGGCAGTTGCATAGCGCTCCGTCTCTCCTGCATACGGGCCCCCTAGGAAACTATAGGCACGCGCTGTCAAATAAAGCTGTTCTGGTGTAGTGGGGGTTTTGCAGAGCTCGATTACTTTTAATAGCACCTTGGACCGGTCTCCCAACTGTTTCGCCAGCGCCCTGGCTTCCTCCTCTTGTTCATATGGGTGCGGGACAGGCCCTCCCACTAGGTCGAACAGTGCAGCGGCCAACTCTGTTTGATGAATGGATGGATGTGTCATAACGTCCCCTTCTTTCCAAAACTGGACATCCTAGTTCTATCATTTACGCGGTATCCTTCGCAGAAACATTCCGTCCTCTCTTTATCCAAGGACACGCTGCACCACTTCTGCGCGCAGGCCGTCCCGCTGGGATTGGCTCAACCGCCGGCCGCAGGCCAACGTCAGGGTTGCAGGCTGCAATTCCATCAGCAGGGCGTCGATCTTTTCCACACCAACGCCGGAAATCAGCCCAGCTGCAATTCCCAAACGTACACGGTACAGCAGGTCTGGAAGCTCCTGCTCCCCCAACATCTTCGCACTTTGCAGGACTCCAAGCGCCCGGCTTACGGCGTCCTGCATCTCCAGCTTTTCCGCCAGGGAAAGGCGCGCTGTGCGCTCCTGCACCAAAAGCTGCTGCGCAATACTCTTGAGGTTGCGCAGGGCCTCTTCCTCGTTCAGCCCCAAGGTCAACCGGTTGGAGAGCAGGTACCGCGAGGTCTGTTCCTCTTCGTTGGATGGGTCGAAGGGTTCCTCCTCCAACACAAGGCCCAGCTTCGCCAATCCCGCCGCAATCCGACCGATCGAACCGCTTTCATGCAGCGCCGGGAGGTGCAGCAATACGGAGGCCCGCATTCCTGTGCCTAAGTTCGCGGGGTCTTGCGTCAAATAGCCGAGCTTCGGGTCAAAGGCAAAGTGCAACTCTTTATCCAAGATGGTGTCCAAATGGTCTGCCTCTGCATAGGCGCTTTCCAGCTCCATCCCGGCCCGGAACACCTGGATGCGCAGATGGTCCTCGCCGTTAACCAACAAGGAAAGGCTCTCGTCTTGGGTGACCAGGAGCCCGCCCATGCGATCCGCAGGAAAGTCCGGCTGGACAAGGCGTCGTTCCGCCAAGGAAAGGCCGTCGGTCCGGCCGATGTCCTCCATGCGCCAATAGGCGAACTGATGCCCCACCGCAGCGTTTTCGTTGGTCGCCGCCTCATAGATCATCTGCTCCACCTGCTGCCGTCCGGCGGCATTCATCCGCTTCGGATACGGATACCCCGGCAAACTGCGCGCCAGGCGGACGCGCGTGCTGATGACAACGTCGTTTTGCTCTCCCGCCTCCTGATACCACTTATGCATGGCGGCCGCCTCCTTCTTCCAACGCCTTGATCTGATCGCGCAATGCGGCTGCGTACTCAAAATTCTGTGTGTCGATTGCCTCCCGCAGCGCGCGCCTCTTCACAACCAACTGGCTGCTTTGACGCGGCTGCGGCAGGTTTGCCCCCGGCACCTTCCCGCGATGCACTGCTTCCCCGTGGATGCGCTCGATCACCGGCTTTAACCGGTCGGAGAAGGTGTGGTAACACTCCGCACAGCCGGCCCGGCCGCTGCGGACAATGTCGTCAAAAGAGGCGCCGCACACAGGGCAGTGGACGTCTACCACAACCCGCACATGGGCCGGTACCCTTTTTTTTGCTTCTTCCTGACGATGTGGCGTCATAAAACATTCCTCCAATCAACAGGGTCTATATCCCTTGCGTGCAGTTGTACCCCCTGGTTCCGCACGCCCGTTCTTCATCTATATACATCTGTACACAGGAATATTTATCGGAGAATCCTCCCGCGCCGATTTTGGTTGTAACACCTTTTGGCCTCCCGCAATATACTATACTGTAATTCGAAAGGAGGCAAACAATTATGTGTAACAACAACTTCTTAGGTGGCTGCGGATGCTCTTGGATCATCATCCTCATCATCATTCTCCTGTGCTGCTGCGGCGGTAACGGCTATGGCTACTCCAACAACAACGGTTGTGGCTGCGGCTGCGACAACGGCTGTGGCAACAGCTGCTGCTAATTTCCGCGCGAAAAGGGGCTGCAACCTGCAGCCCCTTTTCCCCCTGTCCCAATGGGACAGGCCCTCATTTTTTTTGCTGCTCTTTCGCCTGCGTCAGGGCATTGGCCAATTGATCCGGGCACGAGGTCGGCTTAAAGCCGCACTGGATGCCTTTGCACCGTGCGATGACATCGTCCACCTTCATTCCTGCGATCAAGGAACAAATCCCCTTCAAATTCCCATTGCAGCCGCCGGTAAATTTGGCCGATTTTACAACGTCTCCATCCAGCTCGAGCAAAATCTCCGACGAACAGACGCCGCGCGTCTTATAACGATATTCCATCCTGTATTTCCTCCTATATGGGTCTTCTATTCCACCCGCAATTTTTTCAGCAGGGTAAGCTGATCGTCCGGTGTGGTGCAGGTTCCCAAGGGATGCGTCACTTTGCTGTACATCCCATGGAAGTCCGTGCCCCCGGTCATAATCAGATGGTATTGCGTGGCAATCTGCATAAACCGCTCCGCATCGCCCTCGCGGTTGCGTGTATGCCAGACCTCCACGCCCTCGATTTCATGGTCGCGCGCCAGCTGCTCCAATAGGTCGTAGCTGTCGTAAATCCCCGGGTGCGCCAACACCGCGATCCCGCCCGCATCGTGAATCTGGGCGATGACGTCATGCACATCCGGGTACTCCGTCTTACAATAGGCAAAGCCGGTCCGCGGGCGGAATAATTTTTCATAGACGGCCCCATAAAAGGAATCCGCATAGCCCGCGTCAATCAATGCGTGCATAATATGTTGCTTAAAAATATTGCTGCTCCCATGGGCACGCTGTACCACCATATCCATGGTAATGGGATACAGCCGCATCACCTTTTGCAGGGACACGCTCACGGATCTCCGGCGGTTGTCCCCAATTTTTTTACAAAGTCCCTCTAACCGGTGCACGCGGACATTCCCATAACATAAAACATGCGCTTTCCGGCCGGTCGCCGGGTCCATGCAGGAAAACTCCGCCCCCGGCAGCACCTCCATCCCGATCCGGTCCCCATAACTCTTGGCGCGCAGCGCCCCTGAAAAGGTATCGTGGTCCGTCACGGCGATCGCAGAAAGCCCGGATCGCTTTGCCAACTGCACCAGCTCGTCAATCCCCACGGAACCGTCGGACATCTTTGTATGACAATGCAAATCTGCTGGCACACAATCACCCCATCCATTCAGCCAGCGGTTCTTAACCCCATAAAATCTTTGTAAATCGTTCCATTCTTATTATAAGCGATTCCGTCCGATAAAACAAGCAGCACACTTTTTCAATCTTCCAAGGGCGCGTTTAAAAATTTTTCGGGCAGGAAGGTGCGCCGGTCGTAGATCCAGAGGAAAAGGTCGCACAGCCACACAACCGCTGCTGCCAGCAATAAGACCGTAGCATTTACGCGGAACAACCCGGTAAACGGGGCGATGTACAACAGAAGAAAGGGCAGCGCAACATAGGCGACGGTCTGGAAGGACTCGATACGGCTGCTGGTCCGGTTGAACGCAAACACCATAAACACCGCCCCAAACACCATCAAGCCCGGAGAAAGCAACAAAATGATCACCAGCCAGGACCAATTCAAAAAGAAGGACATCCCCAGCATAATATCCCCGACGGAGGCAACGATTGTAAACGCGCCAAAGGAGATGGCGGTGGTTACGAACGATAAAGACAGGCAACACGCCAGTTTCGCGCGGAAGATCTGGCGCACCCGCAGCGGCGTGAGCAACAGCGTCTCAATGGTACTGCGCTCTTTTTCCCCTGCAAAAATGCAGGATGCAGAGACCGCGGACGCCATCAACGGGACCATCAGGAAAAACAAAGGAAACAACGTATTGGTTAGGAGATAGAACAATCCCTGCTGCGCGTTATAATGCTGTAAATGGGAAGGCAGGAGCGAAAGCATCTCCTGGATTCCAGCGGCTTGTTCCAACGGCACCAGGCAGACCGCCGCGAGGAAAAGCGCTGGCACCACAACCACCAGCCCAATGGGGACGGCAATCAAGGTGGCGCGCGCCATCTTGGAACTCCAAATTTCCAGAAAGTCCTTGCGGATCAGTGCATGTTCAGCCAGCGTGAGCATCGGCCGTTCCCTCCTTTCCCGGGTGCTGTTCCAACGTCCGTTTATAAACGTCCTCCAAGGTCGGCTCAACCAGCCGGGCCTCCAAAACGTCATAGCCGTGTTCCACAATGCTCCGCAACAGGCGGGGCATCTCCTCCTCATCGCGCAATTCCGCGCGCCACCAGCCGTTGTGTTCCAACAGACCGGTGGCCAGGGTCTCATCCGGCCGGAACCCTTCCAGGCTTTCCCCTCCGCTCAGCCGGAATTCCGCATGCGCCCGGCATCCGGCCGCTTCCCGAAGGGACTGGAAATCGCCGGAGGCAACCAGCTCCCCGCCCTCCAAAATACCGTACGCGGTACAAATACTCTGCGCATAGTGCATCATGGAGGTACCGAGCAGGACCGTCGTGTCTTCGCGCGCGGCGAATTGGCTCACCAGGGCATGCAATGCATGCGCCGATTCGTAGTCCAGGCCGCTCGTGGGTTCATCCAGCAGCAGGACGCTGGGATAGTTGACCAAAGCGCGCGCCAGGGAGAGCTTTTGCAGCATTCCGGTGGAGTATTCCGATACGGGCCTCTCCCGTTCGTCCCAAAGCTCCAGATCCTTCATCAATTCCGATACCCGGCGCTCGGCGGCTTTTTCCGCCATGCCCGCCGCCTGTGCGAAAAACAGCAAATTCTGCTGGCCCGTCATATGGGCGTATGGCCGGGCGCTTGCAAGCATCACACCGCACACGGCATGGACGGCCGCCGGGTCCTTTGCCGGGGAACACCCCAGCACGCTGCATTCGCCGCTGGTCGGCTTTGTGAGCCCGCAGAGCATGCGGATCACCGTTGTCTTCCCTGCTCCCTGCGCCCCCAAAAGCCCAAACACGCCCCCCTGTGGGACATGGAGGGTCAAATCCCGCACTGCTTGGACTTCGCCATATGTCTTTGTGAGCTGTACTGCTGTGACTGCTTCCAAGCCGCAGCCCCCTTTCTCCAATCCATCTTGAACATCCGTATAAAAGATAAGGGGCGTGAACCACGCCCCTTCTTGATGGGCGCAAGCGCCCCTATCCTCAATTTACCCCAATTTGCATCTGCCCATGCAGACGCCGCTGCCCTTCCAAAATCTTTTCCCTGGTAGAGGATCACACATTGTGTGGAACCACCATATTGATCTTGGAGAAGTCGTGAATCTCTTCAATGTTCTCCTTGATGCCGCGCTTATCGGCGGTTGCCAACAGCTTGGCGCGGTTCTTCAAAAGCTTCTGCATGGATTCCACGCCGCCGGGACCCGCTACGCAGCCGCCTTCGCACGCCATGCCCTCCACGATGTCCTCCTGGAGGCGGTTGGCATTCATAATCATCAAGGTCTTCTTGCATTCCTTCGCACCGTTGCACTTGATGCAGGAGAACGGCATCTCGAAGTTTTCATCGTCCAGAACCGCTGCGACGGATGCAGCTACGCCGCCGCTCTGTGCAAAGCCCTTGCCCAGACGGCTGCCATCCTGCTCGTTTTCCGCAGCCTCGTGTACGTCGATCCCCTTGGCCTCAAAGAGCGCTGCCAGCTCCTCAAAGGTGATGACATAATCCGCCGTGTCCTCCACCTTTTTGGCTTCCAGCTTCTTTGCAATGCACGGCCCGATGAAGACCACCGTGGCGCCCGGATTATTCGCTTTGATATAGCGCGAAACCAGGGTCATCGGGGAACCGGTCGTGGAAATATTGGGAATCAGCTTCGGGAAATGCTTTTCAATCATCTCCACAAAGGCCGGGCAGCAGGAAGTGGTCATCTTGCGGTTGGATTCCACCGCTTCCTTCAGCTCCTGTGCTTCATGCCATGCCGTGGCGTCTGCGCCGAGGGAAACCTCGACGACATCCGTAAAGCCCAGCTTGCGGATCGCCGCCTTGAGCTGGCCGACATTTGCGTCGCCAAAGTGGCCCTCGATTGCCGGGGCAAAGGTGGCAACGACCGGCTCGCCGCTCTTGAGGGCCTCAATCACCGCGACAATGTTCGAACGGTCCGTGATCGCGCCGAACGGGCAGCCGACCACGCAGGCGCCACAGCTGATGCAGCGGCTGTAATCGATAGAAGCGCGGTTGTAGTCGTCCTTGCTGATCGCATTGACCGGGCACGCGCGGATGCAGGGACGCATGGTATCGGAAATCGCATTGTACGGGCAGGCCGCCGCACAGCGTCCGCACTCTTTACATTTGGCCGGGTCGATGTATGCGCCCTTGCCGGTGATGGAAATCGCGCCAAACGGACAGGCCGCCTGGCATTTTTTCGCCAGACATTTCTGGCAGTTATCTGTAACCGTAAAGCGGCTGATCGGACAGCCCTCGCAGGCAGCCGGCAAAACGCCGACAATGCCCCGTTCATCCTGGCCCGGAAGACTGACCCCCTGTGCAGAGGTGATACGCTCGCGGATAATCTCCCGCTCGCGGTAGATACAGCAGCGGAAAGTAGGCACGGGGCCAGGGATAATGTCATACGGAATCTCCTGGATATGCTTATCCAATGTTCCCTCAAAGGTATACTTCGCTACCTGGGTGAGCACTTGATATTTTAGTTGTTTCGCGTCATTATCGTATTGCATGCTTCTATCCTCGCTTTTCGAAATTACACCTGCTCCCTCAATTGGCGTTTTGGAAAACGCAGATCAGACATAGGGGACAAGCTGACGGCATTCATCCTACGTCCTGGTCCCTCCGCAGGCCAAGAGGCTCCATTCTTCCTTCGTCTAAAAGGGCTGTGACAAAAGGCGCCAAAAAGGGCTTACAAGCCCATGCTTTCGGGTACTTTGCCTTTTTTTTAACAATCCTTTTCTATCATCTTAAATCATTTCTCTTGTCCTGGCAAGGGGTATCCTTAATTTCGTGATTAATAATAAACTTTTTCGACGTTCTTTCCCAATTTCTTGACGAGTTCGCACAGTTCGTCGATCAGTTTCATTTTAATACTCAAATCCGAAGGCAGCCCCGGGTTCTGGTGCGCTGGATTGATCGCCTTTCCGATGAAGACGTGCAGGTCCGTGCATTCTTCCAGGAGCATCTTCGCAATCATGGCAGCGCCGTTCTCTTCATCCAACCGGTGGAAGTAGAAGGAATCGGCCTCTTTATTCAGATAGTCACGCAAAATATCGACCGTGCGGCTCAGGGTAAGCACGCCTTCGGTCACCAGGTCCACGCCTTCGATCTTGCCCGTGGGCGGGATCGTCGGGTCGACATAATTGATTGAGGTTTCAATTTTCCGGTTGAGGACGCGCGCCACAATGTTCGCGCTGGTGCCGCCGCAGACCACCTTTTTCCCGTAGGAGGTGATAAAATCGTGCACCATACGGTTGTCGTCCTCTTTGTTGACCGGCGGGCCGGAGAGCATATTGACCACGCTCTTCGGGGCGATACGGATCACCAGATCCGTCGAATCATCGCCGGGCTTGTCGAGATAGAGCTCGCGCACCGCCTCGGAAAGGGAAACCGCCAGGCGCGGCGCGGAGTTTTCCTTGGTGGACGTTTTTGCCAGCCAGGACGATACGTTATCCCAGTTCCAGCCGAAGTTCAGCGCCTGGCCCACGCCGGCATAGATGACGCCGTCGCTGACGAGCGCAAGCACGTCGCCCGGCCGCACCGAAAACGTACACTCGGAGATCTGCTTGCCGCCGTACTCCTTCAGTTCGCTGCGCGACTCCAGATCGACCACTTTGCCGTTCCGCACAAAGATGCAGGGCGGGTTGTCAAACTCCACCAGATGGGCCGTGCCGTCGTCAAAAATTTGCAGCACGCTAAAGGTGGAATACGCCAGCTTCCGGACGCTGCACACCGGCAGCGTCTTTGCGATGGTCTCCACCACCTCGGCAATGCTGGCCCCTTCGTTCAGCATCGTCGATACAATGGTGCTGGTGAGCGTGGAAAGAATATTGGCCTTGACGCCGCTGCCGAGGCCGTCCGCCAGCACCGCGATGGTGGAATCGGGGGCGCGTATGATTTTCACTTTATCGCCGCAAAGTTCTTCCCCATATTTGTTGAGGCTCCGATATGCGGCATCCACATGCATTTTCATCCAATCATTCCTTTACAGCATAAATTCCGCATCGGAGGCGCTCAGTCCTCGTCGAACACGATCATATTTTTCAGCTTGGTCAGCGTCGCTTTGGTCTCCGCCGTGGTTTCACCCAACAGGCTTGCGATCTGCTGCGCTGCAACCATCTGCTTGTCGATGACCTTCTGCGCCATCTCCATTGTCTCCGCACGCAGTTTATACTGGTTCTCTATGTTGGCTTCTTCCTTGGTGATGTCCTTAAAGATGCCCATTGCGATGTTTTCCTTCGCAATGTATACGATGGTCTGTTCCATCGTAACACCGTATTCCTTATAGTGCACCTTCTTGTCGGTGATCGACTGCTTGCTGTCGAACACGAACTGGAAGTCCGAGCTGTCGATCAGCTCGTAGATGCACTTTTGCAGCGCCTCATGGCGGCTGATGCGGAACGTGCGCTCCGCCGCGGCGTTAAATTCGATGATATTCAAATCGCTGTCCACAATGATGGTGACGTTCGGCGTCTCCGAAAGCACGCAGTTGCTCAGGGACTCCGCACGCTCCTTCATGTATGGCATGCACATATGTAGCTCGGCCTTGCCCTGGTAAACGGCGATGGCCTTTGCGCGGCAGGTCGGGTAGCCGCAGGAGCCGCAGTTGAGTTCGTCCTCCGGGCCGTTCTTGCCGATCTTTGCCAGGATCGCGCGGATCGTCTCCTCGTCCGGGATGTCCTCTTTGCTGGAGCGGTCCACGAACTGCATCTGCATCGGGATGGTCTCCGGCAGGTTCGGATAGGACTCCGCATCCTCATATGCATAATCGCGGATCCGGACGCGGGAGGCAAAGCGGGAAACGGTATCCGTGCCGGAACCGGGGCCGTTGACGCAGCCGTCGCGGCACATGTTGATTTCAATGAAGCAGTGGTCGAGCTCGCCGCGTTCCATGGCGCGGCACAGGTCGATGCAGGCGCCGGAGCCGGAAACGGACAGGAGCTTCCAATCGCCGATGTCGCCCCTGGAGCGCAAGGATGCGAGGATACCCTCCTCGATCGGGTACATGCGCAGGATCTTCGAGCTCGGGTTGAGGAACGTCGCAGATTCGGCGTTGGCAAAGGAAATGTGCTCCTCCTTCAGCCAGGCGCCGAGCTCCTCAAAGGTCAGCACCGCGTCGATCTCGTTGTTGTGGCGGATGTCGGCGGCCTCGTCCTTCTTCGCAATGCAGGGGCCTGCAAATACGACGCGCGTCCCGGGGCCGTAGCTCTGCTTGAGCAGGCGGCCGTGCGCGATCATCGGGGAAACGACCGGCGCCATCTGGTCCACCAGGGACGGATAGTACAATTCAATCAAACGGTTGACGGACGGGCAGCAGGTCGAAATGATGTTCTTCATGCTGTTCTCCTGCATGATGCGGTGGTACTCCGCCGTCACATACGCCGCGCCCTCCGCGGTCTCCGAAACGCCATAGAAGCCGAGCGCCTTCATCGCGCCCGCAAACTGATGGACGTCTTCGAAATCAAAGCATCCATAGTACGACGGGGCAATCGAAAGGATGACCCGCTCGCCGCTCTTCATCATCTGCTTAACCAGGGCGACATCGCTCGCCACCGTCTTAGCGTTCTGCGGGCACTGCTCCAGGCAGGTGCCGCAGAGGATGCAGTCGCGGTCGATGATTTTCGCTTGTTCATTTTCTACCTTGATGGATTTTACCGGGCAAACCTTCACACATTTATAGCAGTTTTTGCAATTTGCTTTCTGCAAGCCAATAATACTCATTTGTCATCACCTATCCTACATACTTAGGGGGACTCCCCGTTGATACTCCTTGGAGCGTTACTTCTCCAGCCGTTTCATGACTTCGCGGTTAAAAAAGGCCTCTGTTTCCAGCGGGGTGACCTTAAAGCGTTCCCCGTCCAAACAGACGCAGACGCCGTTGTTGGTGCACTCCCCCATACAGAAGGAGCCCTTCAGGTCGATCTTATCTTCCAGATGGTTCATCGAAACCAGGCGTTGAAAGATGCTGATGACATCGCGGGATCCTTTCAGGTGGCAGGAACTGCCGATACAAACTGTTATTTCCATACTCTCATTTCCTCCTGGGGTGCTCCCCTGCTGCTTGTTTCACGCGGCAATCTTTCAAAAAGGCAAAAAAGTTCCGCCGCGTAATTTTGTCTATATTATAACATTTGGGTGGTTTTCTGACAAGAGAATTTATGCGAAATTTCATCATTTCCCCTGGAATCTGCAAAGGAAATGCATGGAAAAGGCGCGCCCGCTTTTCGCGGGCGCGCCCTCTGGGATTTTATTCTTCTGTCTCGTCCTCGCCGCTGCTTTCTTCGTCCTCCCCGGCTTCCTCATCGGACTCCCAGGCGAGGGATTCCAACAGGCGAAGCGCCTGGCGATGGGTCTTCTCCCGGGATTGGACCATGCGCTCCACCGCTTCGGCCTTCAGCCGGGCGGTCTCCGTGGCATCGTCCCCCTGCGGGATCTTTTCAATCGTGGTAAAGGCGTCCTTCAAATACGCCGTATCGTCTAAGATGCGGTCGATCCGTGCCAAAATATCCTGTGCGGTAATCTGCATATCGCTCATCGCTATATCCTCCAATGTTTCGACTGGCGGACACGCAAGGCGGATCCGGTCCGGGCCGACAAAGCGTGCCCTACCCTTTTTTACCAATTGTTTCGCCCGGCGCGGATAGGTGGATTCACAGCGATTCCCCCATCCGTCCTCCACAACAATGGTCCGTTCGATGGGTATCGTCCCCTCTCCGTGTGGGAAATGTACATGCCCTGTTTTTTGCAATGGGTGCCGTCCCCCATGTACCGCTTCCAGTATATCCCTTTCTGTGGAAAAATACAAGGGGCTGGATCAGCTGGCTTGGGCGCGCCGCCTCCGCCGGTGAAACAGGCCGCGGAACAGCGGAAAGGACAACAGGAGAAACAGCGGCGCGGCAATTTCTTGGGTCTCTGGGCAACAAAAACAGGTTGCAGCCAACAGGTTCCACATCCCGTGAAACCCGACACCCATCCAAATGCTTCCCGTGCAATATGTCAGATAATTCGCCAGGAGCCCAAACAAACACACAAACAGGAGCGCCGGGAAATCGTTCCCGCCTGCACACAAGCTGTGAGGCAACAGATAGACCGCCGCGGAGAGCAGGCTCCTCCTCCAAAAGGGCCACTCGCAGAACAAGTTCTGAAACAGGTATCCGCGGAAGAGCAGCTCCTCACAAAAGCCAACGATGAGATAGTGGGCCAGGCGGGGGACGCTGGCACTCTGGAATAGGCCGATCCAAACGTCATTTCGCTCCGTCAGAAGGAATGCAACCCACAGAATTCCAAGAAACCCAATCGCCGCCCAGAGCATCCCGAAGAAGAAATCGCCGGGATCGCAGCGCCGCGCGGTGAGCCCCACCGCCCGGAGAGGCTTCTTTTCAAAGCCCAGCAGACAGACCAAAACCGGCAGCAGCACGGCCGCCAAAAACAACAGATCGCCATAGGCAGCCAAAAACCTGCCCGCCAGGAGGAGGGCTGCCGTCCCAAACAGCCCGACGGCCAGGCCGATCATGACCGCCAGCCGCGCCAGATTCAGCAAATAGCGCCGGACATATATGGGGCCGTACATGTCGTTCCTCCTATCGTTTTGCGGGCAGGTTACTGCCAATTAACCCGAAGTTACTCCAAATTGAGCTTCTTTTTCAGCATCAGGCGGGTAATGATATAGTAGATTACACCGAACACCAGCGAGAAAACCAACCCCAAGAGCATGACCCCCTGGAAGAAGCCCATAGCCTGCTGCGGGGTGAAGGAGTCGCCCAACTCGTTGATTGTCGTTAGCCAATTCATAATCAGGGGCAGCATCACCAGGGATGCCGTCTGCATGACCACGTTAAAGCCCAGATAGACACCGAGGCCCAAAATCAGCTTGTGGCGGGAACTGGTGCAGCCGATCACAACCGCCGCGTAGATCTGCAAGATCCCGGCGACCAGGCCGACCAACATGGTCAGAAGCGTTATGGCGCAAACAGAAAACAGGTTGATCCCATACGTCGCGGCAAGCTTCTGGAGTTCTCCCACGCCAGCGACCAGGGCGCTCCAGATATCTTCATCGACCATCAGGAAAAACAAGGACAGCATGGCAATCAGGACGCTGAAGATGTTCCAAATCGTTGCGACAATCAGCTTGCTGAGGATGAGTCCGTCCTGCGATACCGGCAGGGTGAACATCAAATAGCCTTCGTCCGTCATAAAGTTCTTATAAAACCGCTGGACAGTCGCCACCATTGCAATTACAAAGATTGCAATCACAGCCACGATATAGAGCATCATGGCGAGTACCGACGGAATCTCCATGATCTCAGAATGGCTCACACTGAACTGCAGAGAAAACCGGTTGACCACCGTCAAGAGGACCAGAAGGGCAAAGAAGGGCAGATACAGGCGCGCCGTGCCCTTGAATTCATATTTAATCAATTTGCCTAACATCTGAACACCTCCCGGAATAGTGCGTCCACGCTCTTGTCCTGCTTCTCACGGATATCGTCCACCGAGGAGGTCAAAACGACGCTCCCTTGGTTGATAAAGATCACGTCGTCCAAAATCTGCTCCACATCCGAAATCAGGTGGGTGGAGATCAGGACCGTGGCATTTTCATTGTAATTGGCGATGATCGTATTCAAAATGTAATCGCGCGCCGCGGGGTCCACGCCGCCGATCGGCTCGTCGAGCAAATACAGCTGGGCCTCCCGGCTCATCACCAGGATCAGCTGCACCTTCTCCTTGGTGCCCTTGCTCATCGTCTTGATCCGCGCCTTGGTCTGGATATTCAGCCGCGCCAGCATGTCGCGCGCCTTTGCAATATTGAAATCCGCATAAAAATCGTTGAACAGATCCAGCATATCCTGCACTGTCATCCACTCCGTCAGGTAGGTGCGCTCCGGCAGATAGGAGACGATCTTCTTCGTCTCAATGCCCGGCTCCTTGCCATCCACCAAAATGGTGCCCTGCGTGGGGGTCAGCAGGCCGTTCGCCAGCTTAATCAAGGTGCTCTTCCCGCTGCCGTTCGGCCCCAA
Source organism: Anaeromassilibacillus sp. D41t1_190614_C2 (assembly GCF_015558525.1). Lineage (NCBI taxonomy): Bacteria > Bacillati > Bacillota > Clostridia > Eubacteriales > Acutalibacteraceae > Anaeromassilibacillus > Anaeromassilibacillus sp. D41t1_190614_C2. The sequence continues at coordinate 22,877 of NZ_JADMOD010000001.1, read as the reverse complement.
CAGGCCAACGATCCGGCCCTTTGGCACGGTCAGGTCCACGTTGTTGAGCGCCAAGCAGTTCGGGAAGAATTTGACTAAGCCGCGGCACTCCAAAATGTTTTCCATGAATCATTCCTCCTTGCCTCCGGTCAAATGCCGGGGCGGTTCTTTTGATCGCAGCACGCCGGAACCGGCCTAGCCGATGTCTTCCGGGTGGTTCAAATACTCCGCTGCATCCTGCGGGATCTCAAAATCGAGCGACTGCCCGAGGACATGCAGCGTAACATAGGGGCTTCCATCATAAGTAGTCAGCTCCACCATTTTGTCCATCGAACCGTCCGTGCTTGTTTCGCCAAACAGGACGGTGGCCTCCTGTTGGAAGGTATAGACGACGCTCTCCTGCGCGTCCTCCGGGAGTTCTCCCAACTTCCATTCGCCGATTTGCAGTTTTTCCACAAACGCTTCGATCGCATCCCGATCGGTTGTGTCGTAGGCGGTTTCCTCTTCCCCCGCCCGGACAGCCCGGATCTCCTGCGCTTTCTCTAAATCGCCGCCCTGCCCGGCGTTTTCCTCCCCGGCCAAGGAGCACCCTCCCAACAGGGTGCAGGCGGCCAGGACTGGCAGGACCATCATTGCCATCCTTTTCATACGGCGTTCCCCCCTTCCATACCGCATCAAGCGCTGTCGCGCTTTGCGTCCTCGCCCGCCTGCAGCAGCTCAATGGCCTGCTGCCGGTCGAAGCCAAGGCGTCCCATACTCTCTAAAAATTCTTTTACCAGCCCCGCAGCGAGGCTCCGTTTCGTTTGCATAATTTTATCCACATCCTCCGTCACATATCGTCCACTGGTCCGTTGGGTGTACAAAAGTCCGTCCGTTTCGAGCTGGGAAAGCGCCCGCTGCATCGTATTCGGGTTCACGGCGGCGTCCGCCGCCAGATCCCGCACGGAGGGCAGCTTTGCGCCCGGCGGATACATGCCGGACACGATCATCAGCTCAATTTGCTCGATCAACTGCGCATAGATTGGCCGGTCCGATTTTAAGTTCCATCCCATATCTTCACCTCCATTGTACTATTGTACTAACGATCTAATACAATAGTACAGCTATTTTTGGGAATTGTCAAGGCTTCCCAACAAAAAAATCAAAAAATCCCCAAAGAGCTTTCCAACAGCTCCTTGGGGATCGCATATCTTATTTTAAAATGGGCCTGGCCGTCCCAGCACAGCAAACGAAAAAAGCCGGCACAGGCAAATTAAACTGCCCAGCAGCCTTTCCCTCATTCCATTTCCTGGGGGATGTAATACGGTACGCCCGCCGCCTCGTCCAGCAGCACGCGTGCCTGGACGCCGAACACCGAAGCGAGCAGGTCCGAGGTCAGGATGGAGGCGGGCGGTCCGTCCGCAAAGACGCCGTGGTCGCGCAGCACCACGATGCGGCCGGCATAGCGCGCAGCCTGATTGAGGTCGTGCAGCACCATGACGGTGGTGATGCCCTTTTCCCGGTTGAGCCGCCGCACCAGGCGTAGAATCTCATATTGGCAGCCGATGTCCAAAAAGGTGGTGGGTTCGTCCAGCAGCATGACCTCCGGTTCCTGGGCCAGCAGCATGGCAATCCACGCGCGCTGCCGCTCCCCGCCGGAGAGCGTCTCCACCGGGCGGTCGCAGAGGTGCGCGATGTTTACATCTGCAAGGGCGCGGTCCACGGCGTCAAAATCCTTCTGGGAAAGGCGGCCGCCAAAGCCCGCATAGGGATACCGCCCGCAGCAGACCAGCCGCCGCACCGTATAATCCTCCGGGGAGCGCACCCCTTGCGAGAGGATGGCCAGCCGCTGGGCCAGCTTTTTCGTGTTCTGATGGAAAATGGACGTCCCATCCAACAGGACATCGCCCTCCTGCGGGATCAGGCTGCGCGACATCGCCTTGAGCAAGGTCGATTTCCCGCACCCGTTCCGCCCGATGATCGCCGTGAGGGAGCCCGCCGCAAAGTCGAGGGAGACGTCTTTAAGGACGGTTTTTGCGCCGTAGCTGATGGTAATATGTTTTGCCTGCAACATCGCGTTTCGACCTCCCCCTCAAGACATACAGGAAAAACGGCGCGCCCAGGATCGCCAGGATAATCCCCACCGGCACCTCGATCGGCGGGGCAACCACGCGCCCCAGCGTATCACACAACATGACCAGCGCTGCGCCGCCCAGCGCCGCCCCAGGCACGAGGTAGCGTTCGTCCGTGCCCACCAGCATCCGGATGAGGTGTGGGGCGATCAACCCCACAAAGCTGAGCAGCCCGGCGACGCTCACAGCGGCGGCGGCGAGCAGGGCGGAGACGGCGATCGCCAGCAGCCGCGTCCGCTCCACATGCAGGCCCAGTCCGGTCGCCGCTTCATCCCCCAGCAGCAGGATGTTCAGCCGTTGGGACAGCAGGACCGCAAAGAACAAACCGGCAGCCGCATAGGGTAGCAACATCCAGACGTGCCGCCACGTCACGCCGGAAAGCCCCCCCACGGAAAAGCTGACAAATCCGGCCAACTGATCCGGAAAAAACACCATCAGGGCGTCCACGCCCGCGCGCAGGAAAGTGGATGTGGCCACGCCCGCCAGGATCATGCGGGTGGGGTTGATGCCGTTGCGCCAAGCCAAGAGATAAATCGCCAGGGTGGTGACCAGCCCCCCGAAGAAGGCCGCAGGCGGCAGCACCGCATACAGGTTCCCGGGAACCAGCACCATGGCCAGCATTCCAAAAAAGCCCGCGCCGGAGGAGACGCCGATCACGCTCGGAGAGGCGAGCGGGTTGCGCATCACCGCCTGCAAAAGCACGCCGGATACCGCCAGGCACGCGCCGACCATCGCCCCGGCCAGCGCGCGCGGCAGGCGGAGGTTAAAGACAATCTGCCGGCGTACGCCGCTGGTCTCCACGAACAGGGCCCGCCAAACCTCGCCCAAAGACAGGTTGACCGCGCCCGCACCGATGCTGAGAAGAAATGCCAATGCGCAAAGACCGGCCAGCAGGGTCAGCGCGGTCAGGCGCGCAGCGGTCCGATGGCCGCCGTCAAGATGCATCGCCATAGAGCTTTTCCGCAAAGTAGGCAAACGCCTCCGGGTAGCGGGCGTTTGGCTTGAGCGTGGAGTATTCGCGCGGCACGGTGTAGATGCGGCCCTCCTGGACAGCCCGCACCTCCTGCCATGCGGGATTGTTCTGGATCTCGTCCAGGGCGTTCTGCTCCGCCTTCTCCCCTCCGTTTGCCATCTGGATGAAGAGGACGTCCGGGTTGCTCTCCAGCACCTTCTCCATGCTGTAGTCCACCATGGACTGCCCGTTTGCCGCCTCTGCGTCGATGATGTTCACCGCGCCGAGGCGGTTGAGCATGTCGCCGATCACGCTGTCCTGAACGCCTGCCTTGACGTATTTGGCCGTTGCATAGAGGATCATCACTTTTTGCTCCGGCTTGCCCTGCACCTGTTCGATCTCCGCGTCCACCTGGGCCTGGATGTCGTCCAGCGCCTCCAGGCGCTCCGGCTGGTCGGTAATGTGGGTAAACAGCTCAAACAAATCGCAGAAATCCTGGTAATCTTTATAGCGCACCGAAATATTGGGGATACCGGCCTCCTGCAAGGCGGGCTGGATCTCGCGGTTTTTCGTCAGCGTGTTCACCAGAATCACCAGGTCGGGTTCATAGCTGACGATCTTCTCCACGCTCGGCGTGCTCATGGTGCCGATGGTCGGGAGACCCTTCGCCTCCTCGGGGATGTTGTCCTCCCCTTCAATGCGCGCCACAGCGGTGCCGCCCGCCATGTACCACAGCTCCATCACGGCATTGAGCATGACCACCACGCGCTGGGGGCGCTTTTGGATGGTGACTTCCCCTGCCAGCATGTCGTCATAGGTAATGGTGTCTGCAGTCTCCGCGATAACGCCCACCGGCAGGTCCTCTTGTTCCGGAGCGGATTCCTCCGGGCTGTCCGCCGGTTCCGGCGCCGCGGCAGAGCTGGAAGATGTTTCGGGGACGGTCTGCGCCTGCGGGCCGCAGCCCACAGCGGAAAAAAGAAGCGCTGCGGCGAGCAAAAGCGCTACAGCGGCTTTTCCAATCGTTCGGTATTTCATTGGTTGAACTGCTCCTTTTTCAATGTCGTTGTATGGGTTGCATCCGGCGCGGCCGGAAGGGTAACGCGGAACTCGGTATAAGCGTCGCTGCTGGATGCGGCGATCGTGCCGCCGTGCAGCTCCACAATCTCTTTGGCAATCGCCAAGCCAAGCCCTGCGCCCCCTGTCCGGCTGGAACGCGCGGAATCCAGGCGGTAAAATTTCTCAAAGATCCGCTCCAATTGCTGTTGTGGGATGCGCGCCCCGGTGTTGCGGAAAAACACATCCACCTGCGCGCCGTCCCGCCGGGCAGAAACCGCCAGCTTCGCCCCCTCTGGGCTGTAGTGGACGGCGTTGCGCAGAAGGTTGTCAAACACGCGGGCAAGCTTGTCCGCATCGCCCAACACCTCCAGGCCCTGCGGGATTTCCAATTCACAGGTGAGTCTGCTTTCGGCAAACACCGGATAGAACTCATCCGCAAGCTGGTTCAGCAGGCGCGTCAAATTGACGCGCGACCGCTCCAGCTCAATCCCCTGCAAATTGAACCGCGTAATTTCAAAGAATTCGTCGATCAGCCCTTCGAGCCGCTCGGCCTTGTCCAGGGCGATGCCCGTATATTTTTCACGGAGGGCGGGGGAAATCTCTTTTTCGTCGTTCAAAAGGCTCAAATAGCCGATCACCGACGTGAGGGGCGTTTTGAGGTCGTGGGCTAAGTAGACCACCAGGTCGTTCTTGCGCTGCTCCGCCTCCTTCGCCTCATATTCCCGCCTGCGAAGCCGGTCCCGGAGCATGTTCAGCCGGTTTTCCATCGGCTTGAGCTCCTGCGGCAGGGAAATCGGCTTGCCGCCGTCGTCCAGCACCTCGTCCAACCCTTCGCTGATGAGGTTCATATACCGGCTGATGCGCGACATGGCGAGGTAGACCGCGATGGCCAGCAGGAATAAGAACCCCAAGACCAAAAAGAACGATTTATTTTGCTGGAAAATATTCCGATAGAGGGAAATGGCGAATTCTTCACTGATCCCCAAGATATTCCGGCAAAACCCGACAAAAATATCGGCAAATGGCGCTTGGAAAATCCCGTCCACCACGATATGCACCAGAAGGACCCCCAGGACAGCCGTCAGAAGGGTGACCCCGGCCAATTCCAGCACCATTTTGATCTTCAGGCGCGTGTATTTATCCCTCAATTTTGTACCCCACCCCCCAGACCGTCTTGATGAACTTTGGGTTGCGCGCGGGTTCATGCAGCTTTTCACGCAACCGGCGGATATGCACCATCACGGTGTTGTTGGAGTCCAGGTACTTCTCCCCCCAGACGCCTTCAAAGAGCTCCTCCGCGGATAGCACCTTCCCCCGGTTCTGGCACAGCATCCACAGCAGGGAAAACTCCGTCGGGGTGAGGTCGACCGGCTGGTCGTAGAGCCTGCACTCGTGCGTATCCTTGTTGATCTCCAATCCGGAAAAGTCGATCACATGGGATTCCGGCGCGGTCCCCGCATTATAGCGCGTGGAACGGCGGAGCTGCGCCTTGACGCGCGCCACCAACTCCAACGGATTGAACGGCTTTGTCACATAGTCGTCCGCGCCGATGGTCAACCCTGTGATCTTGTCCATGTCCTCAGTGCGTGCGGTCAGCATGATGACCGGATAGGTATAGGCCTCCCGGATCTTGCGGCAAAGATCAAACCCGCTGGTCTCCGGCAGCATCACGTCCAAAATCGCCAGGTCAAACGGCCGCGCCGCAATCTGCTCCAACGCCTGTGCGCCGTCATAACATTTATATAGGGTATAGCCCTCGTTCTTTAAATAGAGTTCCACCAGGTCCGCGATCTCCTGTTCGTCGTCGACCACCAAAATATCCGGCATGTGTTTCGCCTCCGAATTACCGCTGTGCACGCACTACGGAAGTGCCTTTTTCACGCAGATAGGTGCTTTCCAGATCGGCCAAATGGAGCTTCACCGCCAACGGATAGCGGTCGTATGCCTGGCTGATGGCGAAGCTGCCGCCGCGCGCCGCATCGTCAAATCCGCCCATATGCCAACGGATGGCGATTGCCTCGCTGGTCTTGAGCCGCAGGAAGCGCTCAATCAGGAATACGGACTTTTCCCCGTGCCCATAGGGGAAGCTGTCCTCGATCATATAATAGGGCTTCTTCTCCCACGCACCGGTCTGTTCATTTTTGACGTTGCGCGTGCCCTCCTTATAGAACTGCGCCTTGCATACATCGTGCAGCAGGCCGCAGATCGCAAAGCTCTCCTCGCTGTCCGTCTCCGGGTCAAAATACCGCTCCACCATGGTGCGGTATACGCTGACGCTGTGCTGCACCAGGCCGCAGGGACAAGCGCAGTGGAATTTGGTGCTGGCCGGCGCGGTAAAAAAGTCCGTCTTGGAAAGCCATTCCAAAAACGCCGCGCTCCCTTCCCGCGTGACCTTGCTGCGGAAAATTTCTTCGAATTCTTCTTGATAGCTCGATCCCATATATGCCCCGCCTTCCTTTTAGGGTTTTCCGTCAATCTTTTCCCATTATACTGGAAAGCCACGTGCCTGTAAAGGCGATCGGAGGCAGCGAAATTGCATATGGAAATTTGTTTCAATTTTATGTATTTTTATCTCATTTATAATTGCATCTGTTGATTTTACACAATGTCCGTGCTATTATAACCACAAGAATCGATGGAATAAAGAGTATTTTTTATATAAAATTATACAATATCTCAAAAATCAGAAGGATTCATCAACTTTGCATTCCATCGAATCGGCTATTAATTTTTTCGGGAAGGACAGACATTGGAAAGGGGGTCCCATCCTTTTTAGAGAAGGCGAAAACCAATTTGAAAGAAAGGAAATGAAGGAAACCATGAAAAGAAAGACGGTGCGATCTTTTATCGCAGTAGCACTTGCCCTACAAATGGTTGCTGCCGGAGCAACGCCGGTACTCGCTGCACAAGCGGCCCAAGTTGTACCCGCTGCCAACCATGCGGTCACTGCTGTCATGGAAGATGAAGAAGGCGACATTGCGCTCTATCTGAGCGATATGGACCCGACAAGCTTCGAAGTCGGCTTCGGCAGCAGCTTAGGCATCGACGAAGACATCGACAGCAAGCCCTTGCGTTTGCGCAATGAAAACTTGGACATCATCGAATATGAGAAGGGTATTTGCGCACATGCTGCTTCCGAAATCGTCTATGACATTTCCAACCAGGGCGCCAAATCGTTCCAAGCGTACATAGGCGTTCAGGCGGACTCCTCATATGACGGCGAATATGGCGAGTGTGGGTTCACCGTGGAAGTTGACGGTGTAGAAAAATACCACATCGATGATCTTTCTGGGCTCGAAGCGCAGCAGTTCGTGGATGTCGAGATCCCCGAAGGCGCCCAGACCTTGACCCTGAAGACCGACAATGGCACAAACGGCTCCACCATCTGCGACCACAGCCTCTGGTGCGACGCCAAGATCCTCTGCGACCGTGAGATCCAGACCACCTTGGATTCCGCAGCAGTCACGGCACAGCAGTCTGTTTTGCCAATCGGAAAGACCACGCAGCTGACCCCGGTGGGATATTCCACCGGCGGCGCCGTGATCCCCTCGGATACGCTCAGCGCTGCTTACGCGAGCTCCGATGACGGCATTGCGACCGTATCCCCGGAAGGCGTTGTGACAGGCGTTTCTGACGGCGTTGTGACCATCACCTGCACTTTGACGCAGGGGGATATTGTCCGCGAGGCCACCGTGGATCTCATCATCGGCAAGGGCGACCCGGCCTCTTCCTGGCAGATCGCATCGCCGGACGGCAGTATTACGGCTCTCTTTGCCCTGCATGATGGGAAGATCTCCTATGCTTCCTTTAAGGACAACAACCTGGTTGTGGACAACTCCTATGTGGGGCTGACCACCAGCCTGGGCGATTTCTCTGAGCTGAGCTTTGTCGACCGCGTCGACGAGGAGATCAACGACCCGTACGAGCTGATCGGCGCCAAGGTGACGCAGGTGGAAAACCATGCGAACCAGACCACGCTCAACTTTACGAAGGAAGGCGTCGAGGGCGTCACTTTCAGCGTTATCGTGCGCGCCTATGACGACGGCATTGCCTTTAAGTATCAGATCACAGCGGAAGATGAAAGCACGCCCATCACGATTTCCTCTGAAAATACCTCCCTGCAGATCCCGCAGGGTTCCACGGCATATGTCATGCCGTATATCAACCACAACGAGCAAGTGGAAGAAGAAAAACAGCTTTCCGAGCTCAATGAGCGGTACTGCATGCCGCTGCTGTACAAGACGCCCACCGGTGAATATTCTTTGATTTCCGAAGCGGGCCTGCACGGCGAATATTGCGGCGCGGACATCATCGGCAACCCGAACGGCCGCCTCGACATTGTATTCTCCAACGAGCAGAGATCTGCTATCAACACCACCGCCCCGTTTGCGACCCCGTGGCGTTTCGCCGTCATCGGCACCAGTGCAGACATTGCTGAAAATACAATGGCGGAGAACCTGAGCCCGGCCAATGTGCTGGAGGACACCTCCTGGATCCAGCCCGGCGTCACTGCCTGGACATGGTTGAACCGCGAATCCACCAGCGACCCGGACGTTTATAAGAAATACATCGATTTTGCCGCCGAAATGGGCTGGGAATACCTGCTCCTGGACGAAGGCTGGCAGCCGAGCGGCAGCAGCCAGGGCCACAGCGAATTCGCTTATTACGGCTATCACGATTGGACCGAGGATCTGATCAGCTACGCCAATGAAAAGGGCATCGGCCTGATCGCCTGGCAGAACCACAACGATTTGAAGAAGGGCGACGAAGCGGAGCGCCGCATCAAAGAGCTGGCGGACATGGGCTTCAAGGGCATTAAACCGGACTTCTTCAATTCCCAGTCCCAGGATTATATCCAGTTCTATATCCGCCTGATGCAGCTCACAGCGGAAAACCATATGTTTATCAACATCCACGGCGCAAATAAGACCACCGGCGAGCGCAGGACCTATCCGAACGCCCTCAGCCGTGAAGGAATCTTTGGCGCAGAGCAGGACCTTTTCCGTCCCGCTGATGTGAGCGCTTACCACAACTGCATGCTGCCGTTCATGCGCTGTGCAGTTGGGCCGGCGGACTATACGCCGATGTTCTCGCACCGCACCAACACGCGCAAACAGATGACCATCGCACAGATGGGCGCTTTGACGGTCACCTATGAGAGCGGCATCCAGTGCTTTGCTGACCGCCCGGAGGCTTATCTCAACAGCCCCGCCTGCGACTTCTTCAAGAATTTCCCGACCCAGTGGGATGAGACCAAGCTGCTGGCCGGCGAGCCGGGCGAATATGTCAACACCGCGCGCAGAAGCGGCGAAAACTGGTACCTGGGCCTGATCTGCAACGAGCAGCGCACGGCGGAGTTTAAGCTGGACTTCCTCGGCGAGGGCGATTACTATGCCTTTATCTATGAAGACGGCGAGACCGTGGACGACATCACGGCCCGCGTGGAAACCGTCAACAAGGATACGGTTTTGACCATCCCGATGGCCGAGCACGGCGGCGCGATGATCAAGATCCTCCGGAACATGCCCAGCCAGGCAGAATCCATCACGCTGAGCGAAAGCGAGGTCACGATGGAGCCGAACGAGACAGCTAACCTGACCGTTACCTTCACCCCGGAGGACGTGGAATATGATACCGTCACTTGGACCTCCAGCAATCCAGAGGTTGCCACGGTCTTAAACGGCAAAATCACTGCTCTGAAGCCGGGCGTCACCACCATCACGGCTGCCACCGGCATCAACGGCAACGTCACCGCGACCTGCGACGTCACCGTGCGCCGTCCGGAATTCTCCCTGACCGGCGATTGGTCCATCATCCGCAGCGATCCGGAGAACTGGAAACTCAACGGAGAAAACTCCATCACCATCACCACTAAGCCGGGCGAGTATTACAGCAATACCGCCAATGCCGAAAACGTCTTCCTGACGCCGGTGGAGGGCGACTTCACCGCCACAACAAAGCTCACGTTTGTACCGGGCGCGGACTACCAGACGGCAGGTATCATCGTCTATCAGGATGACAAAAATCTCTATGGTGCTTACAAGCGCTATCACTCCCACTTTAATGGCAATATCTTCACCGACTTTGCTTTGAATAACGGCAGTGCTTCGGAGCACACCAAGGCGGACCCGAATAAGGATGCGGCTGTTTATCTGAAGGTCGTCAAAGAGGGCACCACCTTTACCGCATATTACAGCTATGACAATTCCGAGTGGGTGCAGATTGCCGATCCGCTGAACGTCTCCGGATTGACCGGCGACCTCAAAGTCGGCCTGTATGCGGTCGATGGCAACGGCAAGAGCGGTTCCCTGCCGGCTACCTTTGAGGACTTCACCATCAACGGCGAAGCCGTCCCGTTTGCCAATAGATACATCGAAGCCACCGGCATCACGCTCGACCAGACCGAACTGACCATGAAGCAGTACGAGACGGCTACGCTGACGGCCACTGTCACACCGGAAGGGGCCCAAGATCCGATTACCTGGGTGTCCAGTGATCCGGACATCGCAACCGTCGACGAGAACGGCAAGATTACCGCATATGAGGCTGGCACCGTGACCATCACCGCCATGACCGGCTTCAACAACGAAGTGACCGCCTCCTGCGAAGTCACGATCGAACCGGCGGATCTGGTCTTGACGGACGATTGGAGCATTATCCGCAACGATCCGGAATATTGGACGATCAATGACGAGCATTCCATCACGATCACCACGCAGCCCGGCGAATTCTACACCGGCACCGACAATGCACAGAACGTCATGCTGACCCCGGCCGAGGGCGACTTTACCGTCACCACGAAGCTCGACTTCATTCCCAATGGCGACTACCAGACCGCGGGCATCATTGTTTACCAGGATACGGACAATATCTATGGCGCATACAAGCGGTATCACAGCGGCTTTGGCGGCAATATCTTCACGGACTTTGTCATGAACAATGGCAGCTTCTCTGAGCATACCACCCCGGATGCCAATAAGGATGCCACCGTCTATCTCAAGGTTGTGAAGGAAGGCACCACGTTCTCCTCCTTCTACAGCTATGACAACGAGACTTGGACGCCGATTGCAGACCCGGTCGAGATGTCGGGCTTGAGCGGCGACCTCAAGATCGGCCTGTATGCCGTCGATGGCAATCGGAAGACCGGTTCTCTTCCGGCAACCTTTGAGGACTTTACGGTAAACGGCGAAGCAGTTGCCTTTGCAGAGGCTCCCGAGAAAGAAGAGAGCACCAGCTTCACGGTCAACTATGGCACAAACGCAGAGCTCACGCTCAACGGCGAAGAGCAGACCATCGCCAACCTGCTCGGCAAGTACGCCGGCGATTTCGAAGAGGGAACGGAATTGAACCTCTCCTTTAAACCTTCTATGGATGGACGCGAGTTCAGCGAAGTGCTCCTGAACGGCGAGCCGCAGGAGATCACGGACACGGCCGAGTTCACCTATGACACGGTCAAGGGTGCGGACGCCGAAACCTTGGACTTCTCCTTCACCACCGTCAGCAAGGGCGTTCTCAATACGCTGATCGACTATGCAGAGACCTTGGACGAGGAAGTTGCGGGCGCTGTACCGAGTGTCCAAGAGAAATTCGAAAAAGCGCTTGCTGAGGCAAAGACGGTTTCCGAGACCGTTGCAGTCACCCAGCAGCAGATCAACGACGCTTGGGGCGAATTGCTCGATGCAATCCACTACCTCGACTTCCAGGCCGGCGATAAGACCGAACTGAAAATCCAGCTCGACATTGCAGCCCAAATCATCGAAGCTTCCGAGGGCCTTGATCCTTCCAGCATCGAAGAGCTGAAGGCGGTCATGGAAGAAGCGCAAAAGGTCTATGACAACCGCGACGCCATGGAACCGGAAATCACTGAAGCGGTTGAGAACCTGAAGGAAGCGATCGACAACGTCCGCCATCAGGCAGATAAATCGACGCTTGCAACCGTCATCGCAAAGGCTGAGTCCATCGACTTGAGCGAATACATCGAGGAAGGCCAGGATGCATTCACGGCGGCCCTGGAGAATGCGAAGAAAGTCTATGACGATCCGAGTGCCACGCAGGAAGAGGTGGACGCAGCAGCCGATGCTTTGAATGCAGCCATCACCGCCCTGCGCAAGATCGCCAACAAGGACCATCTGAAGGAACTGATGGAGACTGCACAGTCCATCGATGCCAGCGACTATACCGCTGCCAGCTATCAGAACCTTGCGAACGTGATGGCGGAGGCGCAGAAGGTCCTGGATGACAATACACTGGCGGAGGACGACCCCGCAGCGGGAACTACGATCCGCAATATGGAGACCAAGCTGTCCGCTGCAATCAACAGCCTGGTTGAGAACTCCGGCAATTCCGGCAGCGGTTCTGGCAGTGGTTCGAGCAGCTCTTCCGGGAGCACAGCCTCTTCGACCTCAACCGTTACAACGCCGGACTTCACTTTGGACGACACAACCAATAGCTGTTCGTTCCGCGTTGGGGAGCGCTTTGTCTTCAATGTCCGGACGACTTCCGCAACTGCTCCGACGGTTACGGCGAACAATGCCAATGTCACGGTACAGTACCTCACCAAGACAGCGGACGGTTACAGCTTCCAGCTGAACGGCGCTGCCATGGGCGAATCCATCATCACCGTCACGTTGAACGGCGCATCCTCCACCTTTACAGCAAATGTCCAGGAGGGTTCCGTCCGCAGCGACACGACTGGCGCCCTCTCCATCAAGAAGGGGCAGGCATACACCTTCAAGATGACCGTCATCGACGGCAGCAGCGCAACGCCGCTCTTCGTCAGCGGTACGGACGGCGTATTCAAGACCCAGTTCGTACGGCAGGACGGCAACGACTACTACTTCCGCATCTGGGCCACCGGCAAAGTGGGCGATTCCTCCGGTATCTACACCACCATGCCGAACCAGAACGCAGTCCGTCACTGCGTGGCAACGATTGTTGAATAATCGTTTCTTCGCATAAGCCACAGATTCTTTGCCTCCCGGTACGTTTTCCGACGTGCCGGGAGGTTTTTGTATGGACGGCCTGTTTGGGCCTCGCGAGAAAAGCGCGCTTGGTTTTTCTCTGTATTTCCTCTATACTGAGATAAGAACCCATTGGAAATTTCCTTATCTGGAAAGGAGACCATTATGAGCTGGTTAGACCTTCATATGCATACCCATTTTAGCGACGACGGCACCTATTCCCCGGAAGAATTGATGGAGCTTTGCGCCCAAAACGGCGTGCGCGTTGCCGCTGTATCGGATCACAACTGCACCCGCGGCGTCGCACGCGCTGTGCGCCATGCGTCCTCCTTGGGAATCGAATGCATCCCCGCCGTGGAATTGGACTGTACCTACCAAGGGATCGACCTGCACCTGCTGGGCTATTGGATCGACCCGGATCACCCCGGCTTTTCCCAAACGGAACAGGCGATTCAGAAGCAGGAACAACTTGCCGGGGAACAGCGCATCCAACTTGCCTACTCGATGGGCTTTCAGTTTGATGCAGAGCCCCTCCGCAGGGAAAAGGGCGGCATTGTCACAGGGGAAATGATCGCCGAGGCAGCCCTGGTCCAGGACCCGGAAAACCCCGCCCTTCTCCCCTACCGGCCGGGCGGCGCGCGCAGCGATAACCCCTATGTCAACATCTATTGGGACTTCTTCTCACAGGGGAAGCCCGGCTATGTGCCGGTCGCCTTTCAAAGCTTAGAGGGAGCCGTGGCCCTAGTCCGTTCCGCGGGCGGGTTGCCCGTGCTGGCGCATCCGGGAAACAACATCCACGAGGGCACTGCCTTGTTGCACGGCATTGTGGAGCAAGGGGTGCGCGGGATCGAAGCGTACAGCAGTTACCACTCCCCCGAACAGGTTACTTTCTATGTACAACAGGCGGAGATGCTTTCCGTAGCTGTCAGCTGTGGTAGCGATTTTCACGGAAAGATCAAGCCGGGCATCACTCTGGGCGGTTTTAACTGTGGCGGACAGGAGGCAGAGCTACTGCGTGGATTGCAGGAGGCACTGCAAAAGCTTCCACCTACAAAGCTATGAGAAAGTTGACGCCATCTATATGGATGCCGCATCCCTTTCCCCGCTAAGCAGAGTAGTCTTTTACCTAAAATCAAGAATTATTCTCAATTTTTAAAAAATCCCCCTTGACAAAACCTCCCTTTGCAGGTAAAATATAGGCATAAAAATAATATTAACTCCTATTATTAATAAATATTTCAAGGAGGATTTGTTATGGAAAACATCAAGGGTACCAAAACGGAAGCAAATTTGATGGCTGCATTTGCAGGCGAGTCCCAGGCGCGCAATAAGTATACGTTTTACGCTTCTAAGGCGCGCAAAGAAGGCTATGTGCAGATCGCCAATCTTTTCGAAGAGACCGCCAACAACGAAAAGGAACACGCAAAGATCTGGTTTAAACTCCTGCACGACGGGGAGATCGCGGATACTGCCACGAACCTGAAGGACGCTGCCGCAGGCGAAAACTACGAGTGGACCGATATGTACGCCAGCTTTGCAGAGGATGCACGCGCAGAGGGCTTCCCCCGCATCGCCGCCCTGTTTGAGATGGTCGGCAAGATCGAAAAGGAGCATGAAGCCCGCTACCTCGCTTTGCTCAAGAACGTGGAAGAGGGATTGGTCTTTTCCAGAGACGGCGATATGATCTGGCAGTGCTCCAACTGCGGCCATATTGTCATCGGTAAGAAAGCGCCGGAAATCTGCCCGGTTTGCGCGCATCCGAAGGCCTATTTCCAGCTCTTGGCTAAGAATTATTGATAAAATCAGGTTTTTATATCCCCTTATGTCTACATAGTAAGAAGCCGCCGGAGCTTTCTCTGGCGGCTTCTTGCATGTTATATGCTTTATCATTCAATCCATTACCCGGATATATTGCGTTCCAATTTTTCTCCCAGATTGGTAACAACCAAATTCCCTTGTCCTTCCGGCCGTCTTGCGTTTTTGAGTGTCTGTGCCGCGCCTCCCCAATTTCGCTTCACAAACGCAATCAAATAATCAGATTTTTCAAGCATATAGCGATTTAGCGCCGGAATAGCAAACCTGGGCGGCACCAGTTCCAATCCTTCGGGATAGATCATTTGGTCATATCCAGACAAAAAGTTTCTTTTCCTAGCAGGTGGATAAGCGACTAGGAGCGTTAATCGAAGATAAGGATATTCTTTCTTCCTCTCTAAAACAGACGCTGAAGCCATCCGATCAAAGTTCCCATAGGTTCCAACCAAAAATTCAGTTACTCCCTTTGTAAGTATATGCCATTTTATAGACTCGTCTAATATAGGGCGTATGGTTTCTTCTGCATCTCGATGTCCGGCAAAGCAACAAACAGACATATTTTCCTCCTTGTGTGCGATATATCCCATATTATAGCACAATTTTATGATTTGGGATATATCCCACACATAATATCGCAAGCATTCATACACTAAATATGCGATATATCGAAGATGGAGGATTTGTATGAATGCAAAAGAGGCAGTTGCCAAACGAATTCAGGGACTCTGTGCAGAACACGATCTTGCAATCAACGCACTGGCCAATCAAGCTGGTATTTCCCCTTCAACCGTTTACAGCATTCTAAATACCAAAAGCCAAAATCCTGGCGTTGTCACCCTACAGAAGCTATGCGATGGAATCGGAATCACCCTTCGGGAATTTTTTGACGACGATCTGTTCGAACATATAGAACCAGAAGTGCAATAAAGGACAAAACTACCATTTGAAACACAAAAGACCGCTGGAGAATGCTCTCCAGCGGCCTTTTTCTATTTGGGCTCATTTTGCGGCGGCGGCCAGTTTCTCCTTCCAAAGCTCTTCCAGCGCTTTCACGTCCTCGCGGAACTCGCGCGCACCCTGCGTTTCGCCCTGTTCCATCGATTCCAACACTTCAAAGAAAAATGCATCCGGCCCATAGGACGCCCACTCCTTTTGAATGGACAGAACCGTGCATCCATTCGTTTGCACCATAAATTCGAAACGATTCTCCGCCCCCTGTAGATTGGGCGTTGAAAACAGATGCTTTTCTCCTGTCACGCGGTTGGTGATGCTGTAGACCCCGCCAAGGCCTTTTCGCTCTTTATACGCCGTACAAATGGCGCGCCGGTCGTTTTTGTCCATGAATCAACCACACCTATCTAAGATTTCTTTCTGATATTGCATCGCTTTCAGATGCCTCAGCCTGCGTTCCAGGGCACACTGCCCGCACATCTCAAAGAAAAAGGGAAAACCGGACAGAACCCCGTTTTCCCTTTGCTTCTCCATTTTGAAATTCTTATCTGCCATTTCCGGAGCAGAGATAGTCCAGCTCTGCGACCGCTTCCCCGCCACGATAGTAGATGCGCGGCACGCGCTTGCTCAGCAAGCAGACCAGCTCATAGCTGATGGTATGGTTGTAGCCAGCCAGTTCGTCCACCGGAAGGAATGCATCCCCGTCGTGCCCAAAGAGCGTGACCGTATCCCCCTCTTTCACGCCGGGAATATCGGTGACGTTCACCATCAGCTGATCCATGCAGACGCGGCCGATGATCTTGGCGCGCTGGCCGTTCACCAGCACGCTGGCGCGGTGGTAGAGGTGGCGCGGATACCCATCCGCATAGCCGACCGGCACGGTCGCAACCACGGTTCGTTGTTTCGTTGTGAAGCGCCGCCCATAGCTGATGCTGGTCTGCGGCTCCACGGTTTTAAGCATCGAGACAATGGACTTGAGCTGCATCACCGGGCGCAGATCAAGCGGTTCTTTGATCGAACGGGACGGATTTAAGCCATAGAGGATAATGCCCGGACGGACCATATCGAGCTGTGCATCCGCATAGTCCAGAACCGCTGCGGAATTGGCGCAATGGCGCAGGCGGAATGTGATGCCCCGCTGGGCCAAAAGATCGATTAGCTTTAAAAAAAGGTCGAGCTGCATAAGGGTGTAGCCACGGCCGTCGTTTCCCTCATCTGCCACGGCAAAGTGGGTGAAGATTCCTTCCGGATCCAAGCCCTCCAGCCCGCATACCTCCGCAATGTCTTCGATCGCATCCGCGTCCCGCTCCGGGTTCTGATATAGAAAACCAATCCGGCTCATGCCGGTGTCCACCACGATATGCGCGCGCACGGTGACGCCAGCCTCACGCGCGCAGGCGGCAAGGCGCTCCCCGTATTCACGGGAAAGCACCGCCTGCGCCACATCCATATGGGCCAGTTCCGCTGCCGACTCCGGCGGCGTATACCCCAAAATCAGGATTGGCAGGCTGATCTCCGCGTTGCGCAGCTGGATCGCCTCTTCCAAATTGGACACGGCAAACCAGTCCGCGCCGAGCTCCTCATATTCGCGCGCCAAAAGTTCCGCCCCGTGCCCATAGGCGTCCGCCTTGATAACACAGCATACCTTTGTGCCTGGGTTTAGCCGGTCTTTGATCTGATGATAGTTATGTGCGACGGCGTCCAGGTCGATCTCCGCCCATGTGCGCCTGAAAAAGTCATTCATCCTTCTAATTCGCTCCTACTGTTTTCGATTCTGGCGGATACCGTCCCATCCGCTTCTATATTTATTTAAAGTATGCCACACCGGATTCAAAAATACGTGCGTCTTTCTCACCCGGTATATTGCGGTACAGGTTTTCGCCCTTGCGCTCGGAGTGGCCCATCTTGCCCAGGACGCGCCCGTCCGGGCTGGTGATGCCTTCGATCGCGCAGACAGAACCGTTGGGGTTCCAGGCGATGTCGCCGCTCGGGTTGCCATTCAGGTCCACATACTGCGTGGCAACCTGGCCATTGGCGGCCAACTGGGCCAGCGTTTCGTCGTCCGCCACAAAGCGGCCCTCGCCATGGGATACCGGCACCGTCACCACATCCCCGGCCTGTAAGCTGGCAAACCACGGGGATTTCACCGACGTGATGCGCGTATACACCATGCGGGACACGTGGCGGCCCAGCGTATTGAAGGTCAGAGTCGGCGCGGTTTCGCTCGTCTCGCGGATCTCGCCGTAGGGGACAAGGCCCAATTTGATGAGCGCCTGGAAGCCATTGCAGATGCCGAGCATCAGGCCGTCGCGGTTTTTGAGCAGATCCATGACCGCCTCCGCGATTTTCGGGTTGCGGAAGGTGGTTGCGATGAACTTGCCGGAGCCGTCCGGCTCGTCGCCGCCGGAGAACCCGCCGGGCAGCATGATGATCTGCGCGTTGCGGATCGCCTTCTCCATGCGTTCAATTGTCGTTTCAATGTCCGCGGAGCACAGGTTGCGCACCACCAGGACGTCGGTCTCCGCACCCGCCTTTTCGAACGCGCGGACGGTGTCGTACTCGCAGTTCGTCCCGGGGAATACCGGGATAAAGACACGGGGTTTGGCAGCCTTGATCGCCGGGGCCTGCGTATTGCGCGCCGTATAGAGCGGCACGTCCTTTGTCAAAGCGACCGCCGGGGCCTGATTCGGGAAAATCTTCTCCAACGTACCGGTCCAGCTCTCCACCAGCTTTTGCAGCGGGAGAACCTCGCCGCCAATTTGAATGGCCTGCGGTTCTACGGTTTTGCCCAAGAGTACCGCGGCCGAATTTTCAAACGGCACATCCGGCGCAAGCTCTACGATGATGCTGCCGGACAGGGGCGCAAAGAGGATTCCCTCGTCCATCGTATCGAAGTCAAAGCCGATGCCGTTGCCGAAGCACATCTTTGCCACCGCTGCGGCCGCGCCGCCCTCTTTGACGACCGATGCGGAAAGGATGGACCCATCCGCGATTTTTTCTCCAATTCTCTTATAGTAGTTCTTCAAACGCTCCCAGTTTGGCAGCATAGTCTTGGCGTCCTCCGGCAGCGGGAGCAGCACGACGCGGGACCCCGCATGCTGGAACGCCGCCGAAATCGTCTTGCTCGCCTTCGTCATTGCGACGGCAAAGCTGACCAGCGTGGGCGGCACGTCCATCTGCTCGAACGAACCGGACATGCTGTCCTTGCCGCCGATCGAAGGCAGGCCCATGCCGAGCTGGGCGGACAACGCGCCCAACAGCGCCGCCGCCGGCTTGCCCCAGCGCTTCGGGTCCGTGCGGAGCCGCTCAAAATATTCCTGGAAGGTCAGGCGGCAGCTGAGCGGGTCTGCACCCACTGCACAGAGCTTGGAAAGGCTCTCCACGACGGCGTAGGCAGCCCCGTGGAACGGTGAGAAGCGCGCAATCCCGGGGATGTAGCCATAGCTCATCGCTGTGGCGTCGTCCGTCTCCCCATGGATCACCGGCAGCTTCGCAACCATCGCCTCTTCCGGCGTCAACTGGTATTTCCCTGCGAACGGCATCAAAACCGTGGCCGCGCCGATGCTCGCGTCAAAGCGCTCGGCAAGCCCCTTCTGGCAGCAAACTTCCAGCCGCGCCAAGTTCTCCTGGAAGGCTTCGGCCAGCCGCTTCCCCTTGAGGCACTCCGGAACCTGCTTGCGGTAGTACGCATCCGGGTCCGGCGCTTCGATTTCCACATCCGTGCGCTGCGTCACACCGTTTGTATTCAAGAAGGCGCGCGCAATATTGACGATCGTATCCCCGCGCCATTCCATCTTGAGGCGCGGCGATTCGGTGACCACGGCCACCACCTGCGCGTTGAGGTTCTCCTCCGCAGCGGCGGCGCAGAAGGCCTCCGCATCCTGCGGGGCCAGCACGACCGCCATACGCTCCTGGGATTCAGAGATCGCCAGTTCCGTGCCGTCCAAGCCTTCATATTTCTTCGGGACTTTGTTCAGATCGATTTCCAGGCCATCCGCCAGCTCGCCGATGGCCACGCAGACGCCGCCTGCGCCGAAGTCGTTGCAGCGTTTAATCAGGCGGGAGACCTTCGGGTCGCGGAACAGGCGCTGGATTTTGCGCTCGGTGGGCGGGTTGCCCTTCTGCACCTCGGCGCCGCACACCTCGACCGATTTCTCCGTGTGCGCCTTGCTGGAACCGGTCGCACCGCCGATTCCGTCACGGCCCGTGCTGCCGCCCAGCAGGACGATGATGTCGCCCGGCTGCGGCTGCTCGCGCACCACATTCTCCTTCGGGGAGGCGCCGATCACCGCGCCGATCTCCATGCGCTTCGCCACATAACCGGGGTCGTACAGCTCGGTGACCTGGCCGGTCGCCAGGCCGATCTGGTTGCCGTAGGAGCTGTAGCCGCTGGCCGCGCCGGTAGTGATCTTGCGGGTTGGGAGTTTCCCGTGCAGCGTCTCTTCAAACGGGACGCGCGGGTCCCCGGAACCGGTCACGCGCATGGCCTGATAGACATACGCCCGCCCGGACAGCGGGTCGCGGATCGCGCCGCCCAAGCAGGTCGCCGCGCCGCCAAACGGTTCGATTTCCGTCGGATGGTTGTGCGTCTCATTCTTAAACTGGACGAGCCACTTCTCCTCTTTGCCGTCGATTGTGACCGGCACCTCGATGGAGCAGGCGTTGATCTCGTCGCTGAGGTCGAGGTCCGGGATCTGGCCGCGCTTGCGCAGCAGCTTCATGCCGATGACTGCCATATCCATCAGGGACACCGGCCGGTCGGTATCTTCCCCGTAAACCTCCTTGCGGGCGTCATAATACGCCTGCAACGCCTCCTCAATTGCCTCGCTCAGCGCGCCCTCTGCAATTTTGATATGCTCCAGGCGTGTGGAGAAGGTGGTGTGACGGCAGTGGTCGCTCCAATAGGTATCGATGACGCGCAGTTCCGTCACACTGGGATCGCGTTTCTCTTCGTTCTTGAAGTAGTCGCGGCAGAAGAGCAAATCCTCCATCGTCATGGCAAAGCCCATCTTTTCATAATAAGCAGCCATTTCGTCCGTATCCCAGGAGATAAAGCCCGTCACGCGCGCCACATCCGGCGGCACATCCGCCTGCATATCCAGGGACTCGGGCTTGTCCAGGGAGGCCAGGCGGCTCTCCACCGGGTTCACCAGGTAATTCTTGATCTTATCCAGCTTCTCCTTGTCCAGGTTCCCTTTGATCGCAATCACGCGGGCGGTGACCACCTGCGGCCGCTCACCCTGGGTGAGCAGCTGCACGCACTGTGCAGCGGAATCCGCCCGCTGGTCGTACTGGCCGGGCAGGTATTCCATGGCAAAAACGGAATATCCCTCGGGCAGCGGATATTCCTCGTCATAAACGGTATCGACATTTGGCTCGGAAAAGATGGTGCCGCGTGCGGC
Organism: Anaeromassilibacillus sp. D41t1_190614_C2; assembly: GCF_015558525.1. NCBI lineage: Bacteria > Bacillati > Bacillota > Clostridia > Eubacteriales > Acutalibacteraceae > Anaeromassilibacillus > Anaeromassilibacillus sp. D41t1_190614_C2. The sequence goes on along the minus strand of NZ_JADMOD010000001.1, from coordinate 1,654 downwards.
CTCGAACTCTTCACGGCTCAACCCGGAAACGTCGTACCGGTTCAGCAGTTTCAAATCTTCGACCGGCATCCCCAGGTTTTCCACCAGGTCCGCCTTCATGTGCTGTGCTTCCACGTCGAAGCCGGGTTTCTTTTCGACAAATACTCTGATTACGTCAGACATTGTTTCCCCCGTTTCCCCACCTGCACCGTCCCACCGGCCAGGCAGATATTGATATTCATATCATAGCATATTTGCAGCGCTTAATAAAGAGGACGAACCGCGGAATTTCGTCTCTTTCCCTCTTAAAGCCATCGCAAAATCTTTACGCAAGGGAATTCCCCTTAAAACTTTCCACATTCCGAAGAACTTTATTAATATAGCTGAGGAGGTGAAAGAAATGCTTTCTCGTATGCGTGCATTGCGGATAGAATGCGGCCTTTCGCAAAAGGGCGTTGCAAAGATTTTACATATATCGTCGGAAACGTACGCCCAATACGAAGATGGAACATCCCGTGTCCCTTTAGGGATTCTTGTTCGTCTGGCAAGCTTCTACCAATCCAGCATGGACTACTTGGCGGAGCTGACGGACGAACGGGCGCCCTATCCGCCCAAAAAGAAGCACCGCCCGTGGCTTCCATAAACAAACCCGCCGGTTCTTTCGAAAACCGGCCTATGACGGCACCGGGGATTCTCGCCGTTAAACGGGTTCGCTGAAAAAGGGAGGACGCACCAGTGTGCGTCCTCCCTTTTTATGCTTTTACAGATATGCGCTATGTCTTTGGCTTCACATGGTTAAAGACTTTTTGCAGCAAACGCATAAAAATATCCCGTTCGATATCGGTTAAACCTTCGAGCTGCCCCATATTAAAGCTATCGATGATCTCCACAATCTTTGGATAGATCTCCTTCGCCTTTTCTGTGGGATACAATTCATTGACTCTCCGGTCCTCCGCGCTGATCTGCCGCGTGATAAACCCGCCTTGCAGAAGCTGCTGTACGGCCTTTGCCACGGTGCTCTTGTCGATGCAAGTGCTTTCCGCAACCTTCTCCTGGGAGATCCCAGGATTATCACAAATACAAAGGATGTACATAAATTGCCCGCAGGTCACGCCCAAGTCTTTCAACCGTTTCGCGCAGAAGCTTTGCGATTGCCAATAGATTACGGAAAAAATCTTGATGTAATCCCAATATGGCCCATGCATCTGTCGTCCCTCCAATAGCGAGGATATTTGCTCCTTTATAAACTCTTCCTTTAAATTTTAGCTTAACGGAAAAAGAATGTCAATGAAAATTCGACTCTATCACTTTTATCGTTTTAGTGGTTTAAACTTATCCTCTAAAAGTCTACGAATTTCTTCGATCTTCCTACAACTTTTTATTTTATATTGACAACCCTGCTTTTTGTTCCTATAATTTAATTGATTGGTTATGCAACTAATTTATATACAAAACAGGTTAATATAGCTATATATTAGGTGTTTTCTTATATATTATAGTTGTATGACCCGCTAATTTTATCCTGCGAGGAGTTACAAAAGCATGAAGAAGAAAGCAATGGGAGGAGGACTGATGCAATGGGTGAATACGTGCTGGAGATGAACAACATCACCAAAGTATTCCCTGGCGTGAAAGCGCTGGATGGGGTCACCTTAAAAGTGCGCCCCGGCAGCGT